>CAYWBK010000427.1:0-5561 GCA_964455745.1 uncultured Armatimonadia bacterium
CAATCAGCCTTACCTTCGCCTCGATGTCCCCCTGCGTAAAAACGATGCTCCTGACTGCACGGGCATCGCAAATATGCCTCATCTGTGCAACCTTGCGGGCTCTATCTTGTCTTATATACACAAACGCTCGTACTGCTAATCGAAAAAATGTTCTAAAATGTCTTGACTATCGAACGCGCGTTTGGTATAGTCGTGTATGCGCAAACACGAACAATGCAGACACGCAAGATAGGGGCGTGCACGATGGACTGGACACTGCAGCATTCGCCTTCTCAGATCAATGGTCTGGACGTAGCGCTTTGCATAGGCCTTCTGTTCCTATACGACTACCTGTTCCGGCGTCCCGCCACGTCGAACACCTGCGGGGCAGGTGACTCTGCGGAGAAGCGCGAGGTGGTCCGTCCCGCGATGAGTGCCGCGCCGCTCTCCCCCAGCATCGCTCGGCGCCAGCGCGCCATCGCCCTCGCGGCAAGCCGCAATCCGGCCGTTCTGCGGAGCGGAGTTCAGTGCGACCGATGGGTGGCGGTTCTTGCCGAACTCGACGACGCCGACACGCCAGAGCAAGGCGCCACGAGAATCGCAGCGTGAATGGCCCGGAGCGGTAGATGGCTGTTTTTCATCAAGAGATCGCGCGTAACGCGTCCACAAACTTCGCCCGCGTCTCATTATCGGCCAACTGGGCCTTGATTCGCTTCCACGTCTCCGGGCAGTGGTGGTCGGCGTCCCCCACCAGATCCGCGATGCACGCATCCAGACGCTTGCGCTCCGCTCGGTCCTCCGGGACCTCGATGCCGGCCTCAGCGAAAATGTCATTGAGATGTCGGAAATAGCAACTCATCGTGTCGATCTCCTTTCACCTTCCCGAAGACGTCGCGTCTGGCGGCTGTCTCGTTCGCGAAAGTTGATTTCTCGTCTTGCCGGGCTGAGGATTTCTCTGATGGCCAACAAGGTCCCTTCGCCGCTGCCGGCCAATACTCCGTGTTTGGGAATGGGCCGTCTCTCGTCTGGTGCGCTCCTCCTGACCCTGTCTCTGCTTAGGCGCTAAGTTAGGGCCAGACGCCGTTCAAGGAGGGGCCGGACTACGGGATCGCTGGCTCTGCCAGCGGCACAAGTATCCGGCCCCAGCCGTCCGCGCAGGGGGTGAACGGCCGGGCCGGATACTTCGCTGCGCTCGTAATCCGGCCCCTCCGCACGGCCCGCACCGGTTAACTTAGCGCTTATGCCCTGTCTCCCGGAGGCCTTGCATGGACGCCGTGAAGCTATGTTACATCGGTGCAGGCGGGTTCTCAAATGCTTGCATCTACCCGCAGTTGCACCGCCACCCCTTGCGCCTCGCGGCCGTCTGCGATCTGGTCGAGGACAAGGCGCTCGACGCCCAGCGCAAGTATGGCTTCGAGCGCGTGTACACGGACTTCCACGCCATGTTGGACGCGGAGCGGCCGGATGCGGTCATCTGCATCGGCGGGCCCAAAGTGCATTACGCGGTCGGAATGCAAGTGCTTGATCGCGGTATCCCGCTATACGTGCAGAAGTCGCCCGCCGACACCGCCGCCCAGGTGCGCGAGATGGCCGATCTCGCCTCCGGGAAAGGGGTCGTCTGCCACGTGGGGTTCAACATTCGCTCCTCGGTGGCCGTCCAGAGGGCCCGCGAAGCGACCCAGCGTCCCGACTTCGGCCTGCCGAACATGATGATATTTCGCTACGGTTTGTGCTTCGGCGCGACATTGCGCGATGTGGTCATGGACCAGCACTGCCATGCTACTGACACTGTACGGTATCTGATGGGCGACGCCGAGGCCGTCGCGGTCGAGCGCGGGCGGTGCGAGGGCATCACGCACTATGCGGTGATGGTGCGGTTCACCTCGGGGGCCGTGGGCACGATCAGTTTCACCGAGGGCCAGCAGGCCGACAAGGAATTCCTGTACTTCGAGATCACCGGGCAGAACGGCCACTTCCTGATCTCGCACGACCTCGACCTCGTCTACCGTAAAGGCCCGGCCGGTGAGGCCGACGAGGTCTACACCCACGGAACCTACGGCTATCAGCCGATGCTCGAGTGGTACGGCTACGTCGCCGACCTCGCAAACTTCGTGGCCGCCGTGCAGGGCGAGGCCCCCGACCGCACCCCCATCGCCGACACCGTCGGGAGCATGGAGCTGTGTGAGGAAATCTACCGTCAGTTGCGAGAGGCAGGTGCCCCGGAATGAAATTCTGCGCCAGTTTGCACGCCCGCAGCGAGTTCGGCAACGACACCGTCCCCTTCGCCCAGGCCCTGGACGACATCCGCGAGATGGGTTTCGCGGGGATCATGATGCTGTGGCTCGACGGCGGCCCGGTGTTGCGGCCGGGCACGCAAGCCTCGGGAAGCCTCCTGGACCTGGCGAACTGCGATCTGGGGATGGTCCGCCAGGCGCTCGATAACGCCGGACTGGAACTTGGCCTTATATGGACTCCAGT
Source organism: uncultured Armatimonadia bacterium (assembly GCA_964455745.1). GTDB lineage: Bacteria > Armatimonadota > Zipacnadia > Zipacnadales > CAYWBK01 > CAYWBK01. Next base: position 2,458 of record CAYWBK010000427.1, read on the forward strand.
CACCTTGAATGACGAGGCCGCAGCGAACGCCTCCCTGGGTCGCTTGAGGCGGCTACGCGACATGGCGCTGGAACTGGGGTGCCACTTCATCAGCCACAGCGCCGGCGCCGCACAGGCCCCGGGCCTTCCCGTCGAGGCGAAACGCGATGACCTGCAGCGCCTGGCAGCCATGATGAACGCGATTGCGTCCGAATCCAGCGACGCGCCGGTGTACGTGGCGGTCGACGTGCATTACCACGGGATCGCCGAGAGCGTCGCCGATTGCGAGTACCTGATTTCGCTCATGGACTGCCCGAACGCGGGGCCGCTGCTGAACATCGGTCACATGACCACATGCCATCAACCGGGCTGGGAGCTTCCGCAGCGGCACCCCGAGCGCATCCGCATCGTCGGCTGGAAGGACCACATCCTCGGTCGCGAGGATGCTCCGGTGTTCTCGGTGCAGCTCGGCACAGGCCAAAGCCCGTTCGAGAAGTACGTGCCGGTATTCAAGGCTGACAACATCGAGCGCCGACACGTGATCGCCTTCGAGAACGTGCCGACTGCGGAGCGGAAGGAAGCATTGCGCAGGAGCTTGGAGTACTTGCAGAACTTGTGGGGAAAGGAATAAGATAGCTACTGTCGTCCGGCTTTCTCATTGCCGGCCCGCAGGCACGACGCCTGCCCCATATACGACCTTCGGGCAGGTTGGCTGGGCAGCGGACGAATCCCGCTGCAGGCGACGAACGGGGGTAACGGGCCATGCGGATCTACTGGCGTCTGAGGGACATCCCCGAGCTTGTCGGACTCTCGCTGCGTGAACAGCGAGAGGCTTGGCGCGCGTGCTACGGTCATGCCATTGGCCACTGGCATTACTGGCGGGCCGCCATCGCGGTCATGCTGTCCGATGCGGTGTGCCTGGGGATCGTATCGCTCGCTGTAAAGCGTGCGGCGAGCGGACTCACCTCTTCACTCACGGCGAGCGCAATCAGCGGCATCTTCGTCGGCACTTTCGGCGTTATCTACGGGTTCGCGATGAACCACGTCACTGTTTGCATCGTCCGCCCTCACCTGCTGGACTACGTCGCCGCGCACTTTCCGACGGAGCAGGCGGCACCATCAGACACGCCAGATTCCGCTTGACACTACGCCAGGGCGTCGGTATACTCCATCCGAACCTGTATAGGGGATGAGCCCAGTGTCTGATTGTTGTCGCAAGAGCGTGTCGTTCGTCTGGTGCTGGTGGCGCTTCGCATAATCGCGAGTTGCCCCCCTATTGTCGTGCGCAGGAAGGTCGTCTTCAGGGAAAGTCGTGGGCAAGCTCGCATAGCGCTCACGGCTTTTTTGTTGCTCGATAGCAAACGAGGGCCGTGGGCGAAAAGCCTTCGGCCCTCGTTTGCGTAACCGGAAGAACGACAGCAGACGTCTCACCTCCTCTGCCCCTCTTCTCTGGAGGCCCTCGGCGGCGGTGAGCGAGAACAAAAAGCGGGCGGAAGCGGTAGCCGGGCGCCGAGCAGGAGAGCGAGGCGTCGCGCAGGGCCGGAGTGGCCCGGAAGCCCCCGGTGATTCCGCGCCATCGCCCTGCCGGCCTTTGCGCCACGCGCTGCGCCATGCAGAGCACGCGCCGAGGTCGGCGATGGACCACGACGGCAGGCGGCCCGGAGCGGGTCGCGACGGCGAAGCCCACGGGGCTTCTCGCCAGCCGCCAGGTCCGGTCGAGGCTCGATGAGCCTCGGCAAGTCCGTGCGAGGTTCTGCTGCAGGGCGGAGCGTCGCCGGGACCTGCGACGGACCGCGCGTTTCTTGCGCATACGCCGCAAAGCCGTAGACCGGGCATCTTCTCTGTCGAGGTTACTCGGCAGCGGAAGCCCAGACATCGTGTGATCGGTGTCGGTGCAAGCCTGAAACTCTCCCCGGAGCCCGGGCGAGCACCGGCACCGACGACACCACAATATCGGAGGCCAGGGAAAGATGCGCATTCTGTCGGGGATTCAGCCGTCGGGAGCCTTGCACATCGGCAACTACTTCGGAGCGATCAGGCAATACATCCGCCTCCAGGAAGAGAACGATGGCTTCTACTTCATCGCGAACTACCACGCGCTGACGAGCCTTCACGACCGGGAGCGACTGCGCCAGTACACCCTGGACGTCGCTTTGGACTTCCTGGCGCTGGGTCTCGATCCCAAGCGCGCGACGCTGTTCGTGCAGTCGGATGTCCCCGAAGTCTGCGAACTGACATGGCTCCTGTCGTGCATCACCCCGATGGGCCTTCTAGAGCGATGCCACGCCTATAAGGACAAGGTGCAGCAGGGGATCAGCGCCGATCACGGCCTGTTCGCCTACCCGGTCCTCATGGCGGCGGACATCCTGATTTACCAGTCCGATCTCGTCCCCGTGGGCCAAGACCAAAAGCAGCACATCGAGGTCACGCGGGACATCGCCGTCAAGTTCAACCTGGAGTTCGGCGAGACTTTCAAAGTGCCCGAGCCGTTCATTCTCGATAACACGGCTATCGTCCCCGGCGTGGACGGGCGCAAGATGTCCAAGAGCTACGGTAACACGATCGAGATCTTCGAGGACGAGAAGTCGATGCGCAAGAAGATCATGTCGATTGTGACCGATTCCACGCCCGTCGAGGACCCTAAGGACCCGGACACATGCAACGTGTTCGCCCTCTATCAACTCTTCGCGCCGGAGGACAAGATGGCCGAGATGCGCGCCGCGTACCTGAAGGGCGGCATCGGCTACGGGACCGTGAAGAAGGAGCTGGCGGGATACGCAACCAGTTACTTCGCTCCGGCGCGCGAGAAGCGGCTGGCGCTGGAGAAAGACCTCGATTACGTGAAGGATGTGCTTCGCGAGGGCGGCAAGCGCGCCCGAGGCGAGGCGCTCAAGACGATAGCCCGGGCGGTCGAACTGACGGGCATCTACAAGTCGTAAGAGAAGAGACGGCCTCGGCGGGCGAGACGCCCGCCCCACGCGGGGGCTCTTCCTCAATGTGTGTGGGTAGATGCCATGAACTGGTCTTGGCGACGGCGGTAGCCGACTGCTCTGGGTAAGCCGTTGCCGTCGCGTCCGCAGGACGCCCGGCGCGAAGCGCCCCTCAGCCGGGCGCTTCAGCGCCCG
>CAYWBK010000428.1:0-5555 GCA_964455745.1 uncultured Armatimonadia bacterium
TAACGGCTTGTTCGCACTCTGGAGAGTGCTCCTACAGACTTTTGCAATCGCCTCCCATAATAGAGGAATGCGCTGTATGCTAGCGAATACGATTGCTTCTCACACTTCTCAGGTCGTATGTCGCTGGCACGGCACGGATGCTCGGGGCACGTTCATGCTACTGAGTATGATGTTATAGCGTGCGCTCGGCGGCTGTCAAGAGAAAACTTTCACGAGTTGAATCGTCGATTTAGCCTCCCATTGGCCTCTGATGGGGTGAATATAGGCCCTGCGAGGCAAGTTTTGAGGCTCCAGATGCCAAATTGTGCAAGATTTCTCTTGACAAGTTTGCGCGAGTATGGTTTCAATAGAGTCACAGCAGTTCCGCGTCACGCCCTAAGCGGAGAATCGTCAGAAGCCCCTGAGACTCTTGGCCTTCTCCAATCGTGCACGTTCTCACGAATTCATCGACCAGCCGCTGAAGGTCCCGCGACCGGGCCTCGCAATCACCCTGCGAAAGCCCGCCTGAAGTCGTGGGAATCAGCGGCTTGATGCTAGTGTCCGGGGGCCTGGACAGCGTCGCAGGACCCCTGCTGCGGTCGCCTGCAGGCTGTGGTAGATTCACGAAAAAGAACCTGGGCGGCGGCAGAAATTCACGAAATCCCGGTCTCATCTTGCCTCAATTGAGCGCAACACCACATATTTTAGAGCAGTGGGAGGTCTTCGCAACATGCAAACCGTCGCCGAGATTCAGCGGGAGCCGCTACGGACTTTCCGCCGGATCAACGAGATCATCCAGAGCATCGGGACCGAAAGGACGCATCTGATCCCGATTCTCCAAGCGGTTCAAGGGGAGCTCCATTATCTGCCCGAGGAGATCCTTGTCTACATTGCCACGGTGATGGACCTGCCGGTGGCGACCGTGTACAGCGTTGCGACCTTCTACGCGCAGTTCTCGATGCAGCCGAAGGGCAAGCACATCGTGAAGATCTGCGACGGCACCGCGTGCCACGTGCGCGGTTCGACCGACATCCGCAACATGCTGCTCAAGAAGCTCGGACTCAAGGAGGGCGAGCAGACCACCAAGGACCTCGCCGTCACCCTCGAGACTGTTGCCTGCATCGGCGCCTGCGCGCTGGCTCCAGCCTTCGTCGTCGACGATCGCATCTACGGCCAGCTCACACCGGACGCCGCAGAGGTCATCATTGACGAACTCCTCAAACAGGATGATATGGAGAAGGTTAACGTATGCTGACTTCCCGAACTGAATTCGAAGCCCTACAAGCGCAGTTGAAGTCGGCGACGCGGCGTGAGAACTACCGTGTGACGGTGTGCGCGGGTCTCGGCTGTATCGCCAAGGGGTCCATGGAGATCTACGAGGCCTTCCGCAAGATCCTCGATGAGAAGGGCCTGCGCGTGGACCTGCAACTTCTCCATGAGGACGCCGAGAAGTCCGGCACCAACGTGATGAAGGTCGGCTGCATCGGCCTTTGCGAAGCCGGGCCGCTCGTGCACATCCATCCCCAGGACGTCCTATACGCCCACGTCAGCGCCGAGGATGTCGCGAACATCGTCGAGCAGACCATCGTGAAAGGCGAACTCATCGAAAGCCTCCTGCTCGAAGGCACTGACGGCACGCCGGCGCGCAAGCTGCGCGATGTGCCTTTCTACGCCAAGCAGCAGAAGATCACCCTCGCCAACTGCGGCAAGGTCGATCCCGAAAACATCGGCGACTACATCGCCCACGACGGCTACAACGGTCTGGCGCGCGCGCTCTTCGACATGACCCCGAGCCAGGTCACCGAGGAAGTCCTCAACTCCGGCCTGCGCGGCCGAGGCGGCGCGGGCTTCCCCACCGGGCGCAAGTGGGGTTTCTGCGCGAAAGAGACCGCCAGCAAGAAGTACATGATCATCAACGCGGACGAGGGCGACCCCGGCGCGTTCATGGACCGCAGCGTCCTCGAGGGCGACCCGCACGCGGTCATCGAGGGCGTCGCTATCGCAGCGTATGCAATCGGGGCCGATGAGGGCTACTGCTACGTCCGCGCGGAATACCCGCTGGCGATCTCCCGCCTGAAGATTGCGATCCAGCAGGCCGAGGAGCAGGGCCTCCTGGGCGACAACATGCTCGGCAGCGACTTCAGCTTCCACCTGAAGATCAAGGAAGGCGCCGGCGCGTTCGTGTGCGGCGAGGAGACCGCGCTGATCGCTTCCATCGAGGGCGACCGCGGCACCCCGCGACCGAAGCCGCCGTTCCCGGCGCAAAGCGGTCTTTGGGGCAAGCCCACCGTCATCAACAACGTCGAAACCCTCGCGATGGTCGGCCCGATCCTGCGCAAGGGCGCGGACTGGTTCAAGGGCTTCGGCACCGAGAAGAGCCCCGGCACCAAGACCTTCGCGCTGTCCGGCAAGCTGAAGAACACCGGCCTTGTCGAAGTGCCGTTCGGAGTGACGCTGCGCGAACTCGTCTTCGACATCGGCGGCGGCATTCGCGGCGGCAAGGAGTTCAAGGCGGTATTGATCGGCGGCCCGTCCGGCGGCTGTCTGACCAAGGAGCACCTGGACATGCCCCTTGACTACGATTCGCTGGGCAAGGTCGGCGCGATCGTCGGCTCGGGCGGGCTCGTCGTCGTGGACGAGGACACCTGCATGCTGGAGATGGCCCGGTACTTCATGACCTTCACCCAGTCCGAATCTTGCGGCAAGTGCGTTCCGTGCCGCGAGGGCACCTACCGCCTCCTGGATACGTTGAATCATATAGTCGGCGGCAGCGGCACCAAGGAAGACGTCGCGCTGCTTGAGGAACTCGGCCAGACGGTCAAGCTGATGTCGCTTTGCGGCCTGGGCAAGACCGCGCCGAACCCCGTCCTCACCACGCTGCGCTACTTCATGGACGAGTACACCGCGCACGTGGAAGAGAAGCGCTGCCCGGCAGGCGTTTGCCAGGCGCTCTTGATGTACGTGATCGATCCCGAGAAGTGCAAGGGCTGCAGCAAGTGCGCCAAAAACTGCCCTTCCAACGCAATCTCGGGCGTTGTCCGCCAGCCGTTCACGATCGACCCCGAGACCTGCAGTCGATGCGGAGCTTGCGTTGAAGTCTGCCCGTTCGATGCGATCTACACACAGTAGGAGTGGACCTACATGGCCGATACAATCACCATAGATGGTAAGACAGTAGAGCTTAATGGCGAGCGCAACCTTCTCGAGGTCGTCCGCTCGGCCGGCATCGACTTGCCGACCTTCTGCTACAACTCCGAGCTGTCGATCTACGGCGCATGCCGCATGTGCGTTTGCGAGGAGGACAAGCTCGGCCTGGTGGCGGCCTGCTCGACCAAGGCCACGCCGGGGATGAACGTTCGCACCAACACACCGCAGCTACGCCGCATGCGGCGCACGGTCCTGGAGCTTCTGCTCGCGAACCACCACCAGGAGTGCACCACCTGCGACAAGAGCGGAGCCTGCCGCCTGCAAAGCCTTTCCCGCCGCCTCGGCGTGGAGCAGGTGCGCTTCAAGGCGCGCACAGCCAAGCGCCCGAAGGACGAAAGCAGTCCTTCGATCGTCCGCGACCCGAACAAGTGCATCCTCTGCGGCGACTGCGTGCGGATGTGCAACGAAGTCCAGGGCGTGGGCGCGCTGAACTTCTCGTTCCGCGGCCCCAAGATCACCGTCGGCCCGGCATTCGGCGCCGAACTCAAGAACGTCGATTGCGTCAACTGCGGCCAGTGTCTGGCGACCTGCCCCTGCGGCGCTCTCACCGTCGCGGGCCAGACTGACGAGGTCTGGGATGCGATCAACGATCCCACCAAGACCGTCATCGCACAGATCGCGCCGGCCGTCCGCGTCGCTCTCGGCGAGGAGTTCTCCGGCAAGCCCGGCGACATCGTTACCGACAAGATCGCCGCGGCAGTGCGGTCTCTCGGGTTCGACAAAGTCTTCGACACCTGCTTCACCGCCGACCTGACCGTCATCGAGGAAGCCACTGAGTTCCTCAAGCGCGTCCAGAAGGGCGAGAAGCTCCCGCAGTTCACCTCCTGCTGCCCCGGCTGGGTCACGTATGCCGAGCGGCACTGCCCGGACATGCTCGATAACCTGTCGAGCTGCAAGTCGCCGCAGCAGATGTTCGGCGCGATGGCGAAGCGATATTACGCCAAGGAACTAGGTATCGATCCGAAGGACCTGTACGTGGTGTCAATCATGCCGTGCACGGCCAAGAAGTTCGAGGCCAAGCGGCCGGAATTCCAGACCGACGGCATGCCGGACATCGACTCTGTGCTGACCACGACCGAACTGGCCAAGATGATCCGCCAGGCGGGCATCGTCTTCGACGAGCTTCAGCCTGACGCGATGGACATGCCCTTCGGCTTCGTCTCCGGCGCAGGCGTCATCTTCGGCGCCAGCGGCGGCGTCGCCGAGGCGGCCCTGCGGCTTGCGGTCGAGAAGCTCACCGGCCAGCCGCTCGCCAACACCGAGTTCAAGGCCGTCCGCGGCCTCGAGGGCGTCAAGGAAGCCACCTACAAGGTCGGCGACCTGGAGGTCAAGCTCGCGGTCGTCTCCGGCCTGGCGAATACCGCCAAGCTCATCGAGAAAGTGCGCAGCGGCGAGGCCGAATACCACCTGATCGAGGTTATGACCTGCCCCGGCGGCTGCATCGGCGGCGGCGGGCAGCCCGTCCCTAACGACATGCGGCAGCGCCAGGCCCGCGCGGCAGGCCTGTACCGCATCGACGCCGGGATGTCGCTGAAGAAGAGCCAGGACAACCCGACGATCATCGACATCTACGAGCACTGGCTCGGCGAGCCCAACAGCCACACCGCCGAGGAAGCGCTACACACGACGTATCAGCACCGCAAGCGCATCCAGGGCCCGGACATCGGCGAGGGCGCGGCGGAGAAGCTCACCGTGTCCGTCTGCGTAGGCACCAACTGCTACACGCGCGGCTCGTACAAGCTGCTGCAGTCCCTCATCAAGGCCGCCCAGGACGCCGGCGTCGCCGACCAGATCAACTTCCGGGGCACGTTCTGCATGGAGAATTGCGACCGCGGCCCCTCGATCCACGTCGAGGGCGCGGAAGTGCAGGGCGTGAAGCCCGAATCCGCACAGGACTTCTTCAACCAGGTCCTGATGCCAAGAGTGAAAGCGCCGACGAAGGCGTAGATCGTCCGAGATATCAGGTCCCAACACAAGTGAAAACGGGCGCCGGCGAGAGATCGCCTGGCGCCCGTTTTGGTGATCGAGTGGCCGCGACAATCCTGTCGCGCGAGGAGCAGCGTTTTTAGATGTGGCACTTTGAACGGTCAAGGCGCGGGGTGTCGCGGTCTCGTTCCGGCCCGCGAAGCGGGATGGAACGAGGCCGTGACGGGGACCCCGCGCCATCCGGGCAGCCACCTGCCCTGGGGTCCCCGTCTTCGATCCCACTAGTGCCTTGTCAGACGAGAATCTTTGGTAGAATGGCAAAACGGCAAGATCGCTGAACGGCCCTAACACCTTGGGGGATTGCAGGGGTATCGCTACGCGATCCCAGCCCCAAACCCCTGCGATTTTCAGGGTCAAAGGCGTCCAGAATGCAGGGGTCTGGG
>CAYWBK010000429.1:0-3667 GCA_964455745.1 uncultured Armatimonadia bacterium
AGTAGGGATTCTTTTGCCTTGACATCGCCTTCCCAGAGATGTCTCTGTGGTCAATCGCCGTCCATCTCTCCGCATCGCATCTCATTGCCGAACAGGGCCGCACAACCGGCGTAGCAATACTACTCAAGCTCCAGGAAACTCGTCCCCATCAGCGCGGTTATCTCGATCACCTTGTTCGCCGCGATGACCGCCCGGCGCGCCACATCGGCCCCCGCCAGCCCACAGACGTTATCCAACACGTATTCGATCCCTCGCGGCCAGATGTCCTTGGCGAACGCCGCATCCCCGGGAAACATCTCACCGTTCTCGTCTGTTGCCCGAAACCTCATCCCCGCCGCCGCGCAAAGCGAGGTGCAGATCGGCTCAACGCCCTGCTCGATGTCGCAAAGCAGCGCGCCGATGACGCGGTCTTCGCGCGAAAGCTTGCGCGTGATGTCCCGGCCCACGCGGAAGATCGTGTCCCCCAGCGCCTTGTTGGCGAAGCGCGACAGCAGGTCCTCGATGTGCGCCCCCTGGTTCTCTGCGGTGAATTCCTCGGGGTACTTGGCGATCAGTGCCTGCGCGGACTCCCACATGCCCTCACGCGTGGCCGCGCCGATGCGCGGATGCTCCACTGCCTGCCACGTGTAAACCAAACTCGGTTCCTCGAGGTAGGCGAAATACGCCAGGAGCGCGTGGCCGAGATTGTGGATGAAGGACTTGCGATCGACATAAGCCGTGATGTTCTGCTTCGCGTCGAGGCCGGGGATCTGCGGCACCGGATTGCGGAAGCCACGCGCGTCACAGATGAGGGTGTTGTAGGCCTCGGCGAAGACGAGCAGCGGGTCTTGCGCGCGGTCCTCCGCGGACATGATCGGCACCATCTTACCGATGCTGGTTTCGATGAGGCCGGCGGCCTCGGCCAGCGGGAAGCCCTCCGGCAGAAGCGGCGTCAGCCCGGCCCGGAAGACTTCCGCGCCATCGCGGATGTTCTCGGCGATGATGATGTCGAGCGGCGGCCGCCCGCGCTCGGCCCGCAGCCGGATCGCCTCGGCGAGGGTCGGGTGGATGAACTTGAGCGCCCCCTGGCCGACCGAGGTGGCGCAGAGATCGCACTCGACGAGCGTCTCGACGGCGGCGGGCACATCCTTGCCGTTGACGCCGCTCACATTCTCGATCCAGATCGACTCGGGCGTGCGATCCTTGATCTCGACGAGATAGCGGCGCAGGTCATTGAGGGCGTCGATTACGCGGTCATCGACATCGATGAAGGCGACTTGATAGCCGCCGCGCGCGAAAAGCTGGCCGAGAAACGACCGGCCGATGTTCCCGGCGCCGATCTGAACGAAACGGGGTAAGTCAGTCATCATCATTGCTCCAGTGGGCCGCGCGGTCTGAGCGCAATATCGCTCACAAGGCTGTGGGGTGTCTTCACCGGCGAAGCAGGTGAAAACGGGGACCCCACAGAGCCGCGGCAGTGCGGGGTCCCCGCCCGCCTTCGGCGGGCACCCCGCACCTAAATGAACGGTTATTGGGTCTAAGCGCGCAGTTACATCGGCACTTCGCAGTACAAGTCGTCCGAAGTCCCGAGCTGCCACGCATCGCTGGCGTCGGCGGTTCCCGCCAGCCCCGGGGCTGCGAGTTGGTGGGTGGAGATTTCCAGGTACGACGGATACACCGTGACCTGCTTATACACGAACGGGAACCGACCGAGGCTGGCGTTCTGCACGTGGACCGCCGAGCCGGCGGTGACCACCGCGTCGCCGCCCGCCGTGCCGGACAGGACTGCGACCACCTGCGTGTGGCGCTCCAGCATCAACAGGAGGTGCTCGGAGCCGGCGACGAGACCGGCGTCGCTTTGCTTCGGCGCGCCCGGACGCGCCGCCGGGGCGACGACCGGCCGGTTGACGATCAGCACGGTTTTCTGGTCCACATTGCCGGACAGTTGCGCCTCGAGCCACTCAAGTTCCCTCGGCGGCATCCCATAGCCCGCGAGGTCCTCAGGGGCGCAGGTCTCGACATACTGGCCGGCTTTCGTGCGCATCCACGAGGCGTCCAAAACGATGAACCGCAGAGGCTTCTCCTCGAACGCATACCAGGTCTTGCCACCGGGGAGGGCTTTGCCGAAAGCCGCCGCCAGCCGCGTTCGCGCATCGGGCTGCATGACGTCCGGCCCGCCGAGGCACGCGTACCACGGCGCCCCCAGCTTGCCCAGCAAGTCGGCGGCCTGGGTGGCCTGGTCGGCGCTTCCGGACCACGTCAGCCCGCCGGCCGCGACGACGAACTTTGGCTGAAGAAAGCGGACCGCGGTCGCGATGCTGTCAATCGCGCCTGTGATACTGTCGATCGCGCTCGCCGTGCCGTCGCCCGCCCCGGCTTCCTTGCCCGCAGCCAGCCAGCCGGAGTGTGCGTCCGCCCCGAGGCGCAGGTCGTTGAACAAGATGAACGAGTAGACCGGCTTCTCAGGCGCGCGTCTGACCGGCTGCAGCGTGACGTTGCGGACCTTGCCGACGGCCTGCTGCACGCTGCAGATGCGCAGCTTGTGCTCGCCCGCCTCGATGCGCTGGGCCGCAAACTTGCGCACGCTGAAGTGGCCGGACTGCGGCGACTGGACGAAACTCGATGCGCCCAGGATGCGGTCATCCATCAGCAACGCGACCTGCGGGCCGGCCTTCCCCTCGGCATCCTCCACTTCGACACCCAATCCGTAATAGCCGGCCTGGTCGATCTTCACCGAGACGGCCGCCGACGCGCCGGCGGCGAGTGTCAAATCGTTCGCGCCATTCCGCGTGGCCTTGCCGGCGCTGTCGATCACAACCGCATCGGTGAGCTTGATGGATGTCGGCCCCTGAGCGACGACGCGCGCGCCGGACGCGCCGGAGGGCTTTGCGGGGGGCTTCCTGCCCCGCGACGATCCGGGCGTCTCCGGGGGGGCCGCCGCCTCCTCGGGCGAAAGCACCCGCAGCACCAGATCGTCGAACCAGGCCGTGCCCTGTGCGAAGCAATGCACGGCGAACCCGCCGTCTCCCGGCTGCCAGGCCGTCGGGTCGATGCGGGCCTTCACCTGCGTCCAGCGAGGCGCGCGGATGATCTCGGAGGCGCCCCGCTTGGCGCGCCCCCCCTCAGCCCGCTCGACATCCAGGTAGACCCCGGCTTTGGAATCGCCATCGGTCAGCACCCACGCCGAAAGCTCCATCGGTCGGCGCATGTCGAGGTCCTCGATGGCCAGGAAAGCTGTGCCGCCCTCCGGGGCCACGACATTGAGCGACCGCGTGCCGCTATGTTTGACGGCGCTGTCAAGGCTGATGAAGGACTTGTAGCTCCCGATGCCGCGCAGTCCCTGCTCGAAATTGCCTAGCCGCAAAAGGTTCTCCACCTCGGCGGCGGAGCATGCCGCGCAGAGCAAACCGGCGGCGAGCAGTAGCAGACTTCGGCGCAGTAGCATAGGGAGCCTCCGGCAAGATAGCGGACAGACGCAACCGTTCCGAAAACGAAGTGGGCGCGACAATCGGAAATAAAGTGGGCGCGACAATCCTGTCGCGCATGGGGCGGGCGTAGTCGATTCACGAACCTCCGCGTGGGGCGGGCGTCTCGCCCGCTGCCGTCCGCCGTTCCCCCCTCTCCACGAGTGGAGAGGGGCCGGGGGTGAGGTGCCGTTCCCTCCCGAGTGGAGAGGGGCCGGGGGTGA
>CAYWBK010000429.1:3767-5526 GCA_964455745.1 uncultured Armatimonadia bacterium
GAGGGGCCGGGGGTGAGGTGCCGTTCCCTCCCGAGTGGAGAGGGGCCGGGGGTGAGGCGCCGTTCCCTCCCGGAGGCAGGGGGGCAGGAAGCCGTCACGTCTTCGCCAGCCCCAACAGCGCCACTCCGACGATGGCGCAGAGCATCCCAAGCGCGAGCAGCTTCCAGAACTTGCGCACACTGACCTCGTGGAAGAAGGCGATCCCGCACGCGACCGTAACCACCGTGTTGAGATTGGCAACCGGCCAGGTGACTGCCAGCCCGATGTGCCCGATGGCCTCGGTCATCGCCATCGTCGCGAATGCCCAGGTCGCTCCGGCTACAGCGGCCCAGACGTGGTCGACGACCGGCTGCTTGATCCAGGCGGCAAGGGTCTTCTGTTGGGCCACCAGCAATATGATCCCCCCGACGGCCGATCCCAGGCCCATCACCGCGATCAGACGATACGTGTCCAGCCCCAGCTTCATCGCAAACTTCAACGGGATCGTGTAAGCCGCGAAAAACACTGCGGCGAGCAGGGCGAACAGAATGCCCAGCGGCGTAACGAAGCTGCGATTGCCCTTACGCTCTCCGGTCATGCCGAGGACGACCGCGCAGGCCGCAACGAGGGCGCTGCCAAGCAAGGCCGGCAGCACGCGGGTCTGCTGCCATTCCGCGAAAAAGACCAGGCCGAAGACGGTGCCCAGGATCGCCGTGGTATTCTTGATCGGCGTAGCCAGGGCGAGGCCCATCTGCGTCACGGACAGCGTGTAGAACAGAATGCCGACGGTCCAGATCAGGCCGCATAGAAACGACAGCCCGATCCCAAGCACGGGCAGCGCGTCGCCAATCCCGCGATGCGCGATCAGCGTGGCCGCCAGCGTCGTGGGCACGACACCGAAAGCCATGCTGGCCACGAACTCGAAGTCCCGCAGCTTGCACAGCTTGCGGGGCACCATATACAGGCCGAAAAACAACAGTGAAGCAGCAGCCAGAAGCCAGCCGGTGAGGTCCAAGGTGATCCCCTATGCCTCCAGTACCGAGCTAAGCGCTCGGTACGCGGCCTTCGCGGTTTCCTCGATCGGCTGGGCCCACCAATACTGGCTGAAGACCTCCACCGACAGCGCCCCGTCGTAGCCGTTCGCGCCAAGCGATGCGAGCGCTTGCTTCAAAGGCAGCACGCCATCGCCGGGCATCACGCGATCGCTGTCGGCCATCTGAAAGATGTCGCCGGCGGGGACATCGTTGATGTGAACGAGCGCCACTTCGTTACCCTGCGGCAGCACGAAATCCTCGACCGAAGTGCCGCCGCGGAAGCTATGGAAGATGTCGATGAGCAACTTCGCCTGCGGGTGATTCGCCCGGCGAACGATGTCCAGACCGGTCTTGAGGTCCTTGACGAACGGGAACACGCCGATGTACTCGAGCGCCATCGCAACGCCGAACTCGGCCCCGATCTCGGCCACCTGGCGGAGGTCGGCGCCGGCGGCGTCGAGACAACCACTGGCCGCCCCGGAGGCGCAAGCGATCACGCAAGGCGCCCCAACCGCCGCCGCGATCTCGGCCTTCTCCCGCGCATCCGCCAAAGCCGCAGCGCGGGCGGCGTCATCGTCAGGCCACATGTACCCGGCGGTATAGCAGATTTCCTCGGCCTTCAAGCCGTTGTCGGAAAGCGCAGCCACGACATCGCAAAGACAGCCGTGCGCCTCGCGGTACGCCTTCAAAGTGTCAGCCCAAAGCCCGACACCATCGAACCCGGCAGCGGCGGCGGCCTTGATGCC
>CAYWBK010000430.1:0-5525 GCA_964455745.1 uncultured Armatimonadia bacterium
GCCCTGAATCATCCGCCGAACATGAAGCAGGCCGGACTTTTGCAATTGGCTCTCCGTGTAACTGAGGTTAGCATGCCCAGGATCAGCCGTTCGCGCAGTTACTTCGTGGACGAAGCCGGAGACGGCACCTTATTCGACAGCACAGGGCACGTCATTATTGGCAATTCGGATTGCTCGCGCTTCTTCATGCTCGGCGTGCTCGACGTTGCTGATCCGGCGGGCCTCACAACGGCGCTAAATGCCTTGCGCACAGACCTGCTAAGCGACCCCTATTTCAAGGGCGTACCCTCCATGCGGCCTGAGGCGCGAAAGACGGCTGTGGCCTTCCATGCCACTGATGACCAGCCGGAAGTGCGTCGAGACGTCATCCGACTGCTGGCACAATCCGAAGTGCGCTTCCAGGCAATGGTCAAGCGCAAACAAAACGTGCTCGAATATGTGAGAAGCCGAAACCGCGTTTCAGCCGATTACCGGTATAACTCCAACGAGCTTTACGATTACTTGGTGCGGCGGCTCTTCCGGAACCTGCTCCACAAGGATGCGCATTACAACGTCTGCTTCGCCACGCGAGGCAAGTCCGACCGTACGATGGCGCTGCGCAACGCCCTGGAGGCCTCTCGGAGCCGCTTCGAGGCTCAGCGGAGCATCTGCAGTGATGCGACAGTGCAGGTGTGGCCGTGTCCGGCGCACAGATGTGCATGTTTGCAGGCGGTGGATTACTTCCTGTGGACACTACAACGGCTGTACGAGAAGAGCGAGGAACGCTACCTGGAGGTCTTGTGGCCTCGCTTCCGCTTGGTTGTGGACATCGACGACACCAGCGGCGCTGAATACGGGACCTACTATACGCAGAAAAGGCCGCTATCGCTAGCGGCCTTGGATGATGGCCAAGGGATATAGGATTGACAGACCGTAGTCTGGCAATCACACGGCATGACGCCGAGTTTCGTCCCTTGCTGACACTAGTGTACGCCTCGCTATTGACAGATGTCAATGCGGTTGTTCTCGCGATAATGGAAGGAGCCCCTCCCCTACAATGAGCCCCATTCTGCTCGCTATCGTCTGTGTCGCGCTGTGCATCGGCGCCGTCGCCCCTGCTGCCGCTGCGCCCAAGACCGCCGCCAAGACGCTCTACGTTTCGAAGCTGGGCAACAACCGTGACGGCTCGTCGTGGGCCGCCGCCTTCACCACCGTCCAGGCCGCGCTGAGCGCCATTCCCAATGGGGAGGGCGGGTACCGCATCGCCATTCGCCCGGACACTTACTTCGAGGCCAACCTTTCCCCCGCTCAGAAGGGGGCTGTGGGTGCGTATAACGAGCTGATCGGCGACACGGACGGGAAGCTCGGCTCCGGGACCACCGGCTGGGTCGTCATCGACTCCGGCGACCCCGGCCAGCAGGGCTTCAAGAGCTACGACTGGTGGGGGACGATCCGCGCGACCTCGCAGGGCTGGTCGCCCGAGCATAAGGAACCCACGTTTTCGGCCATCGGCTGGGATCGCTGGGCGCTGCGCAACCTGTACGTCACCGGCGGCGACGGCGGCATCTTCTTCGACTGCACCGACCAGGTGAAGCCCTTCTCGGTCATCGTCGAGGACTGCGTGAGCATCGGCCGGGCCTTCGGCGGCGGGGTCGCAAGCTGCCTGTCGCGCCCCGACGAGCCGATCACCTTCCGGCGGTGTCATCTGTGGGCGCTGGATTTCTGGGGCGACACCGCGGGGGCCTACGTGCGGGTCGAGAACAAAACCATGCCCGACCGCCCGGATGCGGTCTTCGAGGATTGCACGATGGTCGGCCCGCAGTGCGCGCTGAAGAGCAGCAACTTCGGCTTCCACACCTACTCGCACATCAAGGTGAACCGCTGCCGGCTGGTGGCGCTGAACTTCTCGCAGCCCGCCGGCACGCCTACCGAGGGGATCATCATCAGCGTGCAGGAGGGGAAGCTGCTGCAGGTCGATCTTGAGGACACCACCCTGATGGGCTACAAGGTGTTCGGGGTGATGGTCCAGAAGGACACCGCGAAGGACATCCGCTACACGGCGAAGGGCGACGTGAAGGCTTACGTGCAGTTCCAGCAGGAATGCCCCAAGGGAATCCTGCGCCTGCCGGACTGGCCGGTCGATGTGTTCCAGACGATCGTTCCGCCGTCCCGGCAGCGGGCCACCCCTTATGTGGCGAAGGACTTCGTCTGCCGCGATATGTGCGAAGTCGGACCGTTCGTCTGGAAGGGCCGCCTGTGCCTCCTGGAGTGCGTGCGCCCGGCAACCGGCGGGGACAGGAACGACTACTATCTGTTGCTGCGGGATGTCGCGACCGGCAAGGAAATGGCGCGATTCGCTAAGGGCTACGGCCTGGCGTCACTGATCGTGCATGACGACGCGATCTACGCTTTCGCCTCGCGCTGGGAGGCGGATGGCTGGCACGATGTGACGATGTTCAGCTCATCCGACCTCAAACACTGGCGGAGGAAAGTCGTGGTGAAGGGTGAAAACGAGGGAGTCTTCAACACCTCGGTCTGCGAGGGGCCGGACGGGTTCGTGATGACCTACGAGTCCAACGACCCGGCATATCCTCCGTTCACAGTGAAGTTAGCGCGGTCGGCGGACCTGCAGAAGTGGACGAAGATACCGGAGGCGACCTTCGGCACGAACCGCTACACCGCCTGCCCGTGCATCCGGTATGCGAACGGGTACTATTATGTACTTTACCTGGAGCACCGCACCCCGCGCTGGCGGTTCGAGACCTATATCACCCGCTCGCGCGACCTGAAGCACTGGGAGTTGAGTTCCGCAAACCCGGTTCTGGCGGTGGATGACATCGACGAGGGGATCAACGCCTCCGACCCCGACCTGGTGGAGTTCGAGGGCAAAACGTACCTCTACTACGCGGTCGGGGATCAGTTGAGTTGGATGAACGTCAAGCGAGTGGTGTATCCCGGCTCGCTGGCAAAGTTCCTGGCGTCGTGGTACAAGAAGCCGGGGATACCGGACTGGGGGTCGGTGGGGATGCAGGAGAAGGGGAAATGACGGCCCGGCGGGCTCGCCGCTCACTGAGCGCCGTTCGTGAGTGGCGAGATCGCCACGCGCCCGTTGCCCTCGAAATCGACCTCAAGGCGGCTCCCCCAAAGCATGGCGACGCCGATCAGAGGGTCGGTGTCGGTGCAGTGTACGGAGATCTCGCGCTCTTCGCCCTCCCATACGATGCTGCCTCTATACAGGGGCACCACGACCGCCCTGCCGTCGCCCAAGACAACCGTTTCATCGCTGTCGAAATGGAGCCCCAGCGCCGTAACGATCGCAGGCGGGAGCGCTACGAATGCCGTGAACCCTGTGTCCAAAACTGCATCGACACGCTCGGTCGCGCCAGTCGGGCCACGCAGAATCACGGTTACTACGGCGCTACCGCCCGGACGCACGGCCCCCTGGATCATCGGTCTAAGTGCCGCCTTCCGCCGCCGAGAGAAGCCGCTGCTCGGAAACCGACACGCAGGATGTAGTAGGTCCCGTCCGGCCGCCTGAGCCTCAGGCGGTCGATTGCAGGGATGCGCTCAGCGGCGACCTCGTAGTCCCCGGACTCGATGTCTACGACCACATACTTGCCGAAGTTCTCGGCGGTATCAACCTTCGAACGGATGTCGCGCTGATAGAGGGCTTCGCCCCGTTCCGCAACCTGTTCGTTCGTGTAGTCCTGCGTTACCATGCGGACCGCCTCCTCATCACGTCTTCCCGTTATTGTACCACGTTTGGGATGACTTGATAGCGCCCATCTCGGCCGCCGCACGCCGGCCGCACCTCATCACATCGGCGTGAAGTCCGATTTCGCGTCGATCTTCAGCAGCGTCTCCGCCAGCAGCTTCGCCGCGTTCTCCAGGTCCTTTAGCGAGACGACCTCCACCGGGGTGTGCATGTATCGGTTCGGGATGCTCACCAGGCCGGTCGCTACGCCGGCGCGCGAGATCTGCATCGCGTTGGCGTCGGTGCCCGTTCCGCCCGGAGCCGGCTCGATCTGGTACGGGATCTTCTTCGCCTTGGCGACATCGATCAGCATCTTGCCCAGCACCGGGTTGATGTTCGCCCCACGGGCGATCACCGGGCCGCCGCTGAGCTTGCACTCCCCGTGCGACTTGTCAGCATTCGGATAGTCGGTCGCGTGCGTCACATCGACCGCGATCCCCACCTGCGGGTCGATCCCGTAAGCGCTGGTTCGCGCCCCGCGCAGCCCGATCTCCTCCTGCACCGTCGAGACCGCGTACACCGCGCAAGCCGGCTTCTTATCGGCGAGCAGGCGCAGCGCTTCCATGACCACGAAGGACCCGACCTTATCATCAAAGCCCGCCGCCACCGCGAGGTCGTTCGACATTCGCTCCAGGCCCAACTCGAAGGTCACCGGATCGCCGATTTCGACCAGCTTCTCCGCCTCCTTCTTGTCCTTGGCGGCGATGTCGATCCAGAAGTTGCGCAGTTCGAGCTGCGGCTTGCTGCGCTCTTCGGCGCTCATCAGGTGGATGGCCTTGCGACCGATGACGCCGGTGATGACCTCGCCCGAGCTGCAGTGCACGTACACCTTCAGCCCCGGCACGACGGCCGCGTCGATGCCGCCGATGGACGCGAAGTTGAGGAAGCCCTCGTCGGTGATGCTCTGCACCATCAGGCCGATCTGGTCGCAATGTCCGGCCAGCATCACCCGTGGGAAGCCCTCGGGGTTCAGAATGGCGATCACATTGCCGTGAACGTCGGTCTGTACTTCATCCGCGTAGGGGGCGATGTAGTCGCGAACCACGCGTTGGGCCGGTTGCTCGAAGCCGGAGGGCGAGGGGGCGGACATGAGCTTCTCAAGTAGGTGCAGGAAATCCTTGCGCATATCGCAAGCTCCTTTGGTGGTTGGAATTGTCCGGTATGGCCGGAGCGCTTCTCAGCGCGGCGACGGCATGTTGGGGAGTATGGGTTTGCCGCGGCTGTCACGCATCTTGATGCGCGGCGACGCGTATTTTTCGGCTGTGGCCAAGATGCGCTCGGTGACCTGCTTCTGGCGCACCGGGTCCTCGTGCACCTTGGCCGTGAAGTCCCGGAACTCCTCCACAGTCACGTCATTCTCCTTGAGCACTTGCATAGTATAGGCTTCCAGGGTATTGCGGCCCTGCTCGGTGTCGGGCGTGCTCTTCGCGGCGAGAACCAGCTTGGCCGATAGCGCGATAAACTTCTCCTCGCTCAGCTTCGATGCGGGGGCTGCCTTCTGAGACGCGCCCGCGGACTCGGGCACCGCTCCCTTTTGGGCGCCGGCCGTTGCCGCTGGTGGCGCCGGCGCGGCGGGGGCGGGAACGGCCGGCGCATTCACCGGGTTGTCAGGGCCGGGGAGTTGCCCCACCAGTTCGCCTGCCTGAGGCTTGTTGCTTTGGCGCGACGGGCAGCCGAGCGCCCCGAGCGCAACCGCGCAAACGATGACGGCAACCAGCAAGCGTCCCCACATCGGACGTGTGTTGTGCATTCGACATTCCCTTCCAGGAGTATCGCTATCGAGTCGTGGTAC
>CAYWBK010000431.1:0-5500 GCA_964455745.1 uncultured Armatimonadia bacterium
CCGGGCGTCCTGCGGACGCGACGGCACGGATAACGATCACGTGCCAAGGCGGTCTATTCAGCCACTGTCAAGCCACCCACGCACATTGAGGAAGAGCCCACGCAGCAGGCAATCGCGACACCGCGACGAATGTTCCGCAAATGGGTGGGAGCGACGTGGTGCGTCGGCGGAACGCACTATCAGATGCGAACCTACCCCAGCGCCGTTCGTCACAAGATGACCGCATACAACAAGAGGCGCAGTTATGAAACGATGGGCGTGCTGGGCGGCGGCCCTGTTTGTCACCTGCCTGGCCGGTGCCTGGAGCCAACCCAACGGACCACATGTCGGCTACGTCTACCCGGCCGGGGGAAGGCTGGGCACGACGTTCCGTGTCGCGGTGGGCGGGCAGATACTCCGCGATGTCCAAGGGGCTTGCGTCTCCGGCGAAGGCGTGCGCGCGTCGGTCGTGGAGTACGTCCGGCCCCTGACCGACGCGGAGTTGTGGCGGGTCGCGGGATTCCTGCACAACATGGTAAAAAGACACTGGAGCGTGGAGGCCATCGGCGCGGCCACGAAGCCGCCGGAGGAGATGGCTGCCTTGCCGGATCATCCCTGGTTGCGGGACATGGATGAGAGAAGCCCCGAGAGTCTGGCTCGCTTGCGGACCAGACTGTTCGATCCGAAGAAGCAGCCGAACGCCCAGATCGCCGAACAGGTGATCGTCGAGATCGCCATCGACCCCAAAGCCGCGCCCGGGGACCGGGAACTGCGGCTGGTCACCGCCACCGGCCTGACCAACCCCTTGCTCTTTCAGGTAGGCACGCTGCCCGAGGTCGGCGAGGACGACCTTGAAACCACCGGCGAAGCGACCGCACCGGCGCTAGACCTGCCCATCGTGCTGAACGGACAGATTCTTCCCGGCGGGGTGGATCATTTCCGATTCCGAGCCAAGCGGGGTCAGCGACTGGTCATCGCGACCCAGGCCCGCCACCTGATGCCGTACCTCGCTGATGCCGTGCCGGGCTGGTTTCAACCCGCGATTTCCTTGCGCGATGCGCGCGGCAAGGAAGTCGCCTTCGCGGACCACTACCGCTTCGACCCCGATCCGGTCATCCTCTACGAGGTCCCCGAGGACGGCGAGTACGCGCTGGAGATACGCGACAGTGTCTATCGCGGTCGAGAGGATTTCATCTATCGGGTTACCGTCGGTGAACAACCCTTCATCACTTCTCTCTTCCCGTTGGGTGGCCGGGAGGGGGCCCAGGTAAGCGCCTCGATGACAGGCTGGAATCTAGGCTCGGCGAAGGCGCCGTTGGACACGACGCCCGGCAAAGGCCACATACGGACGGCGGCCTGGCCCGTCGGCGACCGGCTCTCGAACTCCCTTCCTTACGCCGTCGACACACTGCCTGAGGTCGAGGAGGCCGAACCGAACGAAGGCGGTCTCAAGGCCCAGCGCATCTCCCCGCCGGTGATCGTCAACGGCCGGATCGCCCACCCCGGCGATGTGGCCGTGTTCCGGTTCGAGGGCCGGGCGGGCGACGACGTGGTGGCCGAAGTGTATGCGCGGCGTCTGGGCTCCCCGCTCGATTCGCTGCTTCAATTGACGGACGCTACCGGGCGGGTGTTGGCCTGGAACGATGATACTGAGAACAAGGACTCGGGGCTGCTCACCCACCACGCCGATTCCTATCTGCGTTTTCGATTGCCGGCGAACGGCGACTACTTCGTGCGCCTGTCCGACGCGCAGCATCATGGCGGCAGCGAGTACGGCTATCGTCTGCGCGTAGGGCCGCCGCTGCCCGACTTTGTCGTGTTCCTGACGCCCTCCAGTGTCAATATCTCCCCCGGAGGGGCCGCAACCGTCACCGTTCAGGCGGTGCGGAAGGACGGCTCCGACGGAGACATCGACCTTGTGCTCCCGGATGCTCCCGCCGGTTTCACCCTGCGGGACGCCCGTATCCCGAAGGGTCAGGACTCCGTCCAGATGGCGATCACCACGCCGCGGGGCACGCCGCAGCAGGTGTTCGCTTTGCGGGTGGAGGCTCATGCCCAGATCGCCGGCGCCGCGGTCAGTCGGCCGGTCACACCGGCGGAAGACATGATGCAGGCGTTCGCCTATCGGCATCTTGTGCCGCAGCAGGAGATCCTGGTCGCGGTTGTGGGCTCGCGACCCGTGCCGGCCATCTGGCGGCCCGTGGTGCCGGGCATTCAACTGGCTGGCGGCATTCCCATACGGATTCCTCTCGGTGGCACGGTCCAGGTGCAGATGACGGCCCCGCAGATTCTGCCGGATCGTCTGCAGAGTCCGCTCCGGTCGGTTCAGTTCGCCCTGAGCAACCAACCCCGTGGCGTCAGGCTTGTCGAAACGACCTTGACGCCCACTGGTGTGACTTTCACGGTGAAAGCCGATGCGAACGCCGCGCTGGTAGGCGACGCGGCCAGCTTGATCGTTGAGGCGTCAACTGAGCTGGAGGGGCAGAGGCCGGGCGTCCAGCCGGGGGCCATGAAGCAGCATATCTCGTTAGGCGTCTTGCCTGCCATCTCGTTCGAGATCGTACGGCCATAAACTCTCGGGGAATCCGGAAAATCACGAACAACAATGGCCTTTACGTCCTGGGGGACTGCGTCCCCCAGACCCCCGCATCCCCAAAGGCTTCTGACGTTGAAAGTCGCGGGGGTTTGGGGGATGCAATCCCCCAAGGTGTTAGGGACGTTGAGCGATCTTGCCGTTCTGCCGTCTGTAGTTCGTAGAACGCCATGTGTCAAAGACTCACGGTTGACAAGTCACGCAGGCTCGCCAAGGGAGACAGGATCATGCGCAGACTACGGGCGATCTCGGTCGTTGTCAGCGTGGCCGCTACCGCGCTTCTGGCAGCGGCCGGTGGATCATGGGCGGAGGACACGCTCTCCGCAAAGCTGCACCCTTCCGGGATGGTTACGGTTACCAAGGGCGACGTGGAGCTGGCCACAATCGAACTGAATGCCCACGGCCCTCAGTGGAAGCACGCGCCGCAGACCGACGCCGTCGCCGAGGTCAGTGACCTGCCGGACAAGACCGGAAAACGGTTCGTCGGCACTTTGGCGATCCCCAACACGGACGGCGGCTCCCTCCGGTTCACCGAGAGCGTCAAGACGCTCGCGCGGGGCCTGCAACTGGAGTACGATGTTGAAGTGCTGAAGGCTATGAAGCTCGATGGGCTGCAGTTCTCCGTCGGCTTACCGGCAGCTCAGTATGCCGGGAAGCAGTTGACGATCACCTCGCCGGGGGAGGACGGCGACCCGCAGGTAGTGACCCTCCCGCAGGAGCAGCAGAAGGAGACATTCCAGCTTTGGGCGGGCGAGGGGGCCAAAATCGAGGTGGCGAAGGCGAGCGATGAGGCGGTCACGATCCAAGTGCGCGCGCCGGCGGACATCGTAGTTCAGGACTTGCGCCACTGGGAAAACCCGACCTTCGAGGTTCGACTTCCCGCCATCATGGAGGAGCCCGGCCGCGACGTCACTGCGGGCGACAAGTTCCACCTTGACCTCACCGTCACATTCCCGGCGCCGGTGAAACTCGAAGGGCCATAGAACAGAGGAAGTGGCGAAAACGGCCCCACCCGTCTGCGGCGGGCCACCCCTCCCGCACCGCGAGAGACAGACGACGCTGTCGGAGCCAGCCTAGTACTCTGTCAGTCGTGAATCTTTAGGCAGCTCTCATGCCGGGTTCCGGCACTCTCAAATGATCCCGCCCAGGCGGGATGAGCCGCTAATGCTGACTCTCTCCCCGCTTGCGGGGAGGGCTGGGGTGGGGTAGCCGTTGATCCGCCCGAACGGCCCTACCCCGCCCGCTTCGCGGGCACCCCTCCCGTACCGGGAGGGGAGAGGCAAACGGCGATTCCCGCACAGCAGGGAACTGCTGCTGTTCTCCCCTCTCCGCTTGCGGAGAGGGGCCGGGGGTGAGGTCGCCGTTGGCCCGGCAGTGGGGCGTTTGCCTGTTTGCCGTCCCCGGAGGTGTTTCATGTCACGCCGTCTCATCGTCATCGCAGTCGCCGCGCTATGTTTGGTAGCCGTCATCGGTCCGTCAATCGCCCAAAACGCCAAGCCCTGGCAGAAGCCGGGCACGAAGGCCGGCGAGGAGATCATCGGCCCAGACGGGGGAAAGATGGTGTGGGTGCCAGCAGGGGAGTTTATGATGGGCAGCCCGCCAGGTGAGGGCGATGGCGACGAGCATCCCGCGCATTTGGTGCGGATCACGAGGGGTTTCTGGCTGGGGAAATGCGAGGTGACGAATGCGCAGTACCGGGCCTTCTGCGGGGCAACCAGGCGCGCCTTCCCGACGTTGAGCGGCAACGCCCCGGATCATCCCGTGGTCTTTGTGAATTGGCGGGATGCGAAGGCGTATTGCGGTCACTACGGCCTGGCGCTGCCGACCGAGGCGCAGTGGGAATACGGGGCGCGGGGACCGCACGCCCTGCGGTATCCCTGGGGGAATGATTGGGACCCAAAAAAATGCTGCAATGCGGACAATAAGGGCCCCGGTGACATTGGGACGATGGCGGTGGGGAGCCTGGCGGCGGGGAGTAGTTGGTGCGGCGCGCGGGACATGGCGGGGAACGTGTGGGAGTGGTGCGCGGACTGGTACGACGCGGGCTACTACGCCAATTCGCCGAATACCGACCCTCAAGGCCCGGCGAAAGGCAAGTACCGGCTGGTGCTGGGTGGTTCGTGGTCCGGCAGCCTGCTCAACTGTCGATCGGCCACGCGCGACTGGAGCGACCCGGACATCCGGTATGTCAGCGTCGGGTTTCGTTGTGCGAAGATTCCGTAGAATTGGGGCTGCCGACTCTCTGCACTAATGCGGAGCGGGGGAGAGGCGCGGGGATGCAGGAGGCTGTGCGCCCCGCGCGGAATGCGTTGCTGTCTGCTCTCATGCCGCGTCCTGGAGGCCTTCGCGTATGAACCGCGCGTTCCTGTACTTCACCGCCATCGTGCTGGTGATCGTCGCCGCCGGCCTGTTGTTTATCGGCCTCGCCTTCCTGATCGTCGCGGCGAAGTCTCCAGGCGATCTCCTTCCGGCACTCGCCATGCTGGCGGTCGGCGGCGTGCTGCTCGGGTGGTCGTTAGGCAAGCTCAAAGCCCTCGCCGCCGCAACCCCCGATAACATCGACACACAGGTAGACGCCCTGGCCGCCTCTCACGGTGGCGAACTCACAATCGCGGAAGTCGTGGGTGAGCTGGGCATCAGCCAGGCGGACGCGCAAGGTTCGCTTCACCGGCTCGTAAGCCGGGGAGTATGCAGGTCGGAGCCGCGGAACGGAACCGAGTTCTACATCTTCGCCGGCCTGAAGCAAACCATGAAGGTCAAGAAGTGCGGCTACTGCGGGAACGTCTACCCGGTCGCCCAGGCCGGTCGGCAGTGCCCCTCCTGCGGCGGCAACCTCGATATCGTCGATCAGGAGTAGGCTTCAGCCACTGCCCCGAAAATGAAGTGGGCGCGACAATCCTGTCGCGCGTGGGGCGGGCGTCTCGCCCG
>CAYWBK010000432.1:0-5482 GCA_964455745.1 uncultured Armatimonadia bacterium
CAACGGCGAACGGCCTCCTATCCCCCCTGCCCCCCTTCCCTCTGCCGACCTGCGGTCGGCGCAGGGAAGGGGGGAACGGCAACGGCGAACGACAACGGCGGACGGCAACGACGGACGGCAACGACGGACGGCAACGGCTGGCGGGCGAGACGCCCGCCCCACGCGAGGCTGCAATGTGCGAAAGATGAGCATGCGCTACGGGATCGGACTACTGCTCCTTCTGGCGGCGTCACATATTGCCTGTGCCGATTACTGGCCGCAAGATGATCCGCGCAGCGGCGGGATGCGGGATGTCATGCTCCTGTATGTCGGCGACCAAGGGCATTACAGCCAGGCCGATCTGATGCCTTACGTCGCGTATCTCGACAAGGCCAAAGGCGGCAAGCCGCAGGACTGGTTCTATGACTCCTACCTGTTCCTCATGTTTTCGGGCGGGCCGTCGGGAGTCGGGTACAGCGACGGGCTCACGAACCTGAAGGACTGGCAGTATTACATCGACACCCTCTTCCAGCCGGGGCTGAACCTGGCTGCGCTGGACGCGGCGGTGTCCGAAGCCGCCAAGACGCTCGGGGCGCCGGCGCGCAAGGTTCCCATCATCCTGATGATGCCCTACATCCACCCCGGTCAGAAGGTCTTCGGCGACCCGGATGGCAGCGGGAAGGTGCTGGACTTCAGCAATATGGACGATGCCCGGCGGGCGGCGACTTGGCTGGTCGAGGAGACCTCGCGCCGGTTCGCCGCGGCGGGGTACCAGAACTTGTCGCTGTGGGGCTACTACTGGATGAATGAGGGCATCGGGCCGCGCGACGAGGCCTATGTGAAGATGACCGCGCAGGTTGTCCACGAGCGCAAGTTCGGGTTCCACTGGATCCCGTGGTTCAACGCGCCGGGCGTGCCCAAGTGGCGCGAGTTGGGCTTCGACTTCACGGTCATGCAGCCCAACTACGCCTTCATGCCCCTCCCGCGCGACGAGCAGCGCCTCGCGGACGCGGCGGCCATCTGCCGCAAGTACGACATGGGCATCGAGATGGAGGTCGCCTACCGCGCCAACGATGAGACGGCAGATCGCGACAACCTCAGCGACTACCTCAACTACGGCCTGCCCGGTGTCGAGGGCTACATGAGCGCGGTGCACGGGTACTACCAGGGGCTGCAGGACATCGGGCGGCTGTATGCGAGCGACTTGCCGGCGAACAACCGTCTCTACCGCGACCTGTACCTGTTCCACAAGGGCAAGTACGTCCGGCGGGACCGCTCGGTGGTCACCGGGCTGCCGTGCGAGGTGCGGATGACCGGCAAGCCGCCGCTGCACACGACGGCGCTCACCACCTGGGGCAGGGACCGGGGCGAGGTGAAGGTGTCGGGCGCGGCCAATATCCGCGTCGATCTGCCGTCGCCGCTACGGATCGAGGAGGTACGGCTGCACCTGAGGCGGCCCGGCAAGGATGTCGAGAGTTTGTTCTTCGCGCGGGCGTATGCGGAGTTCGGGCCTGCCGGTCTGGGAGAGATCATCGGCGAAGCGCCGACCTCGCAGGCCTCGGACGAGAGCGGGCGCGGGGCTACTTTGTTGCTGCGGGGTAGGCCGCAGCTTGGTTCTTCAGTGTGCGTCACGCTGTCCGGCCCGCCGGGGGCGGAGGCGATCCTCGACGGGCTGCGGGTCTTCGCTGCCGGTGGCACTACTCCGGTTGGGAAGTGCGCGTCGGACGGCCTTGGCAATGCGGGGCTGCTGACGGATGGCGTGTATGCCTCATCGCCGACCGATACGGCGAACCTCATTCGCTGGCCACAGGGGAGCGGCTCGGTGACGCTGGAGACGCCGCCGGATCGATACCTGCCGCGGGTGTGGCTGCACGCGGTGAAGACGCCGGGCGGCCAGTTCCCGGCGCGGGCGACGGTGAGCGCTGTCGGGCAGTCGCGTGAGGGGCGTATCTCCACGTCGAGTGGCTGGTCGGGGTATCTGCCCGTCGATCTGCAGGGCCTGCGGGCGAGCAAGCTGCAGATCACCCTCGAAGGAGCCGGAAAGAGGGAGATCGCACTCGATGAGATCGAGGTCGAGCCGGCCACGAACCTCGCGCTCGGTAAGCCCTACACTCTCGAACCCGCCAAGAAGGCGCAGTACCCGGACGACGGGCGGAAGCTGACCGACGGCGTGCTCTCTACCGGCTTCGGCGACGGGAAGACGGTGGGGTGGTACGGCACGAGAACATCGGTGATAGTCGACCTCGGACAGGCGCGCAAGGTCGACAAGGTCCGCGTGCACGTCGAGGGTGGCGGGGCCGGAGCGGTGTATCTGCCGCGCTCGATCACGCTCTCGACCTCCACAGACGGGCAGAGCTGGACGCCTGTACTGAGGCGGATCGTCCCCCCGGCGGAGCCTGTCGGCGAGCAGGAGACGATCATGCAGTGGCTGGAGGGCGCGGTGGATGCCGTGGCCGCGCGCTACGTGAAACTGGACTTCATCCCGAACGCCTGGCTGATGGTCGATGAGGTCGAAGTCCTCAGCAATGGGGAGAACGTGGCCCTCGGGTGCCCGTACCGGCTTCTGGCCGCGCCGACCTCAGCGGAGAAGTACGGCGACGACGGCCGCAAGCTGACCGATGGGGAGGTGTCCGAAGGGCAGTGGAATGCGGATCGAGTTGTCGGCTACTTGGACGTCGATCCGAGCGTCACGGTGGACTTGCTTTCGCCGCAGAAGCTGGGTCTCGTCGCAGCGCACGTGTGCGGCGGCGGACCGGCGGGCATCTGGTACCCCGAGGAGATGTCCGTGCAGACCTCGGAGGACGGCGTGGCCTGGAGCGATCCGGTCGCGACGCGCGAGCACCCGGCAGAGACGGGCAATGAGGCCACGGTGGCACTCATGGAGACGCCGGTGTCGGGGACAGCGCGGTACGTCAGATTGCATTTCAAACGGCGCGGGTGGTGCATGGTGGACGAGGTGGAGGTCTACGGGGCGGATGCTGTTCGAGGGGGCGGGCGGTAAAGGACGGCTTGAACCACGAAGACACGGAGACACGAAACGGCACCAACAGCGACAGCCAGCGTGCCGTTGTCACTTCGTGCTTTGGTGTCTTCGTGGTCGATCTCGCCTTCTGCTTCCCCTACTTCGACCTAAGGTGATGACCTTGCGAAAGCGCTTCCCTGCAGTCTTGGCCGCAATCATCTTTCTGGCGTCGGCGCTGTGGGCGCAGGAGGCGGTAACGGTGCATCCGCAAGATACCGGGACGGCGCTTGAGAACCCGGGTATGGGCTGGGTCTTTCACCATTATGACAACAATATCGCCGGGTACGGCCCGCCGCTGGGGCCGGGGTACGCCGGAACGGACTTCCCGGGGCTGACGGTCTGCTATCTGCGCCTGCCGTGGGCGTACCTCGAGCCGGAGGAGGGGCGGTTCGACTGGTCGGTGGTGGACACTCCGGCGCAGCGGTACATCGCCGCCGGCAGGCAGATCGCTTTCCGCTTCACCTGCTGCGAAAGCGGCCTCAAATATGCGACCCCGGAATGGGTGCGCAAGGCCGGGGCGAAGGGGTACGAGTGGGAGAACGGGAAGCTGTGGGAGCCTGATTACGACGACCCGATCTACCTGCAGAAGCTGGAGAAGTTCCTTGCGGCGGCGGGCGCGCGGTATGATGGCAGCCCCCATGTGGCCTTCGTGGACATCGGCACCCTCGGCGTCTGGGGCGAGGGGCATCCGATCAACCGCAAGTACGGCTTCGCCACCGTCAAGCGGCACATCGACTTGCATCGTAAGTACTTCCCCCACACGCTCCTCGCCGCCGGAGACGACTGGGCGACCTGGTTTGGCGAGCGCGACCTGCGCAAACCGGGGACCCTCCACGTGCCTCTGGCGGCCGACATCCCCGCCGATCAGGCAGGCCAGTCCTTCGAGGTGAAGGCCGGCCTGTGGATCCCCGGTGACACGGCGCTTCCCGATGGGCGGTTGCTGCCTGTCGGCGGTGAGGCAGATCGGCGCGTGCTCGTCGGCAAGTTCAGCATCTCGCCGCAGGGCATCCCCAGTTTCGAGCCTGCCGCCGTATCGGACGCCGGCGAGGGCGACTTCCGCGTTCGCGCAACCGCCCTCGTGAAGCGCGGGCATCGGTGGCTCATCAACGCCACCTGGGACATCCTGCGCCCGCTACCCGACAACGTGACCATCTTCTGCCACTTCGTCCGCGACGGCAAGATCGTCTTCAGTGGGTGGGCCGACCCGATCGACACCGCCCCCATCGACTATGCGCGGTCCGTGGGCTGCACGTTGCGCGATGACAGCATCCTCGTGGACCCCGCGCCCAATGCCTACTACAGCGACTGGCTCGCCCCGGCATTCTGGCCGCACGTGCCGGTTATCCTCGAGTCCGGGCACTACGGGTACGCCAAGGAGCACAAGACCTGGGGAGACGGCAGTGAGTACCTCAACGCAGTTGAAGACTACCATGCCAGTTACGTGTCCATCCATGCGTTCCCGAAGGAATTACTGGACGAGAACCGCGATCTCATCGCCCGCATGAACCGGCGGCTCGGCTACCGGCTGAACCTCGTGGAGGCGTCTTGGCCGCCGTCGCTCGACCTGGCCGGGCCGCTCGCCATCAGCGCAAGCTGGCGGAACGTCGGCGTCGCCCCGTGCTACGCCGGCGGGTATGTTGCCTACTCGTTGTTCGACGCCGAGGGGAATCTGCAGGCGGTGCTCGTCGACGAGGGGTACAACATCCGCGACTTGCCGATAGGCCAGCCGGGGAAAGCCGAGGCGATCCGGCGGGATGTCAGCTTCCTGCTGCCGCCGGGGCTGGCCTCGGGGAAGCTCGATGTGCGCGTTTCGGTCGGCGACCGCTTCGGCACGCCGCAGATCGCGCTGCCGCTGCCCGCCGATGACGGGCATAAACGCTACAGTATCGGGACGATCACAGTGCGGCCCGCGCCGGGAGAGTTCACCGTCGCGCCAGGGGCCTTCAGCCGCGATGGCGATGCGTGGCAACTCGCCCTCACCTGGACGGTGCGCTCCCCGCTGCCGCAAGGGGTCAGCCCGTTCTGTCATATCGACGCTGCGGGGAAGATGGCCTTCCAGGCGGTCGCCTCGGCACAGGGCGATCTCACCCAGCCGGGCGCACTGCCAGGCTCAATTCGCATCGCCATCCCCCGCGAGTGGTGGGGGAAGACGCTTGCGGTGAAGGCTGGGCTATGGCGTCAGGGCGATACCCGCCCGGATGGGCGGATGCTGCCCGACAACGCCGAGGCCGACCGCCGGGTCACGCTCGGCGAGTTGCGCGTCGCGGATGACGGGACGGCGACGTTCGTTGCAAAGTGACCGGCGCTGCTACCTCGAAAATCGCCGTTTGCCGGGCGAACGGCGACCTCACCCTGACCCGCCTACAGCGGGTAGGCCCCTCTCCACTCGTGGAGAGGGGAGAACGGCAGCGGTTCACTACTGCGCGAAAATCGCCGTTTGCCTCTCCCCTCCCGGAACGGGAGGGGTGGCCCCGCGAAGCG
>CAYWBK010000433.1:0-5471 GCA_964455745.1 uncultured Armatimonadia bacterium
CCGAGGTACTCTGTTCAGCCACTGTCAAGCTACCCACACACATTGAGGAAGAGCCCACCCCGCAAGGATAACCCCATCCCGACGGCGAAGACATCCATCACTAATCCAGGCCGCGCCGCCATTGCCTTCTCGTCTGCAGTCCGGACGAGACGACGCGGGCCGTCCTTGTCGTTCCTGTCGTTCCCGCCGTTCCCGCCGTTCCTGCCGTCCCTGCCGTCCCTAAAACCTAAAACCTAATGCCTGCCATCCCAGGAGACCGCTATGTTCGAGGAACTCGCCATCAACGGTGGCCCGAAGACCCGCGACACCTCGGCCAGGCCCTGGCCGTCCGTGAACGACTCTTCCGGGCGAGACATCGGCCTGGAGGAGCTTGAGCTTCTCACCCAGGTCATCCAGTCCGGCAAGCTGTTCCGCCACGGCGGACAGATGGTCGAGCAGTTCGAGGCCGAATTCGCTAATCACCAGGGCGTCAGGCACTGCATCGGGGTGACCTCCGGCAGCGCCGCCATCCACGTCGCGGTGGGCGGCTTGCAGCTCGAGGTGGGGGACGAGATCATCACCACCACGATCACCGATATGGGCTCTTGCATCGGCATCCTGGCGCAGAACCACATTCCTGTCTTCGCGGATGTAGACCGCCGCACGATGATCATGCGCCCGGATGAGATCGAGAAGAAGATTACCGACCGCACGCGGGCCATCATCGCCGTCCACCTGTTCGGCCAGCCCGCGCCGATGGACGAGATCATGGACATCGCCAAACGCCACAACCTCTACGTCATCGAGGACTGCGCCCAGGCCCACGACGCCGAGTTCGACGGCCAGCGCGTCGGCGCCATCGGCGACATCGGGTGCTTCTCCCTGCAGCAAAGTAAGCAGATCACCACCGGCGACGGCGGCATCGTCATCACCAACAATGACGAACTGCACGATCGCATGTGGATGTTCCACGACAAGTACTACGACCGTTCGGGCCAAAACCGCGGCATCCTGCGCCTGGGGATGTGCTACCGGATGAACGAACTGGTCGGCGCGGTGGCCCTCGCTCAGACCCGCAAGCTCGACAGCCTCCTTTCCCGCCGCCGGGCCAGCGCCGAGGCCCTGCTTTCCGAACTGCGGAAGATCGAGGGCATCATCCCGCCGTGGGTCCACCCGAAGGCGAAGCATTCCTGGTGGATATTCTCCTTCCAGGTTGATGAGGCCGTCCTGCATTGCACCCGCGACGAATTCGCGGGGGCGATTGCTGCCGAGGGCCTGCCCTTCGGCACCGGCTACGCGGGCGGTATCCCGATCTGCATGTACCCCGCCTTCGTCGAGCACCACGCCTACGGCAGCGGCAGCTTCCCCTGGGAGCCGCCCTACGGTCGGATGGTCGAGTACAAGCCGGAGGACTACCCCGACACCTACTGGGCACAGGCGAACACGTTCATCACAAGCTGGAACGAGGGCTTCACCGAGGCGGACGCGATGGACATAGTGGCGGGGATCAGGAAAGTGGCGGAGTACTACCGGAATCGGTGATCGCACGCGCTGATAGCGAGGCAGACGTCTCCTCTCTTCGCTTTACCTGTGGACGCGCGGTTCACCGCGCGACTCGCGCCATGATGCTCTTTGCCAATTTGAATCGGCAACGGGGCGTGGCCGAGGCCGATTCCTCAGAATGAAGGTGGCCGCGCGATTTATCGCGCTTATGCCGTTCGTAGGCTGCGCTGACCCCGAACACGACGACCAAATCGGGTGCGATAAATCGCGCGGCCACCTTGATCCTTGGGACGACGTGATTACCGATTCAGATTGGCAAACAGCATAATGGCGCGCCCACACGGTGTGAGGGGCCTATCGCGGGAGCCCCGCGTGGGGCGGGTGTCTTGCCCGCCGAGCGTCGTTTCCCTTCTTCGAGGTCTCCGAAGGCAGCACGACGCCTGCGCAGAAAGCAGCAAACGCGACAGTAAGGAAACTCGCACATGAACCTACCGAAGCAATCCGGCGGCGAAGTCACCCGGGCCGAACTGTGGGAGTGGGCCGTGATGATCGCGATCATCATCTCCTGGTGGCCGCCGCTGCTCTTTGGGTATTATAACCCGGTCTACGTTGACGCTATCGCCGTGGTCGATTCCGTCATCCTTGTCATCATCTTCATCCGTCGAAAGCGGCGTCTGGATGAGGGCCTCGACTACAGCAAACGCCTCATCGACGCCCAGCATCAGGCCCGCGAGGAAGCCGAGAAGGCCGAGCGCGAGCGTCGACGAGCGCAGAAGCGCAAGTGACAAAAGGCCGCCACCTCGCGGCAGCCGAAGGAATGGCCGTATGCCCGCACACCCTCCTGCCAGGCCGGAGAGTAAGCCGCACGCGATGACTACGCTGCTTGCCGCAGTGTTTCCGCTGCTGGCGACCGTTTTCCCCTACGCTTCGGTCGCCGGGGCCGACGGCGCGGCCACCCTCAGTGCCGAATTCACCGCCAGAGAGCGATACGCGGTCTACCCTCCGGGGGAGGCTGTCCGCTTGCATCTCAAGGTGGCCGGACACCGCGAGCGCGCCGACACGCTAACCTGGACCGTCTGCAACTTCGACGGGCGCGACGTGGAGCAGGGCACGCTCCCGGTTCCCGCCGGCGATGAGCCCTGGGAGGGCGAGGTGCAGCCTCGCGACCACGGCCCGGGGTACTTCGAGGTCCATGCCCGCTTGGACGGGTGCGGCGCGACGCTCCCGCGCACCGGCAGCCGCCCCGCCGGATTCGTGAGCTATGGGGTATTACCGTCCATCGAGGCCATTCCGCTGGCGTGCCGCGACGACAGCCGCTTCGGTGTCCAGGGCACCAACTTCATCGACACCGGCGAGTTCATGAAGGGCGATCCTTATGCCCCCCTGTACCGCATCCTCGGGGTGCGCTGGGTGAACTGCCCGCGCAAGTGGTTCGAGTTGGAGCCGGAACGCCCCGGCCAGTATGTCCCGCGTCTTCGCCCACAGGACTACACGACCCCATGCTGGGAATCGGCGAACAGCCTCGCGCTGCTCACCTGCACCGAGGGACTACCCACATGGGCCATCGACTGGCCGCCCGGCACGGCCCCGAACGGACCGGTCACGTCGCCGCTCTGCCAGGCCTACCCGCCGAAGGACTTCCGGCAGTACGCCGATTTCATGGCCAAAATCGGGGCCGAGCAAGCCGCCATGCGCGCGGCGCAATTCCCCGGACTGCAGCACGGGCACTACCAGGTGCACTGGGAGCCGGACTGGCACTGGAAGGGCACTGATGAGGCGTTCGTCAAGATGTACGCAAGCGCCTACGAAGGCCTCCACCGGGGCGACCCGCAGGCCGTGGTGATGGGTCCGGGCTACGGCGTGCTGGCTACGGGCGTGGACAAACTGGAGAAGCTGCTGCCGATGGGCCTGGGTAAGTACCTCGACGGCATCGCCACCCATGCTTACTACATCGGCGGCGCGAAGGGGGCCATGCAGTCGCCCGAAGACGGTAACATGGTGCAAAGCCTGCGGCGTTTGCGCCGCCTGATGCGCACCTACATGCGGCCGGACGCTCGTCTCTTCCAGACGGAATGGGGCGTCGATTACACCGGCATCTCGTACGCCGACCTCACCCCGGAAATCCTGCGCCGACAGGCGGCGCTTGTGGTGCGCGGCCACCTCATCTGCCTGGGCGAGGGCGCCGATGTTTCCTTCTTGTTCTACACCGCCGATTATGCCGGCGAGGACGGCTTCGGTCTGTGCTTCAACCTCACCATGCCGGACCCGTCCTTCGGCGCAACCCATGTTTCGCCGAAGCCGGTCTTCATGGCGGCCGCGACGATGACGCGTCTGCTCGAAGGCGCCAAGACCATCGGCCCTCTCGATCTGGGAGCAGGCGTCAACGCTTATGCCTTTCGCCGGGCGGACCGGCGACTCGCCGCCATCTGGACCGCAGACGGCCGTACCCGGCGGGTGAAGCTGCCAATCGCGGGCCGGTCCGCGACGGTCATCGACATCATGGGGGCGAAGACGCAAATGCTCACCCCCGCCGGGGTGCTCTCTCTGGACGTCGACGGCAACCCCCACTATGTCGTGTGGTAGGGGTCCTATATGGCAATACATTAGGCGTTACACATCGACAACGGAGGCTCACATGCAAGTCTCGGTCCTGCCGCTTCTCATCTGCCTCACTCTCTCCCTCACCGTCTCGTGCTTCGCCCAGGGCGACAAGCCTGACGAGACCGCCATCTTCGCCCGCTCCGTGGTCAGCGAGGGCAACACCGCCCGCCTGCAGGCCGCCCTCGCCAAGGCCCGTCGCGGAGAGCCGGTCGTCGTGAGCGTCATCGGCGGCTCGATCACCGGCGGCGCGATGGCCTCGAACGCAGACCATATCTACGGCAACCTCATCGCGAAATGGTGGCGTGACACGTTCCCCAAGACCAAGGTCGATTTCGTGAACGCCGGCATCGGGGCCACCGGCTCGCTCATCGGCGCGCATCGGGCACAACTGGACCTGCTCTCCCACAAGCCCGACCTCGTGGTCTGCGAGTTCGCGGTCAATGACCCCAACGACCAGACGAACGCCGAGGGCCTCGAGGGCCTCATCCGCCAGATTCTCAAGCAGGCGAACAAGCCTGCCGTGATGCTGCTGTTCACGATGAACAACGCCGGAGGGAATGCCGAGGAGTGGCAGACGAAGCTGGGCAAGCACTATGGCCTGCCGATGGTCAGTTACCGCGACGCGTTGTGGCCGGAGATTCAGGCCAAGCGTATGAAGTGGGAAGACGTCGGGGCCGACATGGTGCACCCCAACGACCGTGGGCACAAATACTGCGCGGACTTCGTCACGGCGGTCATCGCCAAGGTGCTCGGCGCAATGCCCGCCGCGGACGCCGATCTTCCCCCCATCCCGCCCACGCCTGCGCCGCTCATCAGCGACCTGTACGAGCACGCCACGGCGCTGAACGCCGAGCGTATCACACCCACCAAGAACGATGGCTTCGATCCGAGCACACAGTGGCCGTTCGGCAAGTGCTGGGAGTCGACGAAGCCCGGCAGCGTGTTGGAGTTCGAGGTCGAGGGCACGGCCATCGCTTTGTCCTTCTGGCGCATCAAGAAGGACATGGGCAAGGCCGAGGCGCAAGTTGACAATCTTCCACCTGTGACGATGGACGCGTGGTTCGACCAGACCTGGGGCGGCTATGACACATGGCAGCCGGTCGCCCGCGATCTTGCGCCCGGTAAGCATATTCTGCGCATCCGGGTCCTCGATGAGAAAGACGCGGGCAGCACCGGCAACCGCTTCCAGCTCTGCGCGATCTTTGAAGCGGGGCTGTAGTATTACCGCATCCAGCGCACGGGCCGCGAGCCGTTGCTTCAAATGCCCGCAGGGCCGAAAGAGTTTAGCCAGGCCCGCAAGAGCCTGGCTAAACGGCCTCGTGAAATTGGCGGTTCGGTGTCGCCCCTCAAGGTTGATGGCCTATTTGGGGCCGGGAATCCGGGGGCTG
>CAYWBK010000434.1:0-5470 GCA_964455745.1 uncultured Armatimonadia bacterium
GGACTTGAGCTTGCTGGGGCGGCGGGGCAACGGCAGGAGGGACGGGAGCTTGGGCGTATGCGACACCCCCGACGGCAACAACCAGCGCAACGACAAGCGATAGGAACATGGATGGCACTCCCCCTTCCGAGGATGATGATACCCGTGCGTCAAAGCACGAGGCACGACACCGGGAGGAGCCGCGAAGGCCCCTCCCGGGTGTTTCGAGCGCGTGTGCCCGCCGACCCTCGCGCCTACCGTGTGTGCGGCGCGTCTGGAGTGGTGGGAGTGGTGGTTGCGGCCCGGCCGGGCGCCGGGTCGTCGCAAACGGCCATCAGGTCAAGCGAGGGGCGCAGGACGAAGAGCAGCTCTTCGATACGGATCACGCCCTGGGCTGCAATGTTGGTGACGAGTGCCGCCTTGTCGGCATCGTCGAATCTGAAGATAGCGCGGATAGCGCTTTGCGTGTCCGGTGGGATGGTTTTCTGCGCCACCTGCCATGCAGCCTCACCTACGGCGGCTCCCAGAGCACGATCGAAAGCTGATGCTTCAGCATCCGAGGCCATCTCTCGGATACTATCCTGAACTATACCCGGGAACTGTCGCTGCAGGTCTTGCACCTCGGCGGCCGTCAGAGGTCGCTTCATGCCGAAGGCCAAGACGTCATCGCGCTCATGACCCAGACTATCGCGGAACCTCGCGGTGGCGGATGCGTAGGCTTTGTCTGTCGCCGCCGCCGTGATGTTCGCCGGACGTACAACTGCGGTGAGCTGGGCCAGCTCCTTCTGCAGTGAAGCGGCAAGCTCCTTGATCTGGCCATCCATCGTGCGCCGTTCGTCAGCGTCCATGGGCCTGCGGCGACAGGAGTCCACGACCCGCCAGATCAGCCGCCGCTGAAGCGCGCCGAGGAAATCTCGGTCGACGACCTGATACGTTGCGTTCGCCCATGCCTGCAGCCCAGCGCCTAGAGCCTGCAGGCGGCTCGGGGGGAGTGGATGGCGACCCAACTCTGCTCGGAGCGCCCCCTCTACCCCCGCCGCGAAACAGGCGATCTGGTCGCGTGTCCACGCGCATTGGCGGCTCTCGTTCAGAGCGGCGCGAAGCTTGTCCGCAACAGCCGTCGCGTCGTCAGCCACCGCAGGAGCGCCAGACGAGGCGAGTGGGAGCGGGCCCGAAGCTGCAGCCGGCGCGGGTGTGGCGTCACCGGCATTAGTACGCCCCGCCGGGAGCCTGTCATTGTGGGCCTTTCCCGACTGTGGCCCCTGTGGCGAGATCGGGCCGAACGCGGAATCAGGGACTGAAGGGTCAACCTGGTATTCGTCAAGCGAGATCGACCCCACGACGTCACCCTTCGCGTTGCGCCATTCGGCCAAGCGCGCCACGGCGACGTTGGAACCGTGCAGCGGCTCGTAGGTGGTCGCTACGGTAGTTGCATCGCGCAACCAGTTTCCTCTCAGACTTCCGTCCATACCCTCAAGGCGCCCCTCCACCGGAACAGTCCTCGGGTGGACGACGATGGTCTCGCGGAGAACACAGAGCGGCCCGCCCGCACGGGCACGGCCGACCCGGAAGCAGACATCGATCACAGGCCTGTCGCGTTGGTCGAGGCAGCGGTAAATGGTCTCTCCCCGCCGATCCGGTGCCGCAGTTCGCACCACGCGCCTCACGGCGACTCCTGGCGCGACCTGCAGCAGTGAGGGGAGAAGCGCCTCCCTCCGTCCGTCTCGCTGACAGAAGGCGACGGCGCTGTCGGGCCTCCCGACTGCGTCGCACCGCAATGCCATCGTCAGAGCGCGCAATCCTGACCAATAGTCAGCGAACAAGGGGACATCCATCAGCCAACTGGACTTGGGGACTGCCGCGACGCCCGCCGCGTCCGGCGGCGCGAGCCGTCCCCCGGGTTGGAGGGGATCGTAGATGCCGTCGCCGCGCATCTCGACGACCTCGGGGGTAAACAGAAATAGCGGCGGCAGTTGAGACGGATTGGCGCCAGGCTGGCCACGAACGGTGATCCTCGCGCAACCGGTTCCGTGGGCCGTGTAGATGATGACATAGTCCTGCACGCCGTCACTGCGCACGAGGTGCACGTGGGCCACGCACCGAAGCGCGCGCGGTCGTGCCGGATGGCCGCTGACTGCGGCATCGTTAGCGCCGCCGGCCGCTACAGATGCTACGCCCACCAGGATCAGCGCCAGAAGGCCGATCACGTGCGCGGGTTCATTTCGCATTCGAACGCGCATTGCCAGTCACCTTGTCATCTCACCCTTACGGCGTAGCCGGTTTCGGTGCCGCAGGAGTGGCGGCGGTGGCTGCCCCCGCTGGCATTGCACCCTGCGTTGGAGTTGAGAGTCGTGATATGAGTGACGAACGATGAAAGCCGATGCGGGAGAGGTATGCGCCTGAAGTGCAGGGGGGCCTGTCGGTACTTGGAGTAACCCTTGGCATGGCATGCTCCCTCCCGGATTCATCAGCCTGCAGAGCCTAGGTTGTCACCGCATAGCGTACAATACGGCCTGGCGGGGAGTCAAATGAACTTATCGCAGGAAATATGTCATTTATATGCGCGGCGATTCGCGCGTTTGCCGCCGCAACGGCCATCGCGGGCGAGACGCCCGCGCCTCCCGCCGGAGGCTACCTCTCGACCCGCACTACGAGGACATCCTCGGCGGTCTGCACGAACGACGCGGCGGGACCGCCAAACTGGCGATGGCCAGCAGGGCGAGTCCCGCCACGGTGAGGCGGCTGTGTTGTGCGATGGGGTCAGCGGTCCGTATCCGAAGACGCGCGCTTACCAGCCGGGCGCGGAGGTGGGGGCGTTGGCCCAGGGCAGGTAGTTCTCCATCGTGTACTTGTCCGGTGCCCAGAAGTGGCTGCTCTTATCCCACTTTACGTGGCCATCCGCGTAGGTGATATTCACGCCGCCATTGTGCGGCTCGATGTAGTCGGTGTTGCACCCGCCACCAACGCCCACCAGTGCGTTCGGGTCGTTTTGCAGGTATGGCCGACCCGCTCCCCCAGGGCCGTCAAACATCACGGCCAGTTGGGCAGGTGAGGCGATCATTGCCATTCGGCATGTGGCGTACGGCGCGTTTCCGGCGTGAGGAGGCATCGTTTGGCACTCGCCGCAACCGAAGGCGGCGCAGTTGTACCCGTAGCTCGTCCCGTACGTGTTCGGTCCATACATCCGGGTCCCGGCGCAGTTTGCGCCTCCGGTGTATCCAGTCGAGGGGCAAATGCAAACCTGCCAGTTTTTGATATACGGCTGGAAAAGCTGATGGAACCAAAGGACGCCGTTCCCCCCAGGGCAGGCGGCCGCTCCCGGAAGTGCGATCCTCCAACTGCAGGTACATTCATCGTAGTCCTGGGAGTACATCATGAAGGCCAGGCCGAGCTGCTTCAGGTTCGATTCGCAACTCGCCTGCCTCGCCTTCTCTCGTGCGCGCGCGAACACCGGAAACAAGATCGCAGCGAGGATCGCGATGATCGCGATCACAACCAACAACTCAATCAGTGTGAAACCGCGTCTGTGCATGGCTGTCCCTTCTTTCGCGAAGCTGGATACCCTCAATGGGGTCGGCTACGGAACGAAAAGCGGAACGAGAGAGATGATTGCAAAAGTCGCTGCGTCGTCTGTAGGAGCGGTCTCCAGACCGCGATTGCCGTTAATATGCCGCCATAATGACATACATTAGTCATTATCTATTTCATTATAGCGGGAATAACGGCTTGTTCGCACTCTGGAGAGTGCTCCTACAGACTTTTGCAATCGCCTCGAGAAACCGGTTTTTCCGGTTGTTGCCAGTGCAGTATCAAGATCCGCAGCGCGTCGCCATTCAGAAAGCGAACCGCGGTAGATGATTCGCCTGCGCCTCCAGTAGTTCCTGCATCATCGCCCGCGCGCTATCGACCGATGCCACCCAGCCGTCATCCAGCAGCGCTTGCAGCGCCAGGTTGCGGTCGCCTTTCAGCGCTGCCTGCATGTTCAGTTCCTGTTGCAGGGAGCGTCTGGCGATTACCGGCAGGACGCCGCGCGGCAGCGGCCTGGGAAGCTCGGCGCGGCAGCCGTTGGCATGGAAGCGCGTCGGCAGCTCGAGGATTGCCTCGTCGGGGAGGTCGGGGATGATGCCTCTGTTGGGCGTGTTGGCGTAATACACCTCACCGGCGTCGTTCTGGATCGACACGAGTATCGCCACAAACTGCTCGTGCTCGCCGGGGGCGCGGTGGAACCACTCCTCGGGGATCGGAGCGTTCCCGACCGCAAGCTCGCGCATCTGATTGTAGCCCGCCTCGCCCCCCTCGATGGTCTCCTCGACGCTGAACACATCGACGCCGAGCGTCTTGCCGCAGTATTGCCCGTCGGTGAAAAACTGCGGGTAGAACTCGGTGACGTGCCGGTCGTACGGCACCGGGACAGCTCCATAGATGTGGAACAACTCGGATGAAAAGGGCTGGTCCTGCGCGAAACGCTGCGCGCCAGGGTTGGTATCGTCCGCCAGCGTTTCCAAGAGGTCTTGGCCCTTCCAGGTGAGGTGGTGGATCCAGGTGAGATGGTTGAGGCCGGCGGCGGTCATCTCGGTCTCGGCGGTCGGAACGCCCAGGTAGTTGCACAGCACCATGTGGCTGCCGAAAGTGCCGTGGCAGAGGCCCGCGCATTTCCCGCTGCGCACCGTGAACATCGCGCGGGTATTGCAGCTCATCGGGTTGGAGTAGTTGAAGAACCAGGCCTCGGGGCAGAGGTCCTCGATGTCCCGCGCCACCTCTTCGATGATCGGCACATGGCGCAGGGCACGA
Organism: uncultured Armatimonadia bacterium; assembly: GCA_964455745.1. Taxonomy (GTDB): domain Bacteria; phylum Armatimonadota; class Zipacnadia; order Zipacnadales; family CAYWBK01; genus CAYWBK01. The sequence goes on from CAYWBK010000434.1 coordinate 4,771, forward strand.
GACCAGCCGCCGGGGCCGACACTGTCGCCGACCGGCTGGAAGCAGCCGTACTTGCGCGGAATCTCGACATCGGCGGCCCAGCCCTTGCGCCCGCCGGCGGCGATGGTGGTCACGATCACATCGGCTCCGGGGAGGAGATCGCGGCGGTCGGTGGAGGCCAGGACGCGGATGTCGTCACGGCGGCCCTGCAACATGCGATTCGCCAGCTTCTCGACGAAGCCGAGCGCGTCCGGGTCGATATCGACGAGGCGGATCTCGCCGATGGCCAGTTCGCGTGAGGCGATGATGTCGGCGAGAAGGCCACGGGTGAAGGACGCGCTGCCGGCGCCGATGAGGACGATGCGTTTGGACATGAGAGAGGGCCGCCTTTCGGGAGAGGTGCAGTGAGGGGCGAAATTCGACGGAGAAGGGGGAGGAACCTGCGAGAGGAGACTGAAGGTGGCATGTGGTCTCACCTTGGCGAATAGGGTCACATGCAGTCGGCGAACCGGACCCAACATTGCTGGTGCGTCCGCTGATTGTAGGTAGAACTGCCGCAAGCGTGGCGGCAGGGAACGGCGAGAGGAACAGGATTGATAGGATTTGGAGGATTACGGCATGACGGATAGTTCCGTAGCAACATAACCCCGACGGCCTGTCGTTTGACCGTTGAATACGGCCTGATTCCCGCCGATTACCTACCATCACATTACTATGCCGC
>CAYWBK010000435.1:0-5469 GCA_964455745.1 uncultured Armatimonadia bacterium
CCGTTCCCTGCCGCCACGCTTGCGGCAGTTCAACCTACAATCGGCGGGCGGACCCACAATATGAGTACCGCTGTTGACAAATATATGTTCTTGATATATACAGATGGCACGAAATAATGTTGGATGGCGGCGATGAGACGGCTCATTGTCTTTGCGATTCCACTGTTACTGATTGTATCACTTGTTGCCTGGCGACTCATTCGGCAGATCAGTGAGGCCAGGGCGGCTGCAGCGCAGCGCGCGGCGCGCGCAAGCGCCCCCCCGAGCGTGTCGGTGGCTGACGCAAAGGTCCGTGACATCGTCAACACCTACGAGGCCACCGGCACTCTCGAACCTCCCCTCGACGTGAAGCTGGCTCCGAAAGTCACCGGCCGGATCGTGTACCTGACCGTCCACGAAGGCGACCGCATCCGCAAAGGGCAGGTGCTGGTGCGCATCGATTCCGACCAGATCGAAGCCGATGTCAAGCAAGCGCAGGCCAATGTGACCGAATCCGAGTTTCGCCTCGGTCAGGCCCAGACCACCCAGAATGCGAACGACGTGAGTGTATACAGCCAGCTTCAGCAACAGCAGGCGGCTGTAGCCACGGCGCAGGCGGCCTATGCGCAGGTGAAAGGCACCTATGACGCGCAGGTGGCCGCGGCCGTCGCAGCGGTGAATGATGCACAGGGGAGGGTCGACAGCGCCAATGGCGCGATCATCAACGCGCAATCGGCCATCAACAGCACTCAGGCCAGCCTCGACGACGCGGTCATCAAGTACAACCGCACCTACGATCTGTACTCTCAGGGCTTCGATTTCGCGCAGGATGTCGATGATGCCAAGGCGGCGAGGAAGGTCTCCCAGGCCGCGTTCGACGGGGCCAAGGCTCTCCTGAAGGTCGCGAACGCCGGGCGCGATTCCGCTGTCGAACAGCGCAAGGCCGCGGACGACCAGCTCAGCATTACGCGCAAGACCGGCGCCACCGCCATCGAGGAGGCGCGTCAGGCGGTCGCGCAGGCGAATGCGGCGCTCAAGTTCGCCGAGGCGAACCTCGCCCAGAAGCCGGCATACGTGCAGAATCTCGCGGCCTTGCGGGCTACGGTCGCCTCGAATCGCGGGGCGCTCCAAGACGCCCAGGCCCGGCGAGCCGACACCGTGCTCCAGGCCCCGATGGACGGCTTCGTCACCGCAAGATACCTCGACCCCGGGAACACGGCCACTCCCGGCGAGCCGGTTCTCGGGCTGCAGTTTTTCCGCCAGATCTGGGTCACCATCTCCGTTCCCCCCGAGGTCAGCGCCGCCTTGCACATTTCGCAAGACGCACGAGCCACGTTCGACACGATTCCCGGCAGGACGTTCACCGGCGGCATCATCCAGATCAACCCCTCGGCCGACCCTCAGGGACGGCAGTTCACGGTGCGGGCGACGCTCGATAACGCCGACGGGACCCTCAAGCCTGGTCTCTTCGCGCACGTGTTCGTGGACACCGCGCGCACCAACCAGGTGGTTGCCGTCCCGCGGGAGGCCGTTAAGCAAGATCAGCAAGGAACGTACGTCATCGTCGTCGGCAACGATAACAAAGCCCAGCGGCGCGCGGTCACTCCCGGGGCATCGGACCCGACCTACGTGGCAGTCGGCGACGCGGTGCGGGCCGGCGAGAAGGTCGTCGTGCTCAGTTCCGCATCTCTGCGAGACGGACAGGCCGTCAATCCGCAGGAAGCCGCCGCACCCGCCGCTGCCGCCGCGCCCGCAGCTAAGCCTACATGGTGACCCCCCCGGCGCCCGCGCGCCTGGAAAACCACGAACAGCAAAGGCCTTTACGTCCTGGGGGATTGAGGGATGATGCTCTTTGCCAATCTGAATCGGTAATCAGACCGCCCCAAAGACCAAGGTGGCCGCGCGATTTATCGCGCCCGATTCGGTCGCTGTGTTCGAGATTAGTGCGGAACACGAACGGCATAGGCGCGTTAGATCGCGCGATTACCTTGATGCTGAGGAATCGGTCTCGACCGCGTCCCGTTGCCAATTCGGATGGGAAAAGAACATCAGTCCCCCCAAGGTGTCAAGGCCGTTCAACGATCGTACCGTTTTGCCGTTCACTGCACTGGGGCCGAGGGATCGACCCGCCGCCTGACTATCCATGAACATCGCACATGGCGCCGTAACTCGGCCTGTCGCTGTTACGATGCGGATCGCCGCGTTGGTGTTGCTCGGCGCGATCTGCGCGGTGCGCCTGCCTGTCGACTTGCTGCCGAAGGTCTCGCTTCCGACGGTCGCGGTCTTCACGACCTGGCCGAACGTCGCGCCGGAGGAGATCGAGTCGCAGGTGACTCGCCCCCTCGAGGAGTCCGTATCCGCCGCCTCGAACCTGTATGAAATCGACTCCAGCACCGTCGAGGGCAGCTCGCAGATCCGCGTGCAGTTCCAGTGGGGCACGGACATCGGGCAGGCCGCGGTGGACGTGCTGCAGCTCGTCGAGCGGGCGCGACAGACGTTCCCCACCGACCCGACCCTGGAAGTGCCGGTCGTTTTCAAGTTCGATCCCAGCCAGTTGCCGATTCTCATCTTCGGCGTCTCGGGCATCGACGACTCGGTGGAATTGCGGACACTGCTCGACAACGAGGTTTCGCCGATCGTCGAATCGGCGAGTGGGGTTGCCTCGGCGGTTGCCACCGGGGCCGACCAAAGGGCCGTTATCGTGGACGTGGACCCGGAGAAGCTACAGGCCCACGGTGCAGGGCTGACCGATGTAATCACCCGCGTGGCCGCCGAAAACATCAACCTTCCCGCCGGGATCGCCAAGCAAAGCGAGACCGAGTACACCATCCGCAGCCTGGGCTGGGTGATAAGCCCCGAGGACCTGGCAAGGGTGCCGCTGGGCTTCTTCAACGGCCAGCTCGTCAAGTTGCGAGACGTGGCGGAGGTGCGCGATTCCCACGCTGAGACCCGCGTCTACACGCGCTTTAACGGCCAGCCCGCCGCCGGGTTGATCATTGTCAAGCAAAGCGAAGCCAATACGGTCGCAACTTCCAAGGCCGTATTCGCGGCCCTCGACAAAGTCCATCAGATCTACCCCCAGCTCAAGTTCGGCGTAGCCTACAACCAGGCCGAGTTCATCACCGACTCGATCAACGACGTGAAGACCTCGGCAGTCATCGGCGGCTTGCTGGCCGTGCTGATCCTGTTGTTCTTCCTGCGCAACATTCGCAGCACGCTCGTGGTCGCCCTGTCGATCCCCACGTCGATCATCTCCACCTTCGCTTTGCTGTACATGTGCGGGTTCACCATCAATACCATGTCCCTCGGCGGGCTGGCGCTCTCCACCGGCCTCATCGTCGATGACGCCGTCGTCGTCTTGGAAAACATCTTTCGGCACATCGAACGTGACAAAAAGAGCCCTTTCGATGCGGCCATCGAGGGGACGAACGAGATCTTCTCGGCCGTGGTTGCATCGACCTGGACGATCATGGTCGTGTTTCTGCCGCTGTTGCTCATCAGGGGGCAGGCCGGGCAGATGTTCACCCAGTTCGCCATGGTCGTCATCTTCGCGCTCGCGGTCTCGCTGCTGGACGCCACGACCGTGGTTCCGATGCTGGCGACGCGGCTGATCTCGACAAGGGACGTCACTGAAAGCGCCGACGTTGAGCCTGCAGCCCATCGGGGCCTGCTTCAGCGCGCCTTCGATCGCTTCGGGCAGTGGTTCGAGGCTCTGGACCACTCCTACCGCGGCGCTCTCGCCTGGGCGCTTCGCCACCGAATGCTGACCCTGACGGTTGTAGCCCTCGTGACGGCATCCAGCTTCGTCCTCGTGCCGCGCATCGGATTCGAGTTGATGCCGCAAAGCGACAGCGGCGACTTCACCATCACCGTCAAGATGCCCATCGGCACTTCCCTGTCATTGACCGACCATACGATGAAGCAGATCGAGAAGATCGTCTCCTCGAACCCTGACGTGGACACGGCGTTCTCGGCCGCCGGCACCACCTTGAACCTGCGTGGCGCCACGACCCAGTTGATCCCCTTCCAGGGGTCGATAACCGTGAAGCTCAAGGACAACCGCAAGAAGTCGACGCTGGCGGTGATTGGGGACCTCAGAGCGCAGATATCGAAGCTGCCGGGGGTCCGGGCCTTGTTGCAGACCACCGACCTGGTGAGCCTGATAATGACCGGCGGCACGCAGAATGTCGAGGTCGACATCTTCGGTGACGACCTGACCACCCTCTCGAACCTGGCCAATGATGTGATCGACCGAACGCACTCCGTGGTGGGGTATGAGAACGTGGACGTGAACTGGCAGGAGGCGATGCCGGAGATCCAGTGGAACGTCGATCGTGACAAAGCGGACGAACTCGGCCTGAGCTTCTCCGACATCGCGAACACCATCAACACAGCCACGAACGGCACGATCGCCAGCTACTACCAGGAGAAAGGTTTCCAGTACCCGATCATCGTGCAGCTTCCGGAGCGGACGCGCAAGACGGTTCCCGACATGCTGCAGATGATCGTGCGATCCTCGGCGCTGGTCGGCCTCACCCAGGCGCCCAGCACCGCAGGCCAGACGTTCACCGCCACGGCCACGCCGGTGCAGTCGCCGGGCAGCAGCGGGGGCGCCGGTGCGCGGTCCACCGGTCCCGGCATCCTCCTCAGCCAGGTTGCCACTCCCGTCTACGGGACCGGCCCCAGCGAGATCACCCGGCTGGATCGACGTCGGTACATTGCGGTAACCGGCCAACCGCAGGGCAGGTCTTCCGGGCCGATACAGAGGGATATCGGCAGCGTGCTGGCGGATGTGAAGCTGCCGACCGGGTACTACTGGGATTGGGGAACGGTGCAGAAGCGGGCGACCGAGGAGTTCGGCGGGTTGGACCTGGCGGTGTTCCTGGCGGTCGGCCTGATTTACATGCTGCTCGCGTCGCAATTCGAGGCATTTCTGCACCCGCTGACGATTCTGCTGACGGTGCCTCTCGCCGCAACCGGCATCATCCTCGGCCTGTTCCTGACCGGGCGGGCATTCGGCCTGACCGCGTTCATCGGGGCCTTGATGCTGGTCGGAATCGTCGTCAAGAACGGCATCCTCCTTGTGGATTACACGAACCTCTTGCGCAAGCGTGGATTGGAGCGCAACGAGGCGCTTCTGACCGCCGGCCCGACGCGGCTTCGGCCCATTCTTATGACCGCATCGGCGGCGATCCTCGGCATGTTGCCGCTGGCGAGCGGCCTCGGCCGTGGCTCGGAGATCCAGGCTCCGATGGCAACGGCCGTCATCGGCGGATTGACGACCTCCACCTTCCTGACCCTGCTCGTGGTCCCCATCGTCTACTCCTTACTGGACGACCTCTCCCAGGCCGTACGGCACAAGAAGCGCGACGGCGGCTAGAGGCAATACGGTTCACTTAAGCTGTGGGGTGTCTCCACCTGCGCAGCAGGTGGAGACGGGGACCCCACAGATCCGCGACAATGTGCGGACGCCGCGTGCTTAAGTGAACG
>CAYWBK010000436.1:0-5459 GCA_964455745.1 uncultured Armatimonadia bacterium
GGTGAAGTTCACGCTTGACAAACCGTTTCATAGAGGCCGGACTACGAGAGCGCCCAACGGCTGGCGCTCTCGTAGTCCGGCCCCTCCACACGGCCCGCGCCGCCTAACTAACGCCTATGGGGCGGCGGGAACAGGTGAGAGTGCGCTAATGGCCATCCGTTTGCAGGGAGTCAGTCGCCGGTACACCAGCGGCGCGGCTGAGGTGTCGGCGCTCGAGAGCATCGACCTCGAGATCGCCGACGGGGAGTTCGCCTGTGTGGTCGGCCCCTCCGGCTGCGGCAAGTCTACCCTCCTCGACCTGATCGCGGGCCTCCAGAAACCTGATGGCGGCGAGGTGTCCGTCGAATCCGGAAGCCACGGCGCTCCGGTCCTCATCTTCCAGGAAGCCGCCCTGTTCCCTTGGCTGACCGTTCTGGGCAACGTCGAGTTCGGCCTGAAAGTGCGCAAGATGCCGCGCGAGCAGCGGCGCGCCATCGCTCTCCAGCAGCTTGCGGTCGTCCGCCTACAGCAGTTCGCGAACGCTCGCCCGCACGAGCTGTCCGGCGGGATGAAGCACCGGGCCGCCATCGCCCGCGCGCTGGCCCTCGATCCGCCGGTGCTGCTCATGGACGAGCCCTTCGCCGCCCTCGATGCCCAGAGCCGCGACATCATGCACCAGGAACTGCAGCGCATTTGGGCCGAGACCCACAAGACCATCGTATTCGTGACGCATAACGTCCGCGAAGCCATCTGCCTGGCCGACCGCGTGTTCCTGATGACCGCGCGTCCCGGCCGCATCAAAGACATCATCCCTGTGGACCTCCCGCGTCCCCGGTCGGTCAGCAACCCGGCCATCGCCGCGTTGGCGAGCGTCGCGCTCGACCACCTGCGCGAGGAGATCCAGCAAGTTGAGCGCAATGAGTTCGACACTGGCTGGCTATACCCGGAAAGCGGCGTTCATCCTCCTCCTGCTGGCGGCGTGGCAGGCGGTCGTTAGCCTCCGCATCTGGCCGCCGCTGCTCGTGCCGTCGATGGCGAGCGTGGCCGCATCGCTGGTCGATGGCTTCCGCACCGGCACGGTTCCTATCGCCATCGCCGCGAGCATGGGCCGGATGCTGGTGGGGTATTTCCTGGCGGTGGCCATCGGCCTGCCACTCGGCATCGCAATCGCCCGCCTGAAGGTCGTCAAGGACACGCTCGGGGCTGCCGCGGCAAGTCTCCAGTCGCTGCCCAGCGTCTGCTGGCTGCCTCTCGCGCTTCTCTGGTTCGGCCTTACCGAGAAGGCAATCATCTTTGTCGTGGTGATGGGGGCGACTTTCAGCATCACAATGGCGGTGGAGGACGGCATCCGCAACGTTCCGCCGATCCTGCTCAAAGCGGGGCGCACGCTCGGCGCAAGCGGCCTGCAGATGCAACGGTCAGTCGTGCTGCCGGCAGCCCTGCCGACGATTGTGACGGGCCTGAAGCTGGGGTGGTCGTTCGCGTGGCGGTCGCTGATGGCAGGGGAGCTTCTCTACTCGGAAAAGGGCTTGGGCCGCGTCCTGATGATGGGCCGCGACCTCGGCGACATGGCCCAGGTCGTGGCCACGATCATCGTCATCCTCATCATCGGGATGCTGGTGAACGAGTATTTGTTCGCGACGGTCGAGAGGTCTCTGGCCCGCCGGTGGGGGTTGCAGGGGCACTGAGGGTTGCCCTCCTAACGCCCACGATCCCGTCTCCGCTAGCTCGGCACTTCTCCCACCCTCATCAGGCAGTCTCCCAAACGCTCCCCTTTACGCCCGTTCTCCCGGTAAAAGTCCAGCAGCCTCTCGATGGCCTCGATGACCTGCGCCTCGTCGTCGAGCCACGGTGCGACCACGCGTCCCAGCGCCGGGAAGCGCCCCATCTTCCCGCCTGCATAGAGCCGGTAGCCCGTCTTGCGCATGATGACCGCCGTTTCCGGGCAGACCATCGCGCACCCGCCACACTCGATGCACCGCGACGCGTCGATCCGGGCGACGCCTTCATCCCCCACCACGATGGCTCCCACTTTGCAGCGCGTCTCGCACGCCCCGCAGCCGGTGCAGTCGTCCTCGTCGACCATCACCTGCGCCACGCCCATCACGCCGAGGTCGTTCTCGGCGGGCTTCGGACAGCCGTTCGGGCATCCGGCGACGGCGATCTTCACCTTCGCGTGCGCCCCCGCGAAATCCACGAACGCCTTGTCGATCAGCCGCGCCATCCGCTGGGCGTCGATGACCCCGTTCCGGCAGGCGCTGCCCGGACAGGCGACGATGCCTCGGACGCAGGGGCCGAGGCGGCTGAGCGTGAAGCCCCGGTCGGCCAGTTCGGCGCAGGCGGCCTCGATGTCGCCTTCCGCGACCGGCGCGATCTCGATGGCCTGGCGGGTCGTGAGATGCGCCTTACCGCCGCTATATCGTCGGGCGATCTCACTGACGGCGGCAAGATCATCGGCGGTCACACTCCCGCCGATAAGGCGGAGTCGAATCGACACCTGCCCGCGTTCTTTCAGCCGAACAATGCCGGCGGGCTTGGGGGCTTGCGATGGCAGGGACTTGGGACTCATGTGGCATTTCACCTGGTATCTGCGGATGTAGGAGCATCGTTTTCGGGTTCTGGTACTTATAGCGCTTGAGGTGTGACGGAGATCATCAGGTGTGTGCGCATCATCCTCGAACGCTATCCCCTTCCCCCCACCGCCGGAAGCGCCGAGCTAGGCGGCACGTAGGCCCTCACGCCGCTGATGAACATCTCGTATGGTTTCTTCGCCCCATGCGTCTGGTTGCTGACGATCAGATAGAAATGCTGCTTCGCCGCGATCTCCGGGACGTATGGCGCGCCCGCGCTCATCTGCTCCACGCCATCCACCCACCACGTCACCTTTTGATGCCTCGGGTCGTAGCTCCCGCCGAAGGTATGGAGCTTGCTGCGGTCGAGAGGCGCATTGACGACATTGTTGGGGTTCTGCACGTGTTGGTAGCCCGGACCCTGGCCCCAGATGCCGGTCCAACTATGGACCGTTCCCGTCAGGCCCGGCCCGAAGCCCCCTTCGTCGATATCGAACTCCATCCACCGCTCAAAGCCCGGCGGGTCGCCCGCGTAGTGGTCTTCCTGCTTGCCGCTATGCTCCGCAGGCATCAGCCACACGGCGGGCCAGTGGTCGGGGTCGTTGCCTGAGAGCCGGACCTCGAACTCGACGTAGAAGCCATCCGGCCCCGGCAGCAGCGGCAGCACGCCGCCGGAGAAGTCGCGGGACGTGCTCACCAGGTCGCCGTCGAGACTGAGCGCCAGTACGCCATTCTGGGTCCGGTAGTGGTCCGGCGAAGGAGGCGCTTGCGCATACCACTGGCCGCTGAACCACTTGTAGTTGCCGTTCTTGCCAGGCGCGATGTCGGCAATAGTGGGGCGCTCATTGATGACGCACTTGGTATAGCCCAGCGCCGCCGCACCCGGAGGCGTCGTGGGCCCCCCCTGAGCGGCTACCCCGGACATCGCACTGACTGTCAGCAACAGCGCCATAACGATACGCTTCATCGGTCTCATGGGTGGGACCTCCGCAAAAAATTGCCTCTGCTGCATGGTCCGTCCACGGTACTGGTGCCTCTTAGAGGCAGGGCGTAAATCGCCGTTTCCGTGTCCCCTCCCTACGAGGGAGGGGACAGCCGCGCGTAGCGCGCTGGCCGCGCATAGCGCGGCAGGGGTAGGAAGCCGTCCCCCTCCCGGCACGGGAGGGGTGGGGCCGTTAGCCGTTCCCCCCTCTCCGCTTGCGGAGAGGGGCCGGGGGTGAGGTGCCGTTAGCCGTGTCCCCTCCCTACGAGGGAGGGGACAGCCGCGCATGGCGCGGCAGGGGTAGGAAGCCGTTTGCTCCCCCCGCCTCCCGCGTGGTAAACTCAGATGCAGTGGCGGACCGCAATCATATCGCCTGGAGGGCCGCGATGCAACTTCTCGTCACCGGCGGGGCCGGGTTCATCGGCAGCAACTTCGTCCGTTACATGCTCGGCGCACACCCCGACTGCCGGGTGCGCGTGTTCGACAAGCTCACTTATGCCGGCAGCCTCGACAACCTGGCCGATGTCCAGGGCGACGCGCGCTTCGAGTTCGTTCAGGGCGATGTCTGCGATGCCGACGCGATTCGGGCGGCGATGCAGGGCGTCGACGTGGTAGTTCACATGGCCGCCGAATCGCACAACGACCGCGCGATCCTCGGCCCCGAAACCGCCATGCGCACGAATTACATGGGCACTTTCCACGCATTGGAGGCCGCTCGCGACGCCAACCTGAAGTGCTTTCTCCACGTGGCGACCGACGAAGTCTATGGCGCGAAGATGGAGGGGAAGTACACCGAGAAAGACGCGCTCGAAGCCCGCAGCCCCTATGCCGCGAGCAAAGCCGGCGGGGATCGTCTGGCCTATGCGTACTTCATCACCTACGGCGTGCCGACCGTCATCACCAGACCCTCCAACAACTACGGCCCGTATCAGTTCCCGGAGAAGCTCATCCCCTTCTTCACTTACCTGGCTTTGCGCGACGAGAACCTTCCGGTATACGGCAACGGCCTGCAGATGCGCGACTGGCTGCACGTGCAGGATCACTGCCGCGCGATGGACACGCTCATCGCGGAGGGGCAGCCGGGGGAAGCCTACAACATCGCGGGCGATAACGAGCATACAAACATCGAGACGATCCGCGTGATCCTCAGCGAGTTGGGCAAACCGGAGACCCTCATCAAGCACGTCGAGGACCGCCCCGGCCACGACATCCGCTACCCAATCGACGGCTCGAAACTGCACGCCTTGGGCTGGAGGCCTGAGGTACCGTGGGAAGCAGGCGTGAGGGAGACGGTGCGCTGGTTCGCCGGGCACCGGGAGTGGATGGACGCGGCAGTCGAGCGGGGGCGGGAGTTCAAGGAGAAGTGGTATAAGGACCGGGGGTAGCGGACGGCCGAGGGAAACCACAGAGACGTCGTGACGGCGCTGTGCGCCGCCAACACAGAGAACGTCGTAACGACACGGCTGGGCATCTTCGGATGCGATAACATCATCTGCCGTTGGCCGTGCTCTGTGTCGGTGGCGCACAGCGCCACCACGACGTCTCTGTGGTTCCCAGCCGTTACGCCTTGCGCCTTACTCGAACTCGAGGCACATCGACTTGACCTTCACGCCCTCGATGGCCTTCAGGTCGTTGGTGAGCGCTTCGACATCCCCGCAGTTCCCGCAAACCTGCAGCAGGATCAACCCCCAGTTCGCGCAATACTCGGCATCGGTCTCGTGCAGGCCGATCCTCATGCGGATCGCGCAGCCGTGCTTCGTCAGGACGGTCTGCACCGTCGGCGCAACATCGACGCGGCGATCGACCATAATGGCCATGATCGTTCCGCAGGGCTTCTCTTTACTCATAATAGGTGCCTCCTTTTGTGGCGCAACTCGTAACCTCTGACACGGCTATTCGCCTTCGGCTGCCGATCACCTGCCGAAGCG
>CAYWBK010000437.1:0-5438 GCA_964455745.1 uncultured Armatimonadia bacterium
ATTGTGATAAATGTTCCGTTATACGCCTTCGATAAGTAACATCTCGCCCGCCAGCTTCGGGACCGGCAGGCGATTCCAACCACAGAAACCCGAAGGCACAAAACGACAAGAGCCCTGGCGTGACGCGCACTCAGGCCCTTTGGACGACGCGCTCCAAGCGACAGACTCGACCCACATCCGCACACGGAGGCTACCCTCATGGCGGTCATGGACCTCAACAAGCTGCTTGCCTTCACCGTGCAGCAGAAGGGCTCGGACCTCATCCTCAAGGCCGGACAGCCGCCCATCTTGCGCGTGCACGGCGATCTGGTCCGCATGAGCGTGGAACCCATGACGCCGGAGGACACTGCGGCAACGGCCTTCAGCGTTCTCAACGACGAGAGAGTCCAGCAATTCAAGGACAAGCTGGAACTCGACTATGCCCACGAGGTTCCCGGCCTTGCCCGCTTCCGCGTCAATATCATGCAACAACGCGGCATGGTCAGCTCGTTCTACCGGGTCATCCCCTACGATATCAAGACACTCGAGGACTTGAAGCTGCCCGACATCTGCCGCCGGCTGTCGGATCACCCGCGCGGACTCGTCCTGGTCACCGGTCCGACAGGTTCGGGCAAGTCGACCACGCTCGCTGCAATGGTGGACTATATCAACAGCACGCGCCCGGAGCATATCCTCACGGTCGAGGACCCGCTCGAGTTCATCCATTCCTGCAAGATGTCGGTGGTCAACCAGCGTGAGGTGCCCGAGGACACGCCGACGTTCGCCGCCGCGCTAAAGTACGCCCTGCGACAGGACCCGGATGTGATCCTGATCGGTGAAATGCGCGACCTGGAGACCATTGGTCTTGCCATCACCGCCGCCGAAACCGGCCACCTTGTCTTCGGCACCCTGCACACGACGGACGCCGTGCAGACCATCGACCGGATCATCGACGTTTTCCCGCCCTATCAGCAGCAGCAGGTGCGTATGCAGATGTCCGTCAACCTGGTCGGGGTGCTGTCGCAAAGCCTCGTCAAGACAAAAGACCTCGACGGCCGTGTCGCCGCCTTCGAGACGATGGAGGCGATCCCCGCCATCCGCAATCTCATTCGCGAGGGCAAGACCCACCAGATCGCTTCGATCCTCCAGACCGGCTCGAAGCGCGGGATGTACACCCTCGATCAGTCACTGGCCGAATTGGTGCGCCAGGGCAAGGCCGACCGTGACTCGGCTCGCGACAAGACCCACAATCCCCAGGAATTCGACGAGATTCTGGACCGGGGCGCCGCAGAGGGGGGCCCGGGCGCCCAGGAGTAGCCCCTGTCCGGCAACGGAACCGACTGCACACGGGCCACGTTAAAGACCTTGGAGGCCCCCGTTCCGCAGCTTTGGGGGACAGACAGAGGAGACTACACGATAACATGGCACTGAAAAGATCGTCCCGGCCCACGCGTGGCAGGCGATCCTCCACCGACTGGGCGGAACTCGTCACCAAATACTCCCTCGGCCTGGTGAAGTGGGCGGCGCCGGCGTTCCTCGCCGCCGCCGGCTATCTCGCCTATGCGCTGTTCAGCGGGAAATTGTCGTCCGCAGTAGATCCCCGGATTGTCGGCAACATGCAACTTTTCGGGCAGGTCCTCGCGGTGTCCGGGTTCGTGGCCACCCTCACGCTGATCGTCGTCACGATGGAAGAGGTCTCCTACTGCGTCCTCATGGGCATCGTGGCGCTGGCGCTGACCTTCGGCGGCCCGGCGATCTGCGTGTCGGCCAAGGTCGACCCGGGTTGGCCCGCAGTGAAGGCCATCCTGGAGTGGTCGGCCCTCACCGGCCACATCATGCTCGGCCTCGTGGGCGCAAGGATACTGCTTGAGATCTACCTGCAAATCCGTGACGCTCCGCGCCGGCGCGCCGAGGAACAGGCGAGGCTCGAGGCCGAAGGGCCTAAGAAGGTCAGGAACGCCACCGGCGTATGGTCCAAGTGCTGGGAGCTGCCCTACTGCCACGATACCGTCAAGGAGGTCTGCCCGGCTTTCAAGGCCCACAAGACCTGCTGGCGGCACGGCATGGGCTGCAATTGCGACATCACGATGATCGAATCGCTGATCCGCAGCGGCGGCGCGATGGGCAAGGGCGGGGCCAAAACCTCGAGCGCCAAAGCCACCGCAGCGGCCTACATCCGCTCGGACCTCGAGGCGGATGTCGCCAAGCCCGGCACCACCGAGCGGACGATCCCCTGCAGCAAGTGCCCCATCTACAATGAGCACCAGCGGCAGAAATTCCGCATCGTCAACCCCATCGCAGTCGTCGCCACCATCGTCGCCTTCGTGGCGATGTACCAGCCGGTGACGATGCTCTATCACGCGACGATCCTGGCGATGTCCACCGCCGCCGCCCGCATCACCCTGGGCAGCAACACCGATCCGAGCACGTGGTTCGCCTACCTCGACACGTCGGCGGTACGCATCTTCTTCTTCGTCATTGTCGGCTTGCTGACCCTCTCCTACGTTTTGAAGCTGGTGGAGTGGGCAATTCTTGAGAAGAAGTGGTAATAAGCGCTGCATTGCCTTAATTGGCACGGCTCCAATAGTCAACGAGTCTGACAGCGAATGAGCAGCAACCGGCGGGAATTGCCCCATGACACACCCACACCGTCGGCTGGTGCGAGGGGAGTGGACAACATGGCAACTGAACGAACCGGCATCGTGACCTTCAAGGGCGGGCCGCTGACACTGCTCGGGCCGGCCCTGGAAGTGGGCAAGAAGGCCCCGGCGTTCGCGCTGCGCCGCGGCCTCGCCCCCGACAGCGAATACACGCTGGAGACCGATCGCGGGAAGCTGCGTCTGTTCAACATCGTGCCATCATTGGACACGAAGGTGTGCGACCTGCAGACCCGGCGTTTCAACCAGGAGGCGGATGCTCTGGGCGACCAGGTGCTCATCGTCACCGCCTCGATGGACCTGCCGCCGGCCCAGGAGCGCTGGTGCCAGGCGGCCTCGGTGGACCGGCTGGTCATGGCATCGGACTACTACGATCAGTCCTTCGGTCTGGCGTGGGGGTTGCGCATCAAGGAGTTGGGGCTTTTGTCGAGGTCGGTGGTGATCGTGGACGCCGATGACATCGTGCGCTACGTGCAGATCGTGCCCGAGGTCGCTGAGCTACCGGACTTCGACGCCGCGATCGCCGCAGCGAAGGGCCTCGTCGGGTGAGGTCAGGTCAAGAACATAGTGTAACAAGTACAACGGCCACCCCTGAGAGAGGTGGCCGTTGGCGTTCTCGCTATAAGAAAACCGTGGTTCCCATGGCCCGACATAGCCGGAACCAAGGGAGAGACTGACCACCAAAACACAAGAACACTAAACGGGTAAACCACTCCTATCGAGACTTGCTCTGTCGTTTCGTGTTTTCGCGTCTTTGTGGTCCAAATCGCTGGTCTGTTCGTGATCCTGTGCATATTGGACGCAGCCCGAACTCCAAGGTATCAATACTCCAGCCTCATGCTGTAATACTCCAGGCCATCGGGTCCCTGTTGGGTGCCGTTCACCACGAAGCCATAGCGCTCGTATAACTTCCGCGCGCGGTCGTTTTGCTGCACGACGATGAGGTCCACACCCTTCAGCCCGCGACTGCGGCCTGCCTCGGTGAGGTTCGCCATCAGGTCGCGGCCAAGGCCCTGGCTGCAATAGGCGTCGGCGATGCCGATCCCCAAGTGCGCGAACTCCTTGTTCATCCCCATCAGGAAAGCCCAGCCGACGATCTTCCCCCTATCCTCCATCACGATGTCATAGCGCTCGCCCGCCACCGCGCCGTCGACCGCGCCCTTCGCGTCGGCGAACGAGGCGTTCCAGCCCAGAGGGCGGAAGAGCCGGCGCGAGGCGGGGCTGAGGCCGTTGTAGAAGCTCTGCAATTCGGCCGCGTCGCCCTCGCGAACCGGGCGGATGCCGGGGCGTCCCGAGTCAGCCGACGGCGCGAGCTGCGGCGTGCCGTGGAGTTCCTCCAGCATCTGTACTACAGCGTCGACCATGCGCTCGCCGGTGCCCTGGGGCAGGACGCTGTGCAGCCCGGTCCAGAGCTGATAGCCGCCGAAAGCGTAACCGGCGCTATCGGGGATGTACCCGACTTCGTCATTGGCGAGCCCGACGACGACCGTGTGCCGGAACGGGGAGCGGCGCTTGATCGCCAGCCCGAGAGACGCGAACATCTCGCCGGGGATACCGACGATGGCGACCTCGCCGAGACGGATGACCTGAAGCCAGGTGTCGCACGGCGTGCCCTGCATCGGCTCGAGCTGGGCGCGCATCTTGCGGAAGACTTCGGCGTAGGTCTCCACGGTCTGCGCGTCATACCAGCGCTCACACCACTGCCGCACCGCGGCGTCCTCGGCGGCCTCGTCGAAGTGCCGAATCTCGTAGCGGAAAGGCTTCTTGAGGGCGGCGACCGGGCCACGCAGCCCGCGATCCACGGTCGCGAGGGCGTCGTCGAGGGCCGCGGAAAGGCGGATGATGCCCTCCTCGGCGGGCAGGCCCATATTGTGCGATGACCCGAACGCGCCGGGGAGGAAGAGCGCATTGCCGCTGTGACGCCGCTCGGCGGCCTGGGCGGTCAGGCCGTACACCGCCGGCGACCGTCCGGGGCCTGTCGCGCCGATGTTGTGGGTCGAGTGATTAAACAGTGTCGCGGCGATGCTGTCGTCGGGGCGCAGGAAGGCGATGACGGGCAAGTCGGGGTCGAAGGGGCCGGTGGGGCGGACGATCTCGTCATGCGAGAAGCCATACCAGCCGACGGTGCCGTCCTTGAGCAAAACGCGGCTGTTCGCGCCCCAGGTGGCCTCGTTGCCGACCGCGAAGCCGAATTCGGCTTCCCTACTGTTGGGGCTGAGATTCTGATCCCGCAACTGGGCCATCGCCGCACGCGCGGCCTCGACCATCGCGTCCGCCAGCCCGTCGCAGAAGCCCTCCTCGCGCTCGTAGCCGTGCACGGTGAAGGTTGTCGGGGCATGGTGGGTATGGGTGGCGGTGATGAGGGTGTTCTCGAACGGGATGCCGAGATCGGCGGCGATGCGGTCGGCCACGGCGTCGGCAATGTCGCGGCTGACGCCCAGCACGTCGCTGGAGATGATGCAAAGCGTCGTGTCGGCCTCGATGATGACGGCAGACGCCCGGAGGGGCGCTTCCTGCCCCTGTACCCAGCCGGGCAGGATGCTGCCGCCGATCACCATCGAGTCGTCGACAGGTATGTCCACGGCAGACGCGGCGACGGAAAGACTGCTCATGTGGGCCTCCAAAACAGAAACGCTTCCTACCCTCCGGTGAACGGCGACCTCACCCCCGGCCCCTCTCCACTATGTGGCTATGCTTTACCCACATTTCCGCGCGTGGGACGCAATGATCTGGTTCATGCCGTTGCTGTCAGACCCCGGAGGGGTCGTCGGAGTTTAGCCATGCTGGCGCTCGCGCCAGCCC
>CAYWBK010000438.1:0-5428 GCA_964455745.1 uncultured Armatimonadia bacterium
TCGTCATGGAGCTGCTCCTACACTGTGCGCCAACCTACGCCGCCGGGGCCTCCTGGGCCCGTCCGGCCGCCAGGAACATGATCTGCTCTTCCGTCGCGGTCTTGCCGTCCACGACCCCGGTGACATCCCCCTCGTGCATCACCATGATCCGGTCGCTCGCGCCGATGACCTCAGGCAGTTCGGAAGAGATCATCAGCACCGCGGTCCCGGCGTCCGCGAGCCGCCGCAGGATCGCGTGAACTTCCGCTTTCGCGCCCACATCGACCCCGCGCGTCGGCTCATCGACCATCAAGACCTTCGGGTGGATCGCCAGCCATTTCGCCAGCATCACCTTCTGCTGGTTGCCGCCCGAGAGATTCGAGGTGGTCGTCTCGATGCTCGGTGTGCGAATGCTCAGGCGCTGGACGTACTCCTCGGCCATCGCTCTCTCCCGCCGCGAACTCATAAACCCGGCCACCGAGTTCGCCCGCAGGCTGGCCGCGCCGACGTTTGTGCGGACGCTGAGGCCCAGGAACAGGCCCAGGTCCTTGCGATCCTCGGGCACGTAGCCGATCCCGCACTCCACGGCCTCCCCCGGATCGCCGATGTGGAGCGGCTCGCCGTTGAGCAGCACCAGCCCTCTGTCGGGTCGATCTATGCCGAAGATCGCCCGCGCAACTTCGGTCCTCCCGGCTCCGACCAGGCCGGCGACGCCCAGGATCTCTCCGGCTCGAAGCTCGAAGCTAACGTCGCGGAACCGCGGCTCGCGGGTGAGGCCCTTGACTTCGAGAACCGTCCTGCCGACGAGCGAGGCGCGCTCGGGATACCCCGACCCCAGCGCCCGCCCGACCATCATCCGCACCACATCGTCCGGCGTGACCTCGGACTTCGCGCGGGCGCCGACAAGCTCGCCGTCCCGCATCACCATCACGCGGTCGGCGACGGTGAACACCTCCGGCAGCTTGTGCGAAATATAGATGATCGCCACCCCGCGCTCGCGCAGCCGGTCGATGATGTCGAACAGGTAGTGTATCTCCCGTTCGGTCAGCGCGCTGGTGGGCTCGTCGAGGATCAGCACCCGACAATCGAGCGATAGCGCCTTGGCGATCTCAATCATCTGCTGGATCGCCACCGGAAGCCGCCCGACGGGCACATTCGGCGGCACATTGAGATCGAAGCGCGTGAGAATCTCCGCCGCATCGCGATACAGCCGCCGGCGGTCGACGAATCCGATGACCGGGAAGACCGGCTCGCGGGCGCAGAAGATGTTCTCCGCCACCGTCAGCTCGGGCACCATGCTCAGTTCCTGGTGCACGATTGAGATGCCGGCGAAGGCCGCTTCCATCGCTCCGGCGAAATGCACGGGGTGTCCCTGGTAGACGATTCGCCCGGAGTCCTGGCGCACGTTCCCGCACAGAACCTCGACCAGGGTGCTCTTGCCGGCGCCGTTCTCGCCGACAAGCGCCAACACCTCGCCCTCATGCAGGTCGAGATCGACGCCGCGCAGCGCATGGACGCCGCCGAACGACTTGCGGATTCCCTCCATGCGCAGGATAGGTTCGGTGGTCGGTGCGGCGAGTTCGGATGTCTGCATAGAGCTATCTCGGATCGGCGATAGTCTTACAACGTGACACATTCGCCTGATGCCTCGGCGATTCCTTCGCCCAATGTCACGAACTTGTCAGCGTAGTCGCCGTTACCCCCTCCCTACGAGGGAGGGGGCAAGGGGGTAGGAAGCCGTTCGCCATCCCCAAATCATTGCTGGAGGTCTCTCAACCGATGACTCACCGCGAGAACTGGCTCCGAACCATCGAGTTCCGGCGCCCCGAATGGATCCCGTGCTCCGTCGGCTTCGCCCCCATCACCTGGAAGAGGTACCGGGGGGACCTCGAGAAGGTCATGCTCGATCACCCGAAGCTGTTCCCCGGCTTTCAGGCCGGAAACTCGTGCTTCTATGACGAGATGCCTTATGTCTACCGCGAAGGGGAGTTTTTCCGCGACAACTGGGGCTGCCTCTGGCATAACATCCAGGAGGGCCTCGAAGGCATGGTGGTCGAGCACCCTCTCGCCGACTGGAGCGCCCTCGACACTTACCAGCCCCCCGACGTCGAGACCAAGACGGAGCGCGGCGACATGGACTGGGCGGCCACTCGCGCCTACATCGAAGCCGCCCGCGAGCGCGGCGAGCTGACCGGCGGCAACGGGGAGCGGCTCTTCGACCGGATGTACTTCCTGCGGGGCTTCGAGAACCTGATGATCGACTTCGCCACCGACGATCCGCATTTGCCCCGGCTCGTGGAAATGCTGACCCGCCACGAGATGGCAATGGTCAACAAGTGGCTCGATATCGGCGTGGACATCATCGGCTTCCACACCGACATCGGCACCCAAAACGCGCTGATGATCCACCCCGACAAGTTCCGCCGCTATGTCAAGCCCATGTTCATGGAGTTGTTCCAGACCTGCCGCAAGGCGGGCACGCATGTGTGCCTGTCCTCCGACGGTCACCTGCTCGAGATCGTCGACGACCTTATCGAGTGCGGGGTCTCCATGCACGATCCGCAACTTCGGGCGAATACGCTGGAGGGAATCGCGAAAGCCTACAAGGGGAAGATGTGCACGACGGTGGATTTGGACCGCCAGAGCTTCCCGTTCCTCACGCCGCAGGGGATTCGCGACCAGATCCGGGAAGTCGTCGAGGTGATGGGGGACTCGCGCGGCGGGCTGATGCTCAGCGCCGGAGTCTGGGGCGGGGATGTGCCTCTCGCGAACATCGAGGCGATCTGCGCGGCGATGGAGGAGTTCTGCTTCTAGTCGTGAGGACCCAGCCGCCCCCTCCCTGCGCGAGACGAGGGAGGGGGCGGCGTGCGAAGCCTTAGGTTCCGCTATTGTTCTTGGCGATCTTGACGTGGCCGTCGGCGTACAGACACACCGGGCCTTTCATGTGCCACGTAGGCTGGTAGTCGCCGGCGAGCACGAACTGCGCGGGCGCGACGTTATAGGGCGAGTCGATCGGTTGTAACGCGGTGGAGCCGATACCATAGTCCGATAGATCGTAGTTGAAGACCCCGCCTGGGCCGTAGTCATAGCTGATGCCTTGTGTTCCCCAGCCCACAGGCACCGCATTGGGGTCACTCGGACATCGGAATACCTGTCGGTTCTTGGTGTAGGGCGCCAGCACATCGGCGATGCCCGACGGTCCTTGGTAGTATATGCCACTCCCCCCCGTTGCCGGGTACTCGTGCGCGAGCGGCAGCAGCCCGTCAAAGTCCTGGGCGTACATCGCAATTGCCAGGCCGATCTGCTTGAGGTTGGAGGTGCAGCTTGCCTCGCGCGCCTTCTCTCTTGCGCGCGCGAAGACGGGGAAGAGGATTGCTGCCAGGATCGCGATGATCGCGATCACCACCAGCAGTTCGATGAGCGTAAAACCTCTGTGGTCCGTTTTCAGCATGTCTTTGGTTATTCTCCGTGTTTGCCGGCATCCCCGCGCTGTCTTCGGCCTGTTGTCCGTCTTAAGCTACTGACCGCCCACGATCTGGCCCATCTTGCTCACGATTGGTTGGAGTTGCGAGCGCTGATCGGCACTGAGGCCTGCCATGTATCGGGCCATGCGCCCGATTTGCCGGGTCATGCGCTGCTGCATCCGCTGCTGCTGCTGAGGCGTGGCGTCGGCCATGCGTTGCGCCATCCGATCCAGCCGATCCAGCCGATCCTGGATCGCCTGCGCCCGGTCCTCAGGCGACATCTGCCAAAGCGAGTTCCAGCCGTTAGCGTACTGCGCCTGCTGCTCCTCGTCGGACATCACGTGCGGCTTGGCGAGAAGGTAGAACGGCTGCCATTTGGCGTTGAGGCTCTTTGCGACCGCGTCCAACGCGTCTTTGATCGGCGCTTTGGTCGTCGCCGCGGTCACTATGCCCTGTGCCCCATCGGGAGCCACCAGAAGGTAGCCGCTGGCATTGAAGAAGCCGAGCGCGGAGTCATCCAGCGGCGTCTTGTCCAGCGCCAAAGTTACAGCGGTCTCGCGCCCTGGGTACATCATGCCGCGCAAGGGGTCGAACATCGGCTGCCTCTGGCCGCCGCCTCTGCCGCCCGGTCCGCCGCCTGCGCCCGCTGCTCCGGGCTGGCCTGGTTGGCCTGGCTGCGCCGCTGCCGCGGCTCCCGCCGGCTGTGCGCCAGCCGCGCCAGCCGCGCCAGCCGGTGCGGCCGCCGCTCCGGGCTGGCCTCCGCCATTGCCGCCTTGTCCATTCGGCCCGCCGCCGAAACCACCCGGACCACCGAACCCGCCGCCGCCGCCAAATCCACCGGCAAATCCAGCGCCGCCGAACCCGCCCCGACCGCCGAACATGGCCGTCAGGACGGCCGTGCGCTGGTCTTGCGGCAATGCCTGCAGCCGCTGCATCCACGAGTCCCGAATGGCCGACATCTTCTTCGTGAGGTCCTCAGCCGTGTAGGTCGGCGTTGGCCCGGGCATGAGCAACACATACCCGAGGGCGTAAGAACCCTTGTAGCCATCTGCGAGTTTGCTTACCGACTCCTCGACCTTCGCGTCTTTCAGGTCGAGGGTCACGGTTCCGCTGACTTCTGTGGTCGCGAGCACCCACGCTCCCGACTGTTTCGCGATCTCGGCGGCCACGTCGGTCACTTTCGCATCAGTGACACTGATCGTGATCGTCGGCGCGGGCGTGACTTGCTGTGCCTGTACGGGGAGGGGGGCGGGTCTACGCTGCATCGGTTGGTTCGGTGCAGGCTGGGCCGGCGCCGGGTTGGCAGGGGCCTGCTGAGCCTGGCTGGCGCCCCCCATGACCAGAAGCATCAGCGAAGCTGACAGTATGGCTCGGTACGCAATCGGCGATCGAGGCACTGCGCATCACTCTCCGGTTTGTGCGGCACTCCCATGTCCGCCGCAGATAGCAACCTAGCTACACTGGGAATGATCTGACCAGTGGTTATGCCACAGAGACGTTGGCCGGTGCAGCGAAGTTCGGTTCTTCTTGTCGCGACATTGCACTGTCATTGCTACGCCGCTTTGACAACCGGCAGACGAAGCGCTCGGAATCTTGTCAGAGGCTGACCGTGTCCCAAGGTGAAGGGCGAACGGCGTTGACCACAGAGACACGGAGAACACAGAGAACGACTGGGAAGCGGCCGGCCTGCCCCAAGATAGGCGCTCAAGAACAATGCTGTTGATTGTATCCCCCAGTGTCTCTGCCCCGGAAATGGAGCGGACGCGACAATCCTGTCGCGCGCGGGGCGGGCGTCTCGCCCGCTGTCGCCGTCATTTCCATCGTCCAGAGTGCCGGAAACCGGCATGACGACTGTGGTCAATCGTCGTCCATTTCTCCGCAGGGCATCCCATTGCCGAGCAAGGCCGCACAACCGGCGTAGTAATACTACTGCTCCGTCAGTCGTGAATCTTTAGGCAGAGACCTGTTAAGGCACGCACATCAAC
>CAYWBK010000439.1:0-5427 GCA_964455745.1 uncultured Armatimonadia bacterium
GGCCACCCCTCCCGTTCCGGGAGGGGAGAGGCAAACGGCGATTCTCGCGCAGTAGTGAACCGCTGCCGTTCTCCCCTCTCCACGAGTGGAGAGGGGCCTACCCGCTGTAGGCGGGTCAGGGTGAGGTCGCCGTTCGCCCGGCAAACGGCGATTTTCGAGGCCGGCAAGTCGGTTGTGAGAGTGGCGTAGCATGTTGGCAGTTCACGTGGTCCTGGTCGTAGTCGCGCTCTTCGTATGGGTCGAGATCGTGGCGCGGGTCGCCATCGCTCTCGGCTGGCGCGTGCCGTGCCCGTTCGCGGTGCGCTTCATCCTCACAAGTCCGCTGCGGCGCTGGGTGGCGGGGCCGAAGTGGACCTTCGACAAGGTGCGGCTGGAGCCTGGAACTACGGCCCTCGAGCTGGGCACCGGCGCGGGGGCGCTGAGTGTCGAGGCGGCGAGCCGCCTGGGGGATGGCGGCTTCCTCGTCGGCGTGGACATCCAGCCCGCGATGCTTCGCGAGACCCGCAAACGGCTGGACACCGCCGGAGTGCGCAATGCGGCGCTGGTCTGCGCCGACGCCCAGGCGTTGCCGTTCAAGCCCGGCGTTCTGGATGCGGTGTTCCTGGTTACGGTGCTGGGCGAAATCCCGGACGTCAGGCGCGCGGTGTCCGAAATCCGCGGGGCCCTCGCGGAAGGCGGGGTGTTCTCGGTGACGGAGATCGTTCCCGATCCGCACTACTGTCGCCCGAGCACCGTTCGCCGCCTGATGCTCGACGGGGGTTTCGATCCGGAACCCACGTCGGGCATGCCGATGGCGTACACGATAAGAGGGACGAAGTCGCAAACAGGAGGTTGATCGTCATGGCAATCAATTGGGGCGTTATCGGGGCCGGCGGGATCGCGCAACGCCGGACCATCCCGGAGGGCATTCTGGCCGCGGAGTGCGCGAAGCTCGTCGCGGTGCAGGACGCCGCTTACGACCGGGCGCAGGCGGTCGGGGCGAAGTTCGGCGTCTCCGCCGTCTACGCAAGCGAGTACGATCTGCTGGCGGACGAGAACGTGCAGGCCGTGTACATCGCCACGCCGACGCACCTTCACGCCGACCAGGTCATCGTCGCCGCCGAAGCCGGCAAGCACGTGTTATGCGAGAAGCCGCTGGGGCTGACGCTGCAGGAGTGCGAGACGATGATCGAGGCCTGTGACGAGGCAAATGTGAAGCTAGGCGTGAACTTCATGATGCGGTTCCACGCCTGTCACACGAAGCTGAAGGCGATGATCGAAGCCGGTGAACTGGGGCGACTCGTGATGGGGCGCGCGGAGTTGACCTGCTGGTATCCGCCGATTCCCGGCGCGTTCCGCCAGGACCCGGAACTGGGCGGCGGCGGCGCGTTGATCGACATGGGCAACCACTGCATCGACCTGCTGGAGATGCTGTTCGGGCGCACGGTCGAGGTCTCGTGTTTCACCGGCAACCTCGTGCAAGCATACGCCTCTGAAGACACCGCCGTGGCGACGCTGAGGTTCGAAAGCGGCGCTATCGGCGTCGTCGACAACATGTTCAATGTGCCCGACGCCGCAGCCCGCAACGCCCTCGAAGTGTACGGCTCAAAGGGCAGCGTATGGGCCTGGGGCACAATCGGGCAAGACTCCGCAGGGAAGCTTCACGCGACGCTGGAGCGCGGCGACAAAGCCTACGACGCCGCTCAGGTCCGCGAGGGACAAGGCGGCGAGGCGACCCTTGAACCTGGTGTCGTGAACATGTACCAGGCGCACATCGAAGCCTTCTGCGCGGCGATCGAGAGCGACGCCGAGCCGCCCATCAGCGGTGAAGACGGCCTGTGGAGCCACAAGGTCATCGAAGCCTGCTACGAGTCGGCGAGGACAGGCCGGAATGTGAGCGTTGCGGGCTGAACGCGGCGATCCGCGATGGGCGTCTTAACACTATGCGGGAGAATTCAAACTGATGCCTTACTACCTCAACCAGAAAAAGGAAGCGCTCAATGGTCTATTGGGGCGCATCCACAATGCAGTTTACACGCCTCTCGCCGATCTTGCGGTGACGGCGTGGGCGACGACCGAGCCGGTATCGTATGCCGAGCGCGAGAGCGGCACGAAACTCGATCTGACGCCCGGCCAAAAGTGGGGCGACTTGTTCGACTGCGCGTGGTTCCATTTCACGGGCGTCGTGCCAGTTGAGGCGGCGGGGAAGCAGGTCGTCCTGTTGATCGACGTGAACGGCGAAGCGCTCGTCGTGGACGACCAGGGCAATCCGGTGCAGGGCCTCACCAACGTCGAATCAGGCTATGACTTCAGCCTCGGCACGCCGGGCAAGCGGGTCGTGCCGGTCGCCGATTGCGCCGCCGGCGGCGAGGCCATCGACCTGTGGGCCGATGCAGGCTGCAACGACCTGTTCGGCGTCCTGCGCGGGGACGGGACGCTCAAGGAAGCGCGGATCGCCATCTGCCATCCGCAGATGCACGCGCTGCTGTATGACTTCGAGGTCCTCCACGAGCTGATGCAGCAGCTTCCGGAGGACTCGCCGCGCTGGAACAGCCTCTGGGCGGCGCTCAACGCCGCGGCGGGCGTGTTGCGGCGCTTCACCGATGACGAGGCCGCCGCGGCGCGCGAGATCCTCGCGCCGGAACTTGCCAAGCGGGGCGGCGACCCATCGCTGACGATCAGCGCCATCGGCCATGCGCATATCGACCTGGGGTGGCTGTGGCCGATCCGCGAGACCATCCGCAAGGGCGCGCGCACCTTCGCGACCGCCCTGCGGTTCATGGAGCGCTATCCCGACTACCACTTCGGGGCCAGCCAGCCGCAGCTCTACCGGTGGATGAAGGACCACTATCCGACCGTCTACGCCGAGGTTACCGAGCGCATCGCCGAAGACCGCTGGGAAACCCAGGGGGCGATGTGGGTTGAAGCGGACACGAATGTACCGTCAGGTGAGTCCCTGGTGCGGCAAGTCCTATATGGCAAGCGCTTCTTCCGCGAGGAGTTCGGCAAGACCATCACCCACCTTTGGCTGCCGGATGTGTTCGGCTACTCCGCGGCGCTTCCGCAGATTTTGCGCAAGGCGGGCGTCGAGTTCTTCGTGACGCAGAAGATGTCGTGGAGCTTCGTCAACCACTTCCCGCACCACACCTTCTGGTGGCAGGGCATCGACGGCTCGCGCGTACTGGCGCACATGCTGCCGGAAGAGACGTACAATAGCCCGGCGTCGCCGAGGGCCTTGGCGAAGACCGCGCGCAATTACCACGAGAAAGCGCAGTCCGGCAACTGCTTGATGCTCTTCGGGATCGGCGACGGCGGCGGCGGGCCGGGCGAGGAGCACATCGAGCGGCTGGAGCGGGAGAAGAACCTGGAGGGCGTGCCGCCGGTGGTGCAAGAGCCTGCGGCGCGGCTGCTCGAGCGCGTCGCGGAGGGCTCGGGGTATCCGTCCTGGGCGGGCGAGTTGTACCTGGAACGCCACCAGGGCACCTACACCACGCAGGCGCGCAACAAACGGTATAACCGCAAGATAGAGTACGCCCTGCGCGAGGCCGAGCTGGCGGCGGTGCGGGCAATGTGGACCTTCGACAGCGAGTACCCCTCGGGCGATCTGGATGCGATCTGGAAGGAGATGCTGCTGTACCAGTTCCATGACATCCTCCCCGGCTCGTCGATCACCCGCGTATATGATGAGTCGCTAATGCGATATGCCGCCTTATTGGCGCAGACCGAAGAGCTTGCGGCAACAGCGCGGGCGGTGATGTTGGATAACATCGACACGGCGGGGCTGAAGCGCCCGGTGGTGGTCGAGAACTCGCTGTCGTGGGAGCGCACCGAGCATGTGAAGACCGGAGAGCACTGGCAGCAGGTCACGGTGCCGCCGCTGGGCTACACCACCGTCGAGGCCGCCTCGGAAGCCGCAACGTGGCCGGGGCTGATCGCCGCCGCCGACGTGCTGGAGAATGAGATACTGCGGGTGGAGTTCGGCCACGACGGCTCGATCCACTCGGTGTACGACAAAGAGTGCGGGCGTGAGGCCCTCAGCGCGGGCTGCCCTGCCAATCGCCTGGCTGTCTATGAGGACTTTGGCGATGCCTGGGACTTCGCGATGGACTACGACGAGCGCGCGCCCGACCACTTCACGTCGCAGTCGGTCGAGGCGTTCATCGACGGACCGCGCGCGGTTGTTCGGCGTGTGTACCGGTTCGGCGATTCGACCCTCACCCAGGATGTAGTGCTGACCGCCGGGAGCCGAAGGATCGACTTCGTGACCCGGGCGGACTGGAACGAGGCGAACAAGATGCTGCGCACCTCGTTCCCGGTTGCGGTCCATGCAACTGAGGCGACCTGCGAGATTCAGTTCGGGAATCTACGCCGTCCGACGCACCAGAACACCACCTGGGACCTCGCGCGGTTCGAGGTCTGCGCGCAGAAGTGGGTCGATCTGTCGGATCGCGGTTATGGCGTGGCGCTGCTGAATGACTGCAAGTACGGACACAAGCTGCGCGGGAGCGTGCTGGACCTCAACCTGCTGCGCTCTCCCGGCTTCCCCGACCCGAAAGCCGACCGCGCGCACCACGAGTTCACCTACAGCCTGTTCCCGCACTCGGGCGACTACGCCGCGGGCGGGGTCGTGCAGGCCGGGTATGAGCTGAATGTGCCGCTGAACGTGTCCGAGGTCGCACCGCACGCGGGCGGGCTGCCGACCGAGGGTTCGTTTATGCAGGTGAGCGTGCCGAATGTGATCGTTGAGACGGTGAAGAAGGCCGAGGACGGTGATGATATGATCGTGCGGCTGTACGAGGCCCACGGCGCGTCCGGCCCGGCCAGGGTATCGTTCGGGTTCCCCATCGCAAGCGTGTCCATTGTTGACCTCATGGAGGAGAACCCGCGTGAGATCGCGGTCTCGGAGGACGTAGTGGAACTGGTCTTCGAGCCGTTCGAGGTGCTGACGCTGAAGATCGAGCGACCGGCGTCGTAGCCCCTCAGACGCAAGACCGTGCCCAAATGGCGTGCCCCGCTGCGGATGAGACCCGGCGGGGCACGTTTGGTGATGGGATAAACGGCCTTACCCCGCCCGCTTCGCGGGCACCCCTCCCGTACCGGGAGGGGAGAGGCAAATGGCGATCCTCAAAGCAGAGAACGGCGATCCCCGACAGGATTGTCGGGGCCACTTGTGGGGAACGGCGATCCCCGGCAGGATTGCCAGGGCACTTGTGGGGAACGGCGATCTCCGACAAGATTGTCGGGGCCACTGCACCAATCTACAGTGGCCGCGACAATCCTGTCGCGGAAGGCCGTAGGCAGCCCTCCCCGGCAGGATTGCCAGGGCCACGTGTGGGGAACGGCGATCCCCGACAGGATTGTCGGGGCCACTGCACCAATCTACAGTGGCCGCGACAATCTTGTCGCGGATCCCCGGAGCCTGCCTTCCTCCCCGGCAGGATTGCCAGA
>CAYWBK010000440.1:0-5425 GCA_964455745.1 uncultured Armatimonadia bacterium
ATATTGGCCGCTCAACCCATCCGAAACACCAATTGTCAATGTGCGGAAAATGAGAAAGAGCATAACTGCGCGGCCACAAGCAATGCGACGGGGGTGACGCCTGCCCCATGCGATCGACGCGGCGGTTGTTGCGCCGCTGCAACAGCGCGTTTACCGACTTGTGCACGCGGTGGCCGCCGGTGGCTCAATAACCGATTCTCGCTGCCGAGCTAGGCCGCAGGGACCCAGCTATGCCACGCTATCTGCCGCTTCAGATGCTCGAATCAGGGATGGTATGCGCCGCGCCGGTCAGCACCGCCGACGGCCGCACGCTTTGCGCGGCGGGTACGGCGCTGTCGGTGCGCATTCTGCAGCGGCTGCGCGGGCTGGGCGTCGCCGGGGTCGAGGTGCTCGACGAGGAGGCCGACGATCCCGAGCAAACTGTCGCGCAGATACGCCACCGGTTCCGGCGCGTCGTCGAGGATGCCGCGATGGCGGATGTGTGTGCGCTGTACATAGATCGGGTGATGCGCGCGGCGCAGCCGCAGCCGGCCCGCTCACCGGAGCCGGCTGCGCCGGTCGAAATACCCTCTCCGAATCGGCTTCGAGCCCGGGCGATCCTGGCCTGGCTTGGCAGCCGCATCGGAAGGCGCAGAGACCGCCGCAGATGAGCGACTACACCGGACAGGATGCGGGCGCGCCACCGTCCGCGCTGCTGGCGCAGGCCGACTGCGTGGAGGCTTTGCCTACGCTTTCGTATGTTGTCGACCAGGCGATCCGCCTGACGGACGATGACGATGCCGGCGCGGCGCAGATCGCCGATCTCATCTGCAGCGACCCGTCAATCTCTGTCCAGGTGCTGCGGCTCGCGAATTCAGCCGCCTTCGGCCTTCTGCACCGCGTCACCTCGATCCAGCAGGCCGTTTCCCTGTTGGGCTTCAATGTGCTCAAGGGTATCCTGATCGGCGCTGCGGTCTTCGACAAGATGCAGGGCACCATGTCCGACGTGTGGGCGCACTCGCTGGGGTGCGCCACGGTGGCGGCCATGATCGGCCGCAAGGCGATGTACCATGCGCCTGAGGAGCTGTACACCGCAGGCCTGCTGCACGACATCGGCAAGGTCTTCTGGGCCACCCAATGCCCGGAGTCCCTGCAGAAGATCCTGGCGCTGACCGCGGAGCGCGATCTGACGATGGCGGAGGCGGAAGAGGAGCTTCTCGGCGTCACGCACGCCCAGATCGGCAGGCGGATGGCCGTCGCCTGGGGCTTGCCCGAGGCCCTCGCGGAGCCGGTCGGCCATCACCATTCCCCCCAGAGCGCGGCCTCCTGTTCCAGTGCGGCCTTCGCCATCCACCTCGCCGACTGCCTGGTCCGCGCGCACGGCCTCGACGACGGCTGCAGCGACCTCGTGCCGTCCTTGCACCCTGTCACCCTACAGGCTGCGGGCCTGACCCGACACGAACTCCGGGACATCATCGACAGCCTCGACATCGCCCTCGCCGGAACGCGCCGGGCAACGGCGATGGCGGCGTAGCAGGAGTCCTTCTGCGAAGGCCATTCGCCTGGCCGCCGAGATCAGCCTGCAGTAACCCCCCTCAAGCTACCCATACACATTGAGAAGGAGCCCCTTGCAGGTCTCCGACCGTCCGAAACGGAATATGACAATCTTCACGGCGGTGCCGTGATTCACCAGAGAGGAACCGATACGATGCCCGACCAACTCGCAGTCAACGGCGGAACTCCGGTCACAACCGAACCCTTCCCACCGTGGCCGTGGTTCGATGAAGAGACCATTCAGGCGGCCATCGAGCCGCTGCGCACCGGAAAGGTCAACTACTGGACCGGCGATATCGGCATGAAGTTCGAGCAGGCCTTCGCCGAGTGGAACGGAGCCAGGTTCGGCATCTCCACCAGCAACGGCACCAGCGCCCTGCACACGGCTCTTGCCGGTCTCGGCATCGGCCCCGGCGATGAGGTCATCGTGCCCAGCTACACCTTCATCGCGTCGTCGTTCTGCGTCCTGCAGGCCGGCGCTGTGCCAGTGTTCGCCGATGTAGACAAAGAGAGCCACACCATCTCCGCCGCCGCCATCGAGGAGAAGGTATCCTCCCACACCCGCGCGATCATCCCCGTGCACCTGTACGGCGTGGTCGCCGACATGAAGGGCATCATGGAGATCGCGAACAAGTACGACCTGTTCGTGGTCGAAGATTGCGCCCAGGCTCACGGCGCGACCTTCAACGGCAAGAAGGTGGGCACCATCGGCAACGTCGGCGCGTTCTCCTTCTGCCAGTCCAAGACGTTCACCACCGGCGGCGAGGGCGGCTGCGTCATCTGCGACGACGAGGATGTCGCGTGGCTTTGCCGCTCGTTCCGCGATCACGGCTACGACGTCCGCGAGCGCATGAGGCTTCTCGAACTCGAGGCCAAGCTGCCGTATATCCACAACTCCGTCGGGTTCAACTACCGCTTGACCGAGATGCAATCGGCCATCGGGATGAAGCAGCTCGAGAAGTTGGATGGCTGGAACCTCGCCAACCGACGGCGCAACGCCAAGGTCCTCGACGAGGCCCTCGGCGGCGAGGACTACATCTGGCAGCTCCCCCTCAACACCGAGGAGCGCCGGAACGGGTATTGGCTTTACCCGATCATCCTCGATACCGACAAGCTGACGTGCGATGCGAAGAAGTTCACCGAGGCGCTCGGGGCGGAAGGCATCCCGGCCGGTCCGGTGCTCTGGCCGCAGTGCTACAAGGAGCGCGTCTATCGCCGGCACGGCGGTTTCGGACGGCTGCAGTACCCGTTCCGCGACCCGGCTACCCGGCCCGAGGCGGTCAACTACGTGAAGGATTTCTGCCCGAACGCCGCATGGGTCGAGCCGCGCACGTTCTTCGTGCCCTGCCACCCGACCTACGAGGTGTCGGACATGGAACGCATTGCCGAGGGCATCAGGAAAGTCGGCCGCGCGCTGCGCGCATGAGGATCGACGGGCAGCGGCGTTGAGTTGTCTCATCCGCCCAATGACGGGGGTGCGGTGCCCGATGACCGAGAACAACACCGAGGTATTCGACGCCTGGTCCCAGCGCTATGATAGTTGCGTCGCTCGCGCGTCGGGCTACTATGAGCGATACGATGACGTGCTTGATGCTGTGGCCGAGACCGTCTGCCAGGCTCCCGGCTCGTCCGTACTGGACATCGGCACCGGCACCGGCAACCTGGCGCTGCGCTGTCTCGCGCGGCGGGCGCGGGTGGTGGGGGTGGACCCCTCCGTGGGGATGCTGTCTCAGGCGCGCCTGAAAATGCCGGAGGGGGCATGCGTCGAGTTGCTTCGTGTTGAGGAGCCTTTCCTGAGCCTTCCCTTCGGCGACGCAACCTTCGATGCCGTCGCCAGCACGTATGCGTTCCACCACGTGCCGCGAGATTCGCACGCGACGAGCATCACGGAAGCGTTCAGGGTCCTCAAGCCCGGCGGGCGGTGGGCTATCGGGGACATCGTTTTCGCGGACGAGGAGGCGCAAGCTGTGGCTCTGCGTCAGCACAACTGGCTGGAAGAGGAATTTTTCGCACACGTCGATCAAATACGCACGACGCTCGCAGGATACAGTGTGAAGCTGCAGGTCACCCAGTTCACGGATGTCACCTGGGTTCTATGGGCTGACAAGCCCGCGTAGCCGCATGGGTCGAGTCGCGCACGTTCTTCGTGCCCTGCCACCCGACCTACGAGGTGTCGGACATGGAGCGCATCGCCGAGGGCATCAGGAAAGTCGGCCGCGCGCTGCGCGCATGAGGATCGGCCGACCGGGGCTGCCCCGAACGATAGCATGAGAGGTGTTCACCGACGTGAACCTGGCTGATCCCGCAGAACGGGCGGTATTCATAGGCCTCGGCGCCTTTCTGCTGGTAGTCCTGGTGCTGGCCATGGTGCTTGGACGCCGGGACGCTCGCTTCATACGGAAGCGGAGACGATCTCTGGGCATGGTCACAGGGTCTGCGGACCCGATCATCGACGCCCTGGAAGCCTGGCATCTATCCAATGTCCTCTACCCTGAAACCCTGGAGGCCCTGCTCCCCGAGTACATATTCCGCATCCCGCCTCCTCCCCTGCCATCGCAGGGGAGATGGCACTATGTGGTACTCAGGCACGGCGGCGTCTACGAACTGCGTGTGCCCCTTACTGAGGGCTTCCACCCTGATGGCGCGGAGTTGTGGACGTACCTCGCCTATAGGCCCGACAGGAACTACCCCAATGCCGTCATCCCGGCTCGGATCCTGGGCCGGCTGGGAAAGTGGGCATTGTACGGGGCGTAGCAGGAGCATCGTTTTTGATGTGGCACTTTCAACGGTCAAGGCGCGAGGTGTCACGACCTCGTTCCGGCCCGCGAAGCGGGATGGAACGAGGCCACGACGGGGACCAGGGCTTGGCGTGATCCGTAATGACGATGCTCCTACCCGCCTCCCGCATTGCTGACGCCATGAAGCCATGAGTTGCCGTCAGACAGCCGCGATCACGGAGTGCCGCTTTCGGCCAGGAGCGGAGCCTGCCTACGCCGTCGTATCTTGCCGCAGCGGCGCTACCCCGTCGTGTGCCTTTGCTCATCGCTCATCATTCATCGCTCTGCGTTTCCCTCTCACTGCGCTCCGTAGCCGCCGTCGATGGTGATGGCCGATCCGGTCATCATGTCCGATGCCGACGACGCCAGGAACACTATCGCCCCTGACACATCCACCGGGTACCCGAAATGTCCCAGCGGGATCTTCGCCAGCATCGGCCCGCTCTTCACCGGATCGCCCCACACCTGCTCGCCCATCGGCGTGAGGATCACCGTCGGGCAGATCGCATTGACGCAGACGCGGCTTGCGGCCCATTCCAGCGCGAGGACCTTCGTGAGCAGGATCAGCCCGCCCTTCGAGGCGCAGTATGCCGCGTGCTCGGTGAGGCCGTCGTTCGACGCCGCGGAGGCGATCATGATGATCTTCCCGCCTCCGCGTTCGATCATCGACGGCGCGACGGTGCGGCTGAGGAACATCGGGGCCTTGAGGTTCACGTCGAGCGTGGCGTCCCAGTGCGCCTCGGTCGTATCCAGGGCCGACTCCGGGAACGAGATGCCGGCGTTGTTGACGAGGATGTCAATGCCGCCCGACAGGGCGATGGCCTGCTCGCCGAGGGCGACGACCTGTGCGGTGTCGGCGAGGTCGGCCTCACACGTCCACACGCGCCGTCCGAGCCGTTCGATCTCGGCTGCGGTCTCGGCGAGCGCGGCGGTATCGCGGCCGCTGACGACCACGTCCGCCCCGGCATTGGCGAGGCTGACAGCCGCATGTTGCCCGATCCCGCGGCTCGCGCCGGTGACGAGGGCGATCTTGCCGGAGAGACAGAAGGTGGGGAATTGCATGGACGAACCTCCAGGGGACGGGGTAGGAGAAATAGGAATTCGTCGGTGAGGGG
>CAYWBK010000441.1:0-5418 GCA_964455745.1 uncultured Armatimonadia bacterium
CCCTCAAGATGGCCTCTTGAGGACCTCTACCTACAATCAAGATTCGGACCCGCGCGTGGCCCATCGCCTTACTGAAACTCGCATGAGGCCCCCGCAGTGCTTACGGCAGTCTGGCCTGCGTAGAGCACTCGTCGACGTCCCACTTCAGGGGGATGACCAAGTCGGGCGAGCACTGGCCGTTTCGTTCGGCTCGCGCATGGACTTCGTACCGAAGCGGGGTGTCGGGACCGATCGACACTCGCGGCGTCGCGATGCGGAAGCGGAAGCTCCCGTCCTCGCTCGCGTAGCTGCGGATCCCGGGGATCGAGCGCAGCAGTTGGTTGCTCGATGGGTCGTACACTTCGGTCCAGATGGTCACCAGTTGGCGCGGCTGCGTCTGCCCGCTGATGTCTGTGTTAGGCCCCGCGCATTGGTCGGCCGTCAGATTCTCGATCCGTGGTGCAGGCCCCTCGGAGCCGCTGCACGTCTGGATCATGGGCATCGGCGAGGAGGACAAGGCCACTGTGCTCTCACCCAGCGACATCATGCCGGCCATGGATTCCACGTGGATCACGTAATCGACCGGAGACTGCTGGCCGAAAGACACGTCCGGGGTCGCGATCCTGACGTTGAAGGTCCCGTAGTGGGACACCGGATGTCTCAGACCAGGCACTTCCGCCAGAGTCGCCCCGGTCTGTGCGTCCCGCACTTGGGTCCATACGTTCACCCATGTGGCGCCAGGAGCCGTGCCTTGTACGGTGACGCTGCGTTCAGCCAGTGAGCTGGGCCAGGGACTGGAGACGATCGGCGGGTCCGCGAAGGCCGCTGTTGCAAGCGCCGCCGCGTAAACGAGCACCAACCCCGCTGTCGTCAAGTAAAGCGATTGTGCGCGCATTGCTAACACCTCGCTCTCAATTGGCATTGTGCGGGACGGTGTGCAATCCGCGTTGATGCTTCTTCGTCCCGCTGTGCTCAATGTATACCCCGGCTGGTATGTGCACTAATCCACATAGGGTATCGGCGAGACAGGGGCCCCCCCAGAGTGCCGGAACCCGGCATGACGACTGCTTCGAAATGGAGTGGGCGCGACAATCCTGTCGCGCGTGGGGCGGGCGCCCGCCATGAAGTCTGCGTCGAAACCCGCCGTTTGCCTCTCCCCTCCCGGTGTATGTGTTTAGCGATACCTCCTTCAGACCATGTGGCAGCGCGATTCATCGCGCGGATCACATCGTATAGCTACCTGTGCTTCTACTTCGACGAAATGCTTACCCGCAGCCGATGGCGTGATGCGTGGATAGCAGTTCGGCCCGCATTTAGCGCAATAAATCGCGCTGCCACATGGTCCAAGGAAAGAAGTCGCTAAACGGATACCTCCCGGTACGGGAGGGGTGTCCCCGCGCAGCGCTGGCCGCGTAAAGCGCGGCAGGGGTAGGGCCGTCGCCTTTTCATCACTCCAGAGTGCCGGAACCCGGCATGACGACTGCTTCGAAATGGAGTGGGCGCGACAATCCTGTCGCGCGTGGGGCGGGCGCCCGCCATGAAGTCTGCGTCGAAACCCGCCGTCAGCCTCTCCCCTCCCGGTGCGGGAGGGGTGCCCGCGAAGCGGGCGGGGTAGGGCCGTCGCCTGCCGATGCCTCTGCCGTCTGCCTCTCCCCTCCCGGTACGGGAGGGGTGGCCCGCCGCAGGCGGGACGGGGTAGGGCCGTCGCCTTTTCATCATTAGAGTGTCGGAACCCGGCATGACGGCTGCCCTCGGCCCCGCTCCACTCGCGGAGAGTGCTGAACGCAGAGCGGGGGCGTCGTTACGCGCAAAGGTGCCTTCGCGTGGTATCGCGAATACTTTCTTCCGACACGTCAATGCCGGGCAAGGTGAGAGACGAATGCCGAGGCCACTTCACATCACGCCGTCAATCCTGTTGCTTTCCGTGCTCTTGACCGCGCCGCTGTGGGCGGGACCGATGACCTACCCGTGCTATCGTCCGGCAGTCACGCCAACCCTGGACGGGGAAATCGCCTCTGACCCGGCGTGGCAGAATATCCCTGCCGTAACCGGCTTTTCGGTCCTCGGAGGCGGGTACACCGTCGCGAAACAGACCGTCGTCCAAGCATGCTGGGACGACGAGGCGCTGTACATCGCCGTCACCGCCGAGGAGCCGGACGCCCCGCAGATGAACCTGCACGTGCGCGACGGCGGGCCGTTTTGGGAGGATGACGGCGTCGAGTTGTTCCTCCGTCCCGGCGCCGACAAGCCGGTCTTCCAGTTCGGCGTCACCGCCGGCGGCGCGCGAGGCAGCTTCCTCGGCGCCCCGGATTTCACCAAGTTCCAGGCGAAGTCGAAGATCGGCCGGGATTCGTACAGCCTGGAAGTCAGGATTCCCTACGAAGTGATCGGGTGTAGACCGAAGGTCGGGGATGTGTGGACCGGCGACTTCTGCCGAAACACGTGGACCGTAGTCTCCGGGGGCGACAGATTCACCTGCTGGGCTCCCCTGAAGCGACAGTTCAACGAGCCGGAGAACTTCGCCGCCATCGACTTTCTCGGCCCCGCGCCCGCCGCCGGCGAAGCCGCTGCAGTCTCCGAGCGGCTGAACGCTGCTTACCGGGCCAACCTGACGGGAAGGCTGGCCGCCGCGGTGCGGCAGGGAGACGAGTACATCCCGACGCTCACGACCGCCTCGCGCGATCCCAAATTCGGCGCGCAGGCCCGCGACCTGCTGCGCCAGTGGCGGAAAGCGGAGCGGCTCAGCAAGGCGACCGACAAGGCGTCGGCGCTGGAACTGCGCAAGGTGATCGCCGGGATGGATGCCCTGGCAAGGGCCTCGTATGACCTGCAATATGCGTACTTGATCGCCAACGTCCTGCCGGACTAGTGCTCCGTCAGTCGTGAATCTTTAGGCAGCGGCTTGTAAGGCCACGCACACCAGGGGCCTATACGTCCTGGGGGATTGCAGGAAGATCGCTATGCGATCTTAGCCCCAGACCCCCGCATTCTGGACGCCTTTGACCCTGAAAATCGCGGGGGTTTGGGGGATGCAATCCCCCAAGGTGTTAGGGCCGTTCAGCGATCTTGCCGTTTTGCCATTCGGCCAAAGATTCTCGTCTGACAAGGCACTAGAGAGCGCGTGGGGCGGGCGTCTCGCCCGCCAAGGCCGTTCGTCGTTGACGAAGTGAAAGGCGATATCGGGCGCAGCCAACGCTGCCGGGTGAGACGCCCGCTCTACGCGTGTCAGGCCGTGTGTATGAAGGGAGCCCTACCCATGAGCCGACGTCTGCTAATGCTTGCCATCTGCCTGTGTGCCGTTCTTGCCGGGCATACCCCGGCTCTCAGGGCTGAGACAAATGCCCGTGAGGTCGAGGAAGACAACTCGCTCGCCTCAACCGTGGTCACTCCGCATAAGGAATGGGCCAAAGGCTATGTCGGCGGGCCTATCCGCGCGCTGTTCTTCGTCTATACGGGGGCGTATGACGGGACGTGGGAAGACATGGGCACCCGCGTCCGCGAGGTCGTCGAGCTGGGGGAGCGGTTCGATCTGCAGGCTGACGCGGCTCTTTTCTGCGGCCCCAGCGGCGGGAAGTGGGTCTTCCACGGCGGCCAGATCGGCGAGCAGCGGGCCGAGCGTCTACTGGAGAAGCCTTATCAGCTTTATGTCCTCGCTGGCTTCGGCATGGACAAGCTCCCGGCGAAGATTCAGTACCTGATCCTCAAGCAAGTGGCCGGCGGGGCGGGGCTTCTGTGCTGCGGGCCGGGAGCGGGGGAGTACATGGTCCCGCGGCGGCAGATCACTCCGCTGCCCCCGGCTCTCGCCGACGGCCTGCCGGTTATCGGCGGCAAGAACACCGCGGAGATGGTCTCTGCCTACCGCCTTGGCAAGGGGCGCGGCGTCTGGATCAACGACGCGGCGCAGTCGCTGGTCCCGTTCCAGGAGTTCAACTGGCGGGGGCTGATCGACCTCGACTACTGGATGCTCCTCGTTGGGCGAGCGGCGCAGTGGGCGGCGGGCCGCGAGGGCGATGTTACGGTCGCCATGCCCGCTGCCGCCGGGCCGATTCAAGCCAGTGGCGGAGGGGATGTCTCCGGCATTGGCAGCGTTACCTTCCAGAGCAGAGCCGCGCAAGTCCTTAAGGCGACTGTCAATCTCGCGGTCCGGCGCGCCCGCGATGGGAAGCAGATGACCGCCAGGCAGGACGCGGTCACGCTTCCTTCCGGCAAACCTGTGACCGTCGACGTGCCTTCCGCGTCGCTTCCCGCCGGTGACTACTTCGTCGATGCGGTCGTGAAAAGCCCGCGTGGCGTCGAGGCCTGCGGAGCCGGAAGCTTCACCGTCGAGCGGCCCTATGGCGTGGACAAGGTCACGCTTGACCGGACCTTCGTCGAGCGCGACGAGACGCAGACCGGAACGGTAACGCTCCGCGGAACGCTGCCGGCGGGAGCGACGCTACGGCTGAGCTTCCGCGATTCCTACGACCGCATTCTCCGGCAACAGGATATGCCGCTCGTGGCAGGGCAGGCGACCTACCCCTTCGAGTACCGCCCCGACGCCTTCGCGACCATCGAGATGCGGGTCGAAGCCCAACTGATCGAGTCCGGGAAAGAAGTGGACATGAAGAGCGCCATGTTCACAGTGCCCAAGCGCCGGCAGGGGCAGATGAACTTCGTGATATGGGACGCCCCCCGCGACAGTCTGGGCTTGTATGCCTGGCGGCAGCTTCAGGCTAAGGGTATCAACATCTGTCTCATTGGCAGCTTCGGCTCGAGCGCTCAGCCTGCGGCGCTACGCGCGGCAGACGCCTCGCTGATCCCTTACAGCACCCGAATTCTCGACGAGAAGGACGAAAACGGTTACATGAAGCCGGTCTGCTGGAACGATGACCCGGCGGCGGGGAAGTACGTCCAGGGCATCGTCGATAACCAGAAAGCTCTCCGCGAGCAAGGGGTCTTCGTGTACTCGCTAGGCGATGAGGGCGTGACCCAGGGCTGCTGCGTCAGCCCGGAGTGCATCGCGGCCTACCGGCGGTATTTGGCGGCCCAATATGGCGCCATCGACAAGCTGAATGCCTCGTGGGGGACGACCTACGCTTCGTTCGACGAGGTGGACCTGCTCGACCACAAGGACAACATGGAGAACGCCGCGCTGAAGACCTGTTTCCCGCGCTGGTACGACCGGCAAGCCTTCGCGCGGTGCAACCTGGCGCAGTTCTCGGGGCGGTTTGTCCAAGGCTACAAGGGTCTCGATCCGCTGGCCCTGACTGGCTTCGAGGGCACCGGCGGCTTCGGCGACGACTACGACGCGATCCTCGGGACCAATACTTTCTATGGGCCGTACCCGACCATCGGCGATGACATCATCCGCTCGGCCTACCCGCGCTCGATGGTCCGCTCGAACTGGATGGGCTACTCCAAGACCGGAGACGCCCTGTCCGATGCCGCCTGGCGGATGGT
>CAYWBK010000442.1:0-5402 GCA_964455745.1 uncultured Armatimonadia bacterium
CTCTCCCCTCCCGGCACGGGAGGGGTGCCCGCGAAGCGGGCGGGGTAGGGCCGTCTACTTCACCGTCAACGACTGGAGTTCGAGTTCGGAGCCGACCGGGACCTCCGCGGGGTAGAGGTCGACGCGCACCGCTGTGACGGTGTCCTTCCATCCGGGGGCCTTCGACACGTCGATGACGAAGTCGTGCCATTGCCCGTCGGCGATCAGGGGAGCGGCGCTGCGCTTGTCCTCGCCCCAGACCGGGCTGGCGTCGGTTATCCAGTAGAGGCCGATAGCCTGTCCGGCCTTCGCCCGTGCTTTGATGGTGACTGTGCCGTGCTGTGCTGCGTCGATGTTCGCCGGCCCGCTGATGATGTATGGGTCGAAGCCGGTGACCTTCAGCACGACGGTCTTATCCGGGGTTGCGCGCAGTTCGCAAGCATTCCCGGGGTGCCAGCCCTGTAACCCGGCGGAGAAGTCCCAGGATGAGAGGCCTTGGTGGGGCAGCGGAAGCGCGTGGGCGAGGCCGGCGACCTCCAGTATCGCCGGTTGCTTCGCGTGTGTGATCTTGAAGAACAGCGCGGCTTGGTCGCGGTCGTAGAGGTAGCCGTCCTTGACTGACTGCAGGTCGGCGGTGGCGGACAGCGCTGCGCCGTTAAGCTTCACGGACTTCGGCTCGGCCACGTTGGCGACGAAGCCGAAGCTGGCCTCGCCGGGGAAGTACGACAGGCGTACCGTCGCCCTGTCGCCCTGTACCTCCGCCTTCTCGACCCGCGCGCCGGTGGTGAGGTGGATGCGCTCGCCGCCGACCGGCAGGATTGCCGTGCCGGGGTCGGGGTCGTACCCGGCCATCACCAGGCGGTTGAGGATGATGTCCTCGGGATTGATGAACGGCGCATTGCGCACATTGGTGTACAGCCGCCAACTGTCGGGGTAGCAGCCCTTCAGTTCGGGCTTCTCATCGCCGAACTGCTGGTACATCCCGCTGATGGTGATGCCCGCGGCGACGCGGCTCCAATCGAAGGACTTGTCATATAAGGCCAGATGCTGCAAGTGGTAGGCATACACCAGCCCGCACCACTGCACCGGCAGCCCGAGCCATGAGTGCGTGAAGAAGGTCGTGCCGAAGACGGGGATCGAGGCATAGCGCATCCCCGGCCCGGCGTGGGTCGGCCGCGTGGCTGCATCGTCCCACAGATAGAGGAACGGCAGGCCGGTGCGCGCCCAGTACCTCGCCTCCTCCAGCCAGCGCTTATCGTCGGTCGCGCGATAGGCTTCCACGTACGCGCCGACCGCGTACGCGCAGGCCAGGATGTCCGGGGCGTGGATCGGGCACTCCCAGCCCTCCGCGCCACGCGGCACCCTGAAGTGCGCATCGACATATTTGAGGCCCTTGAGGCCGGCGGCGAGCGCGTGGGTGTCGCCGGTGTAGCGGGCGTAGCGTAGGAGTATCCACGCCGGTCTCACGCAGGTGCCGACCGTCGGGGTCCCCGGCTTGCCGAGGGCCTCGCCGTCCTTCGGAGGGTAGTAGAGCCAGGAGCCGTCGTTGCCCTGACCGCCCATCGCACCGTAGGCCTGCTCGCGCATCGCGGCATACGTCTCGGGCAGATAGCCGTAGTGGAAAGGAAGCTCGCCGTTGAGAATGTGGCAGTTTGCGGGCGACAGCAGGCCCTCGCTGCCCTGCTGTTCGATGGTTTGGCGGGCGATGAGTTCAGCCCGCTGCCGCGCCTCGGCATTCCCCGAGACCCGGGCGTCGAAGAGGAGGAGATCGGCGACACCGGGCGCGTTCGCCGGTGTCCAGTCAACGCAGTGACGCGACTTGTTCGTCTTCTCGTCCCAAACGGTGTGCATGAAGCCGTAACGCGACAGGGCCAGTTCGGCGGCGAGGTCCCGCGGCTCGGCGGAGGGCTTCGGCAGCCCGCCGTAGGCGGCGATCCAGTGGTCGATGGCATCGAGCACCTTCGCCCCGGGGTCGATGACGAGCTGCTGGCGCAATGTGACGGTCTGCCCGGCCTTCATCGGGTAAGGCTTGGCGGGGGTAAGCTTGTTCTCATCGGTGTAGTCCGGCACCGGCGGGAGGAAAAGCTGCATGAGGTGATTCGCCTGGCCGTCGATGAAGTTCGGCGAGGCGAACGCCGCCGAGGGCATCGAATCGACGCCGTCCCATTTCTGCGTCTGGTCCCACAGCAAGGCGACGAGGGCATCGGGAGTCTCGACGGCCATCAGCGGAATCGTGACTTTGTACGGGTGCGGGACGGTGCGGTTCGCGAGCACCGGCGCGAAGTCGAGGGTGCTGGAGCTTTCCTCGTCGCCCTCCAGATACTCCAGGCCGGGGAAGAGGGCCATGCGCTTGGTCCGGCCCGTGGAGCCGTCGCCGACCAGCACCTTCGGCCCGGAAAGCTTGACCAGGTCGGCGTCGGTCTTCGTGTAGACCTGTGAGGCGATCTCGACGCGCTTGTCGCTGTCGCCGAGGGTGAAGGAGATGACGGGCTGCACGCGAGCGCGCGCCTTCGGGTCGATCCGCCCCAACTGCAGGCCGATGCGTCCGTTCGCTTTGGTCTCGGCGACCGGGAATTCGCCGCTGACAGCGTCGGAAGAGCCCACCCGGGCGAAGTCCCACACCGGCGGCATGGCCGCCACGAGGCGCCAGTCGCTGCCGACTCGCGCGTAGCACAGCACCGGCCCGCGGTAAGCTTGCGGCTTCGTCTGCCCCCG
The DNA here is from genome assembly GCA_964455745.1 of uncultured Armatimonadia bacterium. Taxonomy (GTDB): domain Bacteria; phylum Armatimonadota; class Zipacnadia; order Zipacnadales; family CAYWBK01; genus CAYWBK01. Next base: position 2,695 of record CAYWBK010000442.1, read on the forward strand.
CATGTCGGTGTACTCACCGGGCAGGAAGGCGAGGCGAAGGCAGCGGTTCTGGAGGAGATACGCGCCGCCATCGAGCTTCCGCAATTCGGCTCGCGCCGGGGCTTCGGCGGGAAGAGCGGGCGCTGCCGGGAGCAGCGATGCGGAGGCCTTACTCTCGACCTGGGCAGGCTCGCCGTCGACGGACCAGCGAACGATGGCGGTAACGTCCAGCGAACGCCTAAACTGCGGCGGAAGCTCCCACACGACACGGGTCTTTTGGCCGGGATCGAGGCGACCGAGAGCTTGCGGCGCGGCCCCGGTGAGAGACGCGCTGGCCGTGTGCAGGGGGAGAAGCGAGGCCTTGCCGTCATTGCGTATCGTGGCCCCGAACTTCAGCGGCTTATCCGCAAAGCTGACCGCGCTCTCCGTGCCGAGGGCGTCGATGACGAGATGCGGCTGGTATAGACACACGCGAAGGTCTTTCATCGTCGCGCCGGTGACCTGCACTCGAAGCGCCTGGGCCTCGCCCATCTCCGCTGCTCCGAACTCCCGGCAGACAATGCCGGAACCCGTGAGCGGCGCGCTGAGGCCCGGACCGGCGCCGTCGGGCATGAGGCGCAAGGCGGCCTGCGGCGCGGCATCCGAGTATTCCAGCAAGACCGCTCCGGCGGTGCCGGTGGCCTTGCCGTCCGCATCGAGCGCGTTGCCGTGGAGCAGCAGCACCTGCGGCTCGCCGAACTGCGCCCAGTCGTAGTTGGCGTTGCCTTTGCCGCCGCAGTCGGTCACGAGGGCGATCTCGACCTGCCGGCCCGCCCACGGCGCGAGATCGAAGGCATAGGGCACCCACTTGCTCTCGCGCAGCAGTTGATGGAACAGCTCCTTGCCGTCCACACGGATCGCGAAGCCAGCGCCGTCGGAGGGCCGCAGCGGATCATCGAACTTGGCGCCGTCGGAGATGCTGCACCAGGCGCTGAGGATCAGGCGGTCACCGGGGCCGACGGCCGGAAGCGTCACGGTGTAGGTCGCGGTGGCGTCGCCCGTGTCCTTCGGGTGCAGGAAGACCGCATTGCGCGACACGCCGGCGGCGCGACCGGGTTCGCGGATGGAGGCGTCCATAGCGTTGTCGATCTTCGCCTTGCCGAAGGCAGTGAAGCCCGACCACACTTGGACCACACCGGAGGGGGCGGCCCCGGCGATGGCCGGCATGAGTACGGACAACATGGCAGCAGCAGCGGCGGCGTGTCGCATCGACAACATGGTCGTATCCTCCCGCGCGGATCGATTCGTGATAGCCACATTCGCTTCCGCCGGCGGCGTTCCCTCCGTCGATGCAAAGGGCGGCACGATGCAGGTCTGACCTGATGAGCGCCGAATTACCAGCCGCTATCGGCAGCTTCGCGCATGGGGAAGCGCACGACCATATCTCACTGCCACAGTCGCGGAAAGGAGCAGGCAAGTGTACAAACGCGCCCTGACGACCGGCCTCATTTGTGTGATGCTCGCAGCTTTAGGGGTGGGAGCGGCGATGGCAAGCCTGGACAAGCAGGATTTCGGTAAGACCGCAGATGGAACCCCCGTTGACTTGTATACATTAACGAACGCTCATGGCATGATCGTCAAGGTTATGACCTATGGCGGCATCGTGACCCAGATCGTCGTTCCGGACCGCAACGGCAAGATGGGCGACGTGGTGCTCGGCTTCGACAGCCTGGATGAGTACCTCGCCGGGGACCCGTACTTCGGAGCGACGGTTGGACGCGTGGGCAACCGCATCGCGAAAGGCAAGTTCACCCTCGACGGCCAGGAGTACACCCTCGCCACCAACAACGGTCCGAACGCTCTGCACGGCGGCCTCAAAGGCTTCGACAAGGTCGTCTGGCAGGCCGCGCCGATCAGCACCGGCGACGAGCCGTCCGTGCGGATGACCTACCTGAGCAAGGATGGGGAAGAGGGCTACCCCGGCAACCTCAAGGCCGAGGTCACCTTCACCGTGACGAAGGACAACGCCCTGCGCATCGACTACAAGGCGACCACCGATAAGGCGACGCCGATCAACCTCACCAACCACAGCTATTTCAACCTCTCCGGGTGCGATGACGGCAATATCCTGGGGCATCGGCTTCTGCTGGCGGCGGATCGGTACACCCCGGTGGACGACACGCTGATCCCGACGGGCGAGCTTGCCCCGGTCAAGGGCACTCCGTTCGACTTCACAAAGATGACGGCCATCGGCCGGCGCATCGACAAAACCGGCGGCAATCCGGTCGGCTATGACCACAATTTCGTGCTCAACAGCGGCGGCGGGCGCCTGGCGCTCGCGGCGCGGGTCGTGGACCCGAGAAGCGGACGAGTCCTGGAGATGCTCACCACCCAGCCGGGCGTGCAATTCTACACCGGCAACTTCCTCGACGGCACCATCAAGGGCAAGGGCGGCACGGTCTACAACCAGTATCAGGCGTTTTGCCTCGAGGCGCAGCACTTCCCGGATTCGGTGAATCAGCCGAAGTTCCCGTCGACGATCCTGCGACCGGGGAAGACGTACAGGCAGACAACGGTCTACAAGTTCTCGACGAAGGCGAAGTGAGGGCGAGGGAGGACTGCCGTTAGCCCCAATGTCGCTCACTGTAGTTGCGGGGCGTGGGGTCCCCGCCTGCCTTCAGCGGGCACCTCACGCCTAGCCCGGATTATTCATGAGCCCGCTGCGGGGCCGGTGTCGGGGGCCTGTCGGC
>CAYWBK010000443.1:0-5375 GCA_964455745.1 uncultured Armatimonadia bacterium
CTGCCGCCCTTGGGCGGGTTGCGACGAACTCGGGGCGTTCGGCTTGCGGATCGCGGCTTTCCTGACCGGCCTGGTGCGAAAGCTGGAAATGCTCCAGGGCGAGGCCATGCTCGGCCAGCGCTGCGCGCACTTGCGGCTCGAGATGTTGCAAGGCCCCCGAGACCCCCGAATTGGGCACGGTCACTGTTGCGCGCACAGTGTCGCCGGCCGTCTCGACGCGGACGTGCACCGTGCCGAGGCCGGGCGGATCGAGCGCCACGTGCAGGGCGCTGACCGTCTCGCCAGTCGCCCCCTGCCCCGCCTCCGTCGGCCGCGCCTGTGCCGCCTGCACCACGGCCCGGGTGATCCGCTCACCGGAGGCAAGCGCGTCGATGTCAGGGGAGGTCGCCTCCTGGCCCGAGAACTGCGGCCTGACGCTTGCGGTGTCATCCGTAGCCTTGCGGTCGCGCCTCGCGGCGACGGGCGCTGCCTCAGCCACCGGCGTGACCGGCCGCTCGGCCTCGATGCCGCTGTCGCGCCCGGGCGCTACGGTCGGGCCGATTCGGAGTGTCGGGGCGAGCGAGGAACGCGGCGTAGCGCGAGGGCTATCCACCGGCCTCGGCGAGGTAACAGCGTCGGCGGTGACGGCCAATGCCTCGGGGCCTGGAGGGGCAGGGCTCACAGTCAGTTGCAGCGGTGCGACGGGCAAGGCGGGTTCAGGCTCGGTTCTTGGTGTCTGATCTGCCGCCCGCGCTGGCCCTGGGGTCGCGGGAGTTGAGGTATTGCCGGGTATCGGAACGCTTTGTGTCGGCTGCGTCCGGGCCTCCACCGGCAAAGCGCTTGCGGCCACCGTCACCGTTTGCGCCGCCGGAGCGGCACGCAAAGCGACTGCAGGGGCGGCGGACTCTGCGACCGGGGCGGCGGGGTTCGCGGGCGTCTCGGCCTGCGGCTCGCCTGGCGCGACGTGCGGCAAGACGGCGGCTTCTGTACTCGCAGAAGACAGGGCTGGCTGATTGAGCGGGATGCTGACCGCCGCTTCGTCCGGCGACGCCGCTGGCTGCACACGCTGCGAGTTCTCGGTATTGATCTCCGGCATATCGGCCGCGCTCATGGCCTGAGGTCCTGGCGGAGCGACCGGCAGCGGCTCCTCGATTCTCACAGGCTGCACCGCCGCGTTGCGCGGGTGCGTCCCGTCGCCCGGATTCATCCCTTCGCTTAGGTCCGTCACTTCGCGCCCCGGTTGCTGTGTTGATGGCGCGGCTGGGGCCTGTTGTCCGGGCGCGGGTGATGGCTGCCCGGTCTCTTTGGCCTGCGGGGCGTTCACAGCCCCGGTCGCGCCGACCGATCCCACACCTGCCAAGTCAGCCGCCCCGCCGGACGCTTGCGCTTCGGCTTTCCCGCCGACGGCGACCGTGGTCGGCTGCCTCTGGGCCGCGCCAGCCGCCAGGCACGTCATCAGCGCTGCGAAGAGAGCGTTGTCCGCGCCGCCCTGCTGCGTTTCGCGCTTACCCTTGGCGGTCGGGCTCGCCCCCTCCCCCACCTCGACCAGTCCCGGACCGCCCAAGTTGGCCGTCACAGCCAGTTGCATGGTCATCTATCTCTGCAAAGTGTCGGGGAACGGGACCTCGCCCTGACCCGCCTGCGGCGGGTACGCCCCTCTCCACGCGTGGAGAGGGAAAAACGGCGACTCGCCCCCTGATTCTTTCTTCCCGCCCAGGCAAGATGGCGAGGGAAACGGCGACGGGTTGGGTCACCCTTTCCCGCCTCGCCAAAGCCCCATCACCTTTGGCACGTATGCCTGGGTCTCGCGGTAGGGCGGGATGCCGCCATATTTGCGCACTGCGCCCGCTCCGGCGTTGTAGGCGGCCAGCGCAAGCTCGGGATTCCCCCCGAATTGCTTGAAGTAGCCGGATAGTTCGCGGCAGCCGCCGTCGATATTCTGGGTGATGTCATACGGATCGCTGATGCCATAGTCGTGGCAGGTCTCGGGCATGAGTTGCATGAGGCCCATCGCGCCGGCGCTGGAACGGCAGCGCGGATCGTAATCCGACTCCGTCCTGATGACCGCGCGCACGAGCGCCGGATCGAGGCCGTACTTGGCCGCCGCTTCGCGCACGGTCCCGTCGACTTGCGAGTTCTGAGAGGTGGCAAGGGCGCTCGTCGCTTGCAGGGCCTGGGCGAAGCTCACCGGCTCCGCCTGGGTGGAGTCTGGCGCTCCGCCGACCGAGACCGGCGCGGGCGACTCCTGCAGCGCGTCGATCCGCGACTCGATCGCGGCGATCCGGCCCAGCACTCCCTGCATCCCCTGCATCCCCTGCATCCCCATCACCTCATCGGGGCGGTCAAGCCGCTATTGCCCTGCCGCGCTCCCGCCTCGTCCAGCTCTCTCTGCTCCGCTTTCTGCGCGAGGCTGTCGTGCTCGGCGCGCTTGCGGTCGCGGAGCATCGAGAGCGCTTCCCGCTCCTGGGAGCTGGCGATGAGGGCCTGCCGCCGCGTTTCGACTTCGCGCATCTGCCGCTCGACGAGGGCATGAGCGCCGGCCAACTGCTGATTGATGAGATCGAGGCACTGGCTGCCGTGCAGCAGCGTCTCGGTTGTGCCCTCGCGAACCTGAGCGACGATCTCGGCACGTTTCGCGCGGATGCGGGTGCGCGTCTCCACGGCCTCCGCAAGCACTCTCAGCGCCGCGGCGAATTGCCGACGGGCCTCATCTTCTTTCTGCTGGCGGATGTCAAGGGCGGTTTGGAGGTTGAAGCGGAAGCGACGAGCCATGAAAACTCCATGCAAAGAGAGGTCATCGAAGCTGTAACAAGTATCGGCAGGGAGAGGGGGAACTGAAGGCGGGAGGGGGGAGGAGGGAGTAGAGACGCCCCGGCGGGGCGTCTTTACGGACGACGATGCCACCCGCGCGAGACGCTCTGGCGGCGACGGGGGCAGACGCCCCGGCGGGGCGGATTTAGACGCCCCGGCGGGGCGTCTCTACTTCGTTTCCTGTTTCTTATCCGAGGGCTTGTTTGCCGCAGACTGCAGAAGAGCGCCCTTTAACGCAGCCGCCCATTTCGAGGCCAGCTTCTTCGGCTCGTCGCCCCCGGGCGCAGCCGTGTCTTTGTCCGAGACCGCCATTACGGGCGTTCCCGCGGCTATGACAGTCATGCGGCCGGGCGCGGTTTCCTCCACCCGCAGGTCAGATACGACGACCTCGTTGCCGACCCAGTCGTTGAGCGCCTTCGCCGCCTTCACGGCACGGTCGTGTGGCGATGTGTCGCCGTCCTTCTCGGTGAACTGCGCGACGGGCTTGCCGTTCGCGGTCAACTCGAAGGCGGTCTTGCCCGAGGACAGGTCTTTCGTCTGCTGCGCGGCGAACTTCACCGCGAACTTGCGCGGCGTGTTGGCGGCCTCGACCTCGGCATCCGTCGCCGGGCGCAGTTTCCCGACCGCCGCCGAGGCCATCGCGTGCTCGAGATCATCCAGGCTCCACGGGCCCATACCCGGCGGCTGCTGGAACACCGCGGTGCCGGCGCCGTAGGGCGCGTCGAAGACCACCGCCGTGCTGCCGTCGAAACGAATAGCCATGCACTTCAAACCGGCGGCCTGCCACTTCTGGAAGCCTGCGTCCGACCCGAAATCAGTGATCGTCAGGGCGATCCGGTCCGGATACTGGGCGGCAAGGCGGTTCAACAGGTCCTCGGTCGGCTTCTGGCAGCCCGAGGTCACATTGATGTAGGCGTCGACGTGGACCCTGTTGTCCGCGGCCTTCGTCGACTCTTCTTTAGTCGTGGACCGGCACGAGACGAGGCCCAAAGACACGATCAGAACGGCCGCAAGCGCCAGATATCGCATATTCATTCCCGAACGAACAGTGGTATTAAACGCTGAACGCAAAATGCTGAACGCTGAACGAAAGGCTGAAAAACGGCAAAGGCAAGGCACGCATACGCGACGTCAGACTGCCATCAGTCCGAGGCTTCGTGCGGGGCGTCGGGAGGCTTCTCGGCTGTCGACTCCCGGGCCTTGCAGAAGGCTCCTGCGGCTTCTTTGATCTTTTCTACGAGCGAGCCCCCGGCCTCGTGCGCGCCCCCAGGGCTTACGAGTCGCTCGCCCTTGTCGTCGATGATGAGGAACACGGGCGTGAGCAGCAGCCCGCCGCCTCCGCCGCTTCCGCCAAAGATATCGGCGACCTCGGAGCCCTCCGCAGCTTTCGGTCCGCCACCGCCGCCGGCTCCGAAGCCGGCCCGTACCACCACAGCGGGGATGATGAGCTTGTCCCCGGCCTGGATCGGCTCGCCGATCACGTTCACAGCCTCGGACAGCTTCGCCAATCCTGCGACGAGTCCTGCCAGCGTATCACCGACTTGGAACCCGGCCATGTCGCGCCCCTCCTTGCTGTCATGAAAACCGCGTGGGGCGGGCGTCTCACCCGCCAGATCCGTTAGCCGTTGCCTTCTCGCCGCTCTCCCCTTTCCATCCCGTTTGGGCGGGAAGAGGGGTCGGGGGTGAGGCGCCGTTAGCCTCTCCCCTCCCGGAAGGGGAGCGGTGCCCCGGAAGCGCTACCGCGCACAGCGCGGCCACGGGGTAGGGCCGTCAGCCGTTCGGGGGGCCGGGCGGTGAGATTCGCCGCACATCCGCCACCACCGTCAACCCTAACAGGCCGGCTTGGAGCATGTCGCCCCGGTACCATACCTGCACTCGCCGCGACCCGCCCGCCGTCACTTCGATGTCCGCCGGGCCGAGGCGTCTGTGCCCGACGATATATGAAAACGCCTGGTCGATCGCCGGGGTCTGCACCGGCGACTGCACCCTGACGCGCAATTCCTTGGCTTCCCACGCAAGCTCGTGTCCGGCTTTCAGCGCCGAGAGCGCAAGGCGGACGAGGTCGTCGAAGTTCTCGCCGGTCCAGCGCGCGGCTTGCTGCAGGTCCGCGACCACGCGCGGCTTGCGTTGCCGGGGCTTCTTGCCGAGATTGAGGGGGATGCCGAGTATGCGCAGTCGGCGGATCGGTTCGGGCGCCTGCCGGATGAGGATGCGCCCCCACCAACCGAACGCCGCGTCGAGCTGCCCGCCCGCGGAGTCGTACTGCAACCTGGCCTCGCCGACCCACGGCACAGTGAGGACGAACAGCGTCACCCCGAGAGTCAGAAGCCCGATGCGCCAGTCATGCGAGTAGTGGTATCCGGCCACGAAGGCGAGGACGAGGATCAACTCCACGATGATTAGGAGCAGCCCGAAGAGCTTTAGCGCCCTCATCGTCGCCTGACCCCCAGTCTTGTGCAAACGGCCTTACCCCGCGCTCTGCGCGGGCACCCTTCCCGTGCCGGGAAGGGAACGGCTGACGGCGCCTCACCCCCGGCCCCTCTCCACGAGTGGCTATGCTTTACCCACATCTTCGCACCTGGGGG
>CAYWBK010000444.1:0-5366 GCA_964455745.1 uncultured Armatimonadia bacterium
CATCTCTCAGGAGCGCCCGACTTCCCAGACTACCACAGAGGACACAGAGAACGGCTGGGAAACGGCCGGCCCACCCCGCGATAGGCGTCATCCTACCCATTCCGCCCTTTTGCCGTTGTCGTAATCCTCTCAATCCTGCTCATCCTGTTGAATCGCCGTCAGCCGTTCGCCGTGGCCGTCGCCTTCCCTACTCCTTCGCCAGCGGATGCGCGCCCATGTAGGCTTCCTTCAGGCGCGCGGTCGTGACGTGGGTGTAGATCTCGGTGGTGGCGAGGCTTTGGTGGCCGAGGAGTTCCTGGATCGTGCGCAGGTCGGCGCCATTGTCCAGAAGATGCGTTGCGAAGCTGTGGCGCAGGGTGTGCGGTGTTGCGCGATGGCCAACACCTGACGCGATCACGTACTTGTGCACGATCTGGGCGAGCGCGGTCGGGTTGAGGCGTCGCCCGCGCTTGCTGAGGAACAGGGCGGGCTCATCGGCGGGAGCGGCCTCGCGCACTGTCGGCCTTGCGCGCAGTAGGTCTTCGCGCCCATTGTCGATGTACCGTTTCAGGGCTACAGCCGCTGGTTTGCCAAAAAAGACGATGCGCTCCTTGTCGCGCTTGCCGATGACGCGGATCTGGCGCTGGCTGAAGTCGATCTGCGCGACATTCAGCGACAGAAGCTCCGACCGGCGCATCCCGGTAGCGTAGAGCAGCTCCAGGATCGCCTTATCGCGCATCCCCTCGGCGGTCAGGTCATCCGGCGCGGCGAGGAGGTCCTCGATCTCGTGCTCGTAGAGGACCTCGGGCAGCGTCTTGTCGCGCTTCGGCCCGACCGCGATCCCCGGGTTATAGGCCAGCACTCCCTCGCGCACGAGATGCCGGAAGAACGCCCGCAGGCCGCAGAGCTTCGCGGCGATCGTGGCTTTCGCGTACTTCTGGCGCGTCAGGTGGGCGGCGTACTTGCGGACGAGAGGGTAGTCGACGGCAGCGAAGTCATAGGCCCGCTCGGGGCCGAGAGTTGCCGCGAGGAAGTCGCAGAAGCAGTTGAGATGGGCGGAATAAGCCTCCGCCGTCAGCGGCGAGACGCCCCGGACGGAGACGAGGTACTGCAAGAAGGCATCGACGAGGGCTGCGTTCATTCTGATGTCGGGAGTACGGCGACCTCACCCCCGACCCCTCTCCAATGCCGCGCAGAGCGCGGCCCGTGGAGAGGGGAGAACGGCAACGGCAGCGCGCCATATTCCCCCCTCTCCATTGTATGGAGAGGGGGTAGGGGGTGAGGTGCCTTCGGAGCGGCCTATCGCCTGATCCCCTACAGCTCCCCCTCCTGCTCTTCCAGGAACCGCGCCATCGCCGCCAGGGCGATCTCGGAGCGCTGCAGCTTCTTCTGCTCCTTCGTCACTCGGCCGCCGGGCGGCAAGGGCGGCAGGATGCCGAAGTTTGCGTTCATCGGCTGGAAGCTCTCCGGGTCGGCGGTGGTGATGTGGTTCGCCAGCGCGCCGATCAGCGTCTCGCGCGGGAATACGAGCAGCTCCCTGCCGTGCAACAATCGCACCGCATTCACTCCGGCGACCCAGCCGGCGGCGGTCGACTCGATATAGCCCTCGACGCCGGTGATCTGCCCGGCGAAGAACAGATCGTCGCGCGAGCGCAACTGGTAGGTGGGCCGCAGGAGCGTCGGGGCGTTGATGTAGGTGTTGCGGTGCACGGCTCCGAAGCGCAGGAACTCGGCGTGCTCGAGGCCGGGGATCATCCTGAACACGCGCTCTTGCTCGCCCCAGCGCAGCGAGGTCTGGAATCCGACGAGGTTGTACATCGTCAGGTCGTTGTTCTCGGGGCGCAACTGGACGACCGCGTAGGGGTTCTGGCCGGTGCGCGGGTCGCGGAGGCCCACGGGTTTCATCGGGCCGAAGCGGAGGGACTCGTGGCCGCGCCTGGCGATGATCTCCACCGGCAGGCAGCCATCATACAATTCCTTGGGGTCCACGTCGGCGTGCAGCGATATCTCCGCGCCCATGAGGGCATCGTAGAAGGCGTTGTACTCGGCCTCGTTCATCGGGCAGTTGATGTATGCCGCCTCGCCCTTGTCATAGCGGGAGGCCAGATAGACCTTGTCCTGGTCGATGCTCTCCACGTCCACTATAGGACTGATCGCATCATAGAAGAATAGGTAGCTCTTGCCGGTGATCGAGTACAGCGCGCGGGCAAGCGGCTGGCTGGTCAACGGTCCCGAAGCGATGATCGTGAGGCCCTCGGGGATCGCCGTGATCTCCCGGCGCTCGATGGTGATGTTCGGGTGCGCCTCGATGGCCTCGGTGATCTGGCCGGCGAAGAGGTCGCGGTCGACGGCGAGGGCGCTGCCGGCGGGTACGGCGGTGGCGTCGGCGGCCTTGAGGATCAGCGAACCGAGGCGGCGGAGTTCCTCCTTGAGGATGCCTCCGGCGCGCACCGGCTCGTTCGATTTGAGCGAGTTGCTGCAGACCAGCTCGGCGAACAGGCCCGTCTTATGCGCCGGGGTCTGGACCTCGGGGCGCATTTCGTAGAGAAGGACCCTCGCGCCGCGCTGCGCGGCCTGCCAGGCGGCTTCGGAACCGGCGAGGCCGGCTCCGACGATGGTGATGTCGTGCTCTTGGGTCATATTATCGGCTCCGTGGGCGGCCTACTGCTGCCACCTGGGGTGAGTCTTGAGATAGGCGTTCAGGTCCACCCAGCTCGAATCCGGCGGGCGAAGCTGCAACGGCGGCGGGGGCTGGGGGCGGGCCGAGGCCGCGACGGTCGGCGCATTCCACCAGAGAACGCCCGTCATTGAGAACACCTGCTGCCACAGTAACGCGACCACAATCACGAGGACCACTGTGATCGCCAGATTGCGGCGGGCGGCTGCCGTCATGGCGCCATTCATCGTCCACGGTCCTTTGGCTTGTTGAGTTGCATCGCGACGCGCCCGCAGCGCGGGCACTGGAATTTGCGCTGGTTGTGATGCACCCCGCGCAGCATCTTCATCGCCACACGGCAGCGTTTGCAGGTCATGGTGAGAGTACCAACGGGAGTCTACGGTGCGTGGGTTGGGGTGTCAAGGCGGGTGGTAGTGGAGCAGTTTGGATTCAGCAGGTCTACGATTTCTTAGGTGGTCTAGACGCGATCTGTCAGGCTGGAAACAGCAACGCCAGCACATTCGCGCTGGCGTTGCACTCCATCAGGTGCGAAGCGATTCAACATGAAACCATGGGTCTCTTGCTTGATCTCCACTCCGACCGAGGAATTCGGCCAACGGTCGCCGCCTTCGGCGGGAAACGTTTCGCGTTTGCAAGTGCTCGTTCATACTTACTTGGGTTGTTGGATATGGCCGCCACCAATTCATCCTCCGGCACAGCGGGGCTCTTCCTTCGCATCGTGTCGGATCATCCTTTCTTCGGCCTGTCTGGCGCGGGTGCAAAGAAGGCGTGTTCACGTGTTTCTATCGCCTTCGATGCCTCTATGGAAACGAAGGCATTTGTACGAATGTAGAGTTCATGGAGGACAGGCCATATTTCGGCGTTGATCCCAATCTCCTCTATCTTCAGACCACATGCGCGCGCCTGATCCAGATAAACAGGCCTGCCGTGAGCACTAGTCTTCTCGGGGTCTAGCAATACTGCAATGCACTTGCGGATGCTAGCACGACTTTTGCCTTGCATCATGCCAGTGCTCAACGTAGTGAGCGCGAGGTCTTCCGCCAGGGCTACAGCATCACGCAACTCCTGTATGTCTGTCGCATCATAGCGTTGTAACTGCTGCAGATACGGGTCCGGATTCCCTTTGACTCGAACTGCACTGGTAATTAACTTCTCGTATGACTTTATGATGTTCTGCGCTTGCGCGACATTCATCTCTCCTGTATCGGGGTCCCGACGGAAAACTTGAGGTGCTACAGGGCCCAATTCCGCTGTCTGTGCCATGTAGATACATGATGCCCCGAGACAGATCACTGTCGCGGCCGACTTAGCCATTTTGGGGACAATGACACTGAACTCGCCGCCCGCATATGTACGACATATCCGGATGATTCGTTCAACTGTTAGCCCATTGCCACCGGCCGAGTTAACCACCAGGGCCAAGCCATTGCTCAAGTCCGTCTTCTGTAGAATGCCCTCTAGCGAATCTGCATCTTCATCTGCGATCTGCGCAGGAAACCGGAATGACGTAAAAAATGTAACTATCCTACGCTGAAAGTGATCCTCCAGTGCAGATATGAGCTGCTGCCGAGTCTGGGGCCCCTGGTGTATTTCGGCTTGGAGTCGCCCCATGATTGGACTATTGTCCTGTGCTAGAGACAGAAGAGGAATGCCGTTCATGTTGGCTGTTGACGCTTCCATTTCTAAGCACGAGCCCCAGCCTCACGCCGGGTATCGTGGTGACCTTTCGCTCCGTCGGGCGGAACTGCCGTCACCGATTGCGGAGGATTCTTGGCACGGCAGGCAGAAACGTCTCTGTGTCGAGAATGAGGTGATATATGGCCTACAGAGACCAACCGCCATCCAATCAGCAGATGAGTCCATACGATTACGGTATGGCACTTATCACTGTGGCTTTCCCGCTACTGTCGCTTGGCATCCAACTATTCAACTGGTGGCCACAGACGGGAACGGCCGGAGTGAGCACAACAGCCTCAGCAATACCGCAGGCAGCAACTGAGATTCTGTTCCGTAAGCAGGTGGCATTCAGTGTCACTGCTGTCATCGCCCTGTTGATACAGATCATGGCTGTTCGCTATGAACGTTCCCGACATGGCGACCAGTGGAGGAGGAATGCGGTCAGCGACATTCTTAACCGCACACTGCAAGAACTCGACCGGGGTCACACGCTAAACGCCCGCCTTAATGTCATGGTAGTTCACCCACGGTACCGGCCACCATTCTGGGATTTCCGCATACCGCTTCCCTGGTGGTGGAGTATCATCCCGCGGCCGCGGCTGTATATCTTCGCCTGTTCCGACAACCTGCGGGACACCGCCGAGGCAAGGCTGCCCTGGACCAAGAACAATGGCTGCGCCGGTGCCCTGTGGGCGAGTGAAGATCACTTTGCATTTGCTGATCTCAGTAATAAGACCGATGATGGCAAGTTCAGAATGTCAGACCGCCAAAGGCAATTAACGAAAGACCGCTCGTGCATCATCACCTTGGCGATCTTCGATGGAGCAGGACCAGCTACCAGACTACGGGGCTTCATCAGTTTGGATAGTGACAATCCAACTGCGCCAGAATCCTGGCTTTCGTCAGAAGACAAACTCAAGAGAATCCGCCAAGTGTTGCGAGGCGTCGGAATCTACTTGGCCAGAGAGGACCTCCTCCCCTAGCGCATCTTTGACAGTTTGCGCCCTTGTTGCGCGGGGCACCCCTCGTAGTA
>CAYWBK010000445.1:0-5364 GCA_964455745.1 uncultured Armatimonadia bacterium
TGGGCGGAGGGCAGTTCGGCCCGCATTTGGCGCGATAAATCGCGCTACCACATGGCCTGAGGAAACAGTCGCTGAACAGGTACAAGCGGAGAGGGGAGAAAGGCTACGGCCCCTTGCCCCTGCGGGGGAACCGGCTACATCCAGGATACGAATGGAGTGACACAGGATGAGCTTCCGAGGTGCGATACGAACTTGGCGGGGAGTGCTGGCGGGGGGGCTTATCGTTGTGGCCGCGGCCGCTTGTGCTGTCTCGTGGGGGCAGCAGGTCAAGAAGCTCAACGCCGTGATCACAGGCGACGCGATGACATACGACTGGAAGGTCAGCACCTTCGACTTCGTGGGCAACTGCAAGCTGACCATGACCGGGCTATACGACGGGTGGATGACGTGTCCGAAGATGACCGCCAAGCTGGGCAAGGGCGGCAACCGCGTCAACACCGTCACCGCAGCGGGGCCGGTGCACTTCGAGTTCACCGCACCGCCGGATGAGCAGAAGATTCGCCACCGGGTGATTGCCGACTCGCAGGGGAGCGCCACGTTTGAGGATAGTGGCAACAACCCCAAAGTGATAATGAATGGCGGAGCCGTGGCGGACGTAGCCGCACTGACCGACAAGGGCGAGGTGAGGGCCGACGCTGAAGCGGCCCACTTCGCCGGCGACAGCGTCGTCGTGGACCTCAAAACCGAAAACGTCACCGCTACGAAAGCAAGACTCGAGGTCAACTCGATCCCGGAGAAACAGTAGAGCATGGCTTTAGCAGCAGAGGGCCTGGTAAAGGCATATCGCGGCAGACGCGTCGTCGATGAAGTGGACCTGCGCGTGGAGCGCGGGGAGATCGTCGGGCTGCTCGGCAAGAACGGCGCCGGCAAGACCACCACCTTCTACATGATGGTGGGGCTGGTTCGGCCGGAGGCCGGGCGAGTGACCCATGACGAGGCCGACATCACTCACATGCCGATGCACCGCCGGTGCCGCCGCGGCCTGGGGTACCTCGCGCAAGACCCTTCCGTCTTTCGCAACCTGACGGTGCGCCAGAACTTGCTGCTTATCCTGGAGATGCAGCGATTGAGCGCCGCCGAGCGCAACCGGCGGGCAGACGAGTTGATGGGGAAGCTTGACCTCCTGCACCTCGCCGAGCGCAAAGGCCTGCTCTTGTCGGGCGGGGAGCGCCGGCGGGTGGAAATCGCGCGGACCCTTTGCACGTCTCCGTCGTTCATCCTTCTGGATGAGCCCTTCACCGGGGTGGACCCGATCGCCATCGACGACATCAAGCAGATCATCGTGGGGCTGCAATCCGAAGACATCGGGATTCTGATCACCGACCACAACGTTCGCGAAACCCTGGGGATCTGCCACAGGGCCTACATCATCTTCGACGGCAAGATACTCACCAAGGGCACATCGGCGGAAATCGCCAACGACGAACTCGCGCGCAGGTACTACCTGGGCGAAAGTTTCCGAATGTGAAGTGCCCGTCACACCCGTTTGCGTCCGCCTGAATGCTATGCGTCGATTGGACCGCTACGTTATCTCGGAAGTGCTTCCCGCCTTCATCCTCGGAGTCGGCCTGTTTGCGGCACTGCTGGTCAGCTTCGATGTGGTGTCTACGGCCCTGAAGCAGATGGTGAAGCAGAACATTCCGGGGCTTCTGGTGCTGGAGTCCCTTGCCTACCGCCTGCCTCAGGTCATCGCATTCACCCTCCCGATGGCGACGATGTTCGCCAGTCTGACGTGTTTCGCGCGGATGGGCTCGGACGGTGAACTCACGGCGATGAGGGCCGGCGGGATCGGCTTCCCGCGCATCATCGTATCTGTGGCGGCCTTCGGGCTTTGCGTCTCGCTGTTCGGTCTGGCATTCAACGAGCTTGTGGTGCCTCACTGCAACTGGGACTCGGACCTGGCTCTGGTCGGGTTTCTGAAGGGCTCCAAGCTCAAGGAAATCGTCTTCAACGTAAACCGGGACGGGCACCTGAAGCAACTGGTCTATGCGCAGTCGTTTGACGCGTCTCACAGCGCGTTGTACGACGTATCGATCACGGTTCTACAGGAGGGCAGATCGCCCCAGTGGGTCACGGCCAAGAAGGCGGTTTGGCGGGCGGACGCATGGGTGCTCTATGATGTGATCCACCAGTCGGACACACCTGACGGAAAGCGACACACCGAGGTAGCCGCCAAAGCGACGTATAACATCGGAAAGTCGCCGGAGGACCTGCTGAACCTCAAGCGAGATACCGAGGACATGACGGTGTCGGAGTTGAAGGCGCAGGCAGACAAGAAGGCTGCGGCAGGGGAGCCTTACGAGGACGAGATCATGGAAATCAACCAAAGGCTCGCCCTTCCCTTTTCGGCCTTCGGCTTCGCATTGATGGCCGCGCCGCTTGGGATCCGGCCTCAGCGGACCAGCAAAAGCCTCGGATTCGGCCTGTCGCTGGTGATCGTTCTAGCGTATTTCATCGTGTTCCAGGTACTGCGGGTGGTCGGAGTGCAGGGGGGCCTCGCACCCGCTGTGGCGGCTTGGGGGGCGAACGCCATGTTGTTCCTGATCGGCGCAGGCCTCTTAATGGAGAAGTCGCGCTGACCACATCGCGGATCGGGCAGGCTCAGGCGCGACGACGAGCCTGACAACGGCGCCAATGTCACTGTTCACCGTCCTAACTGTCCTCTTCCTGTTGATCCTCGGCGGCGTGATCGCCTGGGCCGGAGACGTTATCGGCTATCGCCTGGGCAAATCACGGCGCAGCCTGTTCGGCCTTCGGCCCCGCATAACGGCGCGCCTCATCGGCGTGGCCTTCGGGGCCGCCCTGCCGATCTTCGGTCTCCTCGTTGCCGCGCTCGGCTCCAACCAGGTCCGCCTCGCCCTCTTCCACCTCGATGAACTCGCGCAGCAGCAAGTCGAGCTCAAGCAGTCCAACGACGCGCTCACCAGCCAGTTGGGTTCCGCGAGAGAGACCGCCCAGCAGGCCACCAACCGGTCACGCGCGCTTACCGCCGAGATGCGAGACAAGGAGAACTCCCTGAAGCAGGTGCGCGCCGGACTCGAGCAGGTGCACTCCAGCCTGTCCGCCGCCTACGCCAACCTCAACCGAGTCCAGTCGGAGAGCGCCACGCTGCGGGGCCAGGTGTCGGGTTTACGACAAGCGCGCGACAAGCTCGGCGTCTTGGTGGGGCAAATGCAGACCAGGTACGCCGACCTCCTGACGAAGTACAAGAAGGCGGGTGACGATCTCAAAGGCGCTGAGGCCGCGCTGGCGGATGTCAAGCAGGAGAACGGGAATCTTCGTGCCAAGGACGAGGAACTCCGTACGAGAATAGCCGGCCTGCAGAAGCAGATTCCCGAACTGAAGAGCCAGGCGGAGACCTATGAGACCCAGATCCAGAATGCGAACCGGCAACTAGCGCACGCCCAGGAGGAAATGGACCGCGTGGAGAAGGACCTGTGGAGCGCGCAGCAGAAACTCGGGGTGGCGGAATATCACGCCGGGCACCCACTCACCGACAAAGGCGTCTTACTGGAACAGGGGCAGGAATTGGTGCGGGCATTCGTCGACGCCGACCAAACCCAGGCGCAGATGGAGAGCACCCTGTTTGAACTGCTGCTGGTAGCCAACAAGGTTGCCGTCCGGCATGGCGTGGCGGTGCCCAAGGACGAGCCCGCAGCAGTGCGAGTGGTCGGTCCGATGCCTGAACACATCCCGGCGGGCGAGAAACCGACGCAAGACGCAATGATCGCCGAGGCCGCACGCCTCGTGCGCGGGGGCCCCGACAAGAGCTACGTCGTGCGTATCCTGGTGGCGCGGCGCTCATTTGAGGGTGATAACGAGCCGGCCGACGTCGCCTTCGTCTCGGCGCCCTACCGCCTGGCCTTCAAGGCGGGCGCGACGGTCTGGTCGGCGCAGGTGGACGGGTCGCAGTCCCGGGTCGAGGCGTTCGCCCGGCTCTGGGGACTGATCCCGAAAACGCGCGAGGCAGCCCAGGCGGCCGGCATGATCCCCAACCCGGAGACCGGGCAGTATGGCGAGGCCCCGGCCCAGCAACTCCTGGACGCGCTCGACAAGGTCATGGAGATCAAAGGCCTGACCATCGTCCGCGCGGTGGCGCAAAGGGACACGTACACCGCCGACTCGTTGGTGATCGACCTGCAGGTTAGCCCGGCAAGGCCGGAGGGCGCGCGTGAGTGACGCCCCCGGGGACGTTCTTGGCATCGACCCCGGATCGGGCAAGTGCGGGCTGGCTGTGGTCGGCCCCGATAGGACCGTGATACACCGCAGCATCGTCGCACTCCCGGCGCTTGAAGACGCAATCCGGGCCATCATCCGGACATACACGATCCGCGCGGTGGTCGTGGGCGACCGCACCGGAAGCCGCCCGGTGGCCCAGGCCGCCCGAAGCATCGCCGGCGCGGAACGGGTGCACACCGTCGACGAGCACAACTCCACGCTCCGGGCGCGCGATCTCTACTGGCAGCTAAACCCCCCCGGCCTCTTCGCCCGGCTCATCCCCAAAGGCTTGCGCGTTCCCCCAGGTCCCATCGACGATTACGCAGCGGCGGTATTAGCGCTGGATTTCGTCAGAGGGCAGGCGGCACGCCCCGGCCCGGCGTAAAGGGGACGCCGGACTTCTCGACGGAACTACTGCTTCGGCTTCCAGTCCCTTGCCTCACGGATGCGCTCGTACAACGCCCCCAGCTCGATAGCCAGATCGCGGTAGGAGTACAGAACGGTCTCCGAATCGCCCGCGATGGTGCGGATCGCCTCGGCGAGATCGAACATCTGCGGGAGCGCCGCCCTCACGTGATCGCTTCCCTGAGCGAGATGGACGCGCAACTGCGCCGCCAGGCCGGGCGCAGGGCCGTGATCGGGGTGCTCCAGTTCGTCCATCCGTCGCGAGACGGCGTCCACCGACCGGGCGAACTCGCGGTACGTCTGCAGCCTTTGGTCCATGCGTTCAAGCATCTTCAGGGCGTGATCGAGCAACCCCAGGAGGACCTCCGGCGAGATGTCCGCCAGCTCCGGCTGCTGCTCGAGCAAGGCCTTGATCTCGTCGATTGTGCCGCAGACATCGACATGCTTGGTGCTCGTCTCGGGAAGCTGCGCGTCGGCGACGGCAACCAGCCGCCCCTCGATCACACGCATGAGCGCCAGTTCCATCGCGCCGCCATCCTCGTAGACGAAAAGCGGCGACAGATTGTGCCCGCGCTCCTCGAGGTGGGCGCGCCCCCTCTCCAGCGCAGCGAGGATCGCTTCCCGGTGCGGCGACGGCGGCATCCAGCGTTCGTGCGCCTCGTTCATGTCCCGTCCTCCCTCGAAAGCCCGTTTGCCGGGCGAACGGCAACCTCACCCCCTCGGCCGCCCACGGCGGCCACG
>CAYWBK010000446.1:0-5336 GCA_964455745.1 uncultured Armatimonadia bacterium
TCGCGGTCTGGAGACCGCTCCTACAGACGACGCAGCGACTTTTGCAATCACCTCGGAAGTAACCACTAAGACACGACAGCATTAGGAACGGCAACGGCCATTGCAGGAGTCTCCTCGCTGCCATTGCCGTTCGTAGTGCTTTCGTGTCTTAGTGGTCAAAACCGCCGTCCTCTACTGCCCCGGCCCCAACCTCGTCGGGTACTCGCTGTCCACTTCCAGGTCCTTCAGCAGGGCCTCCGAATGCCACTGCACCGGCTGCGCGCCCTTCGGCAGTTTCCCGAAGATCGGGTTGTAGCGCACGTCCAGCTTCCGCTTCGGCTCGGCCACGATCGAGCCATTCGGTTGCGCGCCCAGAAGCCACCAGTACACCGGGCGCGGCGTCTTGCCGTCCCGGCGCATCATTCCGAAGCCGTAGTCGTCGATGGTCATCCCGGTCGGAAGCTGTGATCTCTCGCCGATCTTGCCGTCATCGTTGCGCTCGTTGCCGGCGGCGAACTGGTAGGGGAAGATCTTCTGGTATAGCCGGTGTTCCACGTTCCACTGGATGCAACCGCGCCATTGCTCGAGGTGCATCGCGTCGTAGGCCTCGGCATCATTGCGCGGCGGATTGCCCGCGTGCGGATACCCCCACGCCCCCACCAGGTTCCCCGCGTCAATGCCGAATTCCGTGTTCCAAAGCGGCTTGTCGCCGTCGCCGTACCAGCGCATGACCTCCTTGAGGGTCCGCCCGCGGTCGATAAAGGACCAGGTCACCGGCACTCCGTATGTGTGCAGGTTCATGATGTCGAAGTAAGGTTTCCCGCCGCCCTCATAGATGCCGCGCGGGAACTCGGTGAAGTCGGTCATGCCGCCGGTGACTACCCACGCGTCCGGGGCCGCCTGCTTGATCGCCGGGTACGCCAGCTTCAGCATCTGGGCGTACAGCTTGCCCCGCTCCAGCATCGGCAGGTCCTTCTGGTTCGCCCCGAAGATGTCGGTGAAGGCCCCGTCCATCTCGTTGAACAGCTCCCAATACTTGACGGTCGGGTAGCGTTTCGCCATCGCCGCCATGAACCGGGCGAAGCGCTGGTAGGCAAGCTCACGATGCGCCCAGTCCAGCCCCTGCGGCGGAGCGTGCACGACCGCGAGCAGGCAGATGCCCATTTCATTCGCAAGGCTCACGTAGTCGTCCCATTGCTTGGCGTATTTCAGGTCATACGCGCCCTCCGCGCCCGGCTCCATGTTGTTCCAGTACAGGGTCAGCCGGACGAAGCGGATGCCCACGGGCTTGAGAAGCGCGAGCTGCTCCTTCGTGAACCCGTGCATCCCGATGCCCAGCTCGGGCCGGGCATCGTACACCACCGTCTCATCCGCCGACCGCTGCCAGACGACTATATCATCAGCGCCGAGGGCTGCGACGGCGGTAAGGCACGCGATGACGACACAAAGAACCAAGGCCGAGACACCTGTGGTTGGCATCATCTAACCTCCTGAGACAAGCTGCGGCGAACTGCGCCGCGTGATGATCCGGGCGCACGCTGCCAGTATGACCACCTGCAATACCATCGAGGCCGGCATCAGCGTGACGCCGACGCGAAGCCCGCTGGCGTCGCCGATGGCGCCGATCACCCACGGGAACACCGCGCACCCGCTGATCCCGGACGCCGCGAGCAGTGCGAACAGAGACGCGGAACTGGTCGAGATGCGCTCCGACCCCACCGCGATCAGCGTCGGCCAGAAACAGGCCACAAACAGGCCGCCGAGGGCGAAGAACGCCCAGGCGGCATATAACCCATGCACGAAGCTCAGACCCGCCGTAGCCACCGCGCAGGCCGCTGCCGAGCCGATCATCAGCGCGACGGGTGACACCCGGGACAGCAACGCCCCGCTCGCGAATCGGCCCAGCGCCATGAACGTCCCGAAGACCGCGACCGTCATCGCCCCGCTGCGCGCCGAAGCCCCGATCTCGCTCTCCACGTAGTTTGCGCCCCAGAAGGTCATGCCGGTCTCGACGCCGCCGCCGATGAAGATTGTCGCGCAAAGCAGCCAGAAAAGCGGATTGCGCACGAATCCGGTCAGCCGCTCCGACGGTGGCTTCGTGCCCTCGACCGAGGGGTAGTGGCGCGCCGCCAGCAGCGCCGCTCCGACCGCCGCCGGCACGACCCACAGCCAAAACGGGATGCGCCATTGCACGCCCGCCTGCAGCATCTCTCCCGTCGAGAGCGCCGCGATCACCAGGCCGACGGAGAACAGGCCGTTCACGACGTTCAGCCGCCGCGCGGCATCATGCGGGTTGAGCTGCGCGACGAGGGGGTTTACCAGGCACTCCAACGCCCCCGATCCGGCCCCCACCAGCCCCTGCGCGACGACCAGCGAGGCATATCCGCCGGCCCGCGCCGTCAGCGCCGAGGCGGCCGCAATCAGCGCCATGCCCCAGACCAGGAAGGGACGTTTGCCGAGCCGGTCGGCGAAGTACCCGGAGGCCAGCAGCGCCGTAACCAGCGCGATCATCCTGACCGTGCCGAGCAGGCCCCGGTCGGCGAGGCTCAATCGGAACTCGTCACCCACGTCGCGCAAGCAGATCGACAGCACGCAGGTCGACCCGCCGAACACGATCATCGCCACACAGGCGGCGGCCATCAAACGCTTGTAGGCGATGGGCGAAGTGCGGGGCTCTTGTGTCAATGCGCTACTCTCCTCGAGGGTGCATCCGGCGTTGCAGGGCACAGGGCCGGGCGCTGTTTCCGCTACAGCGCCGCAGGCACCTGCGCACGATGTTTGCGGGTCGTGGAGGGTATCGCGCCCCGGCACGCGAACCTCGGCACTGTTGCGATACGACTACGAGGTGGCACCCGCATGAGACCGCCGTTCCCACTGCTCGCCGGCATCCTGGTCGTGATGGCCGCTTCCGTCGCCGCTGCCGAGGACCTCAACGTTGCCCTGGCGACCAACGGGACGACTATCCGCGCCGATTCCGAGTGGATGAGTTCGTCGGTCGATACCGGGGGCATCGCGCCCGCGAGCCGGCTTATTGACGGCATCATTCGGAAAGCCACCGATGACCCCGGCGTCAACCGCTGGCATTCCGACCTGTCGGCCCCGCACCCGCACTGGGTGTGGCTGCGGTTCCCCCGCCCGGCGCGGATCCATCGCGTCGTGCTGTGGCGCGCGGACATCGGCTCGCCGGTGGATTTCGCCGGGCAGACCTCCACCGACGGCTACCGGTCGCTGCAGACGCTGTTTGCGCGCAAGGATGTGGCCTTTGATGCCGACCACCCGTCGATCACCATGGACTTCGATCCGGTAGTGACCGACAACTTCCGGCTGCTCATCACGCGGTCGTCCAACAAGGATTTCCCCAACTACACCCAGGCGAGCGAGCTGCAGGTGTTCGGCGAGTGGGCCGGGGAAGCGCCCGCGCCAAAGCCGAAAGCCGAGCCGCAGCGCATCCGCGGCGAGATGACCGACGCGCGGCTGCCGGCGTCCCTGCATGTGGAGACGACTGCCGACACTGTCACATACCTGTCGCCCTGGCTGAAGGTGTCGTTCCGGCTGGATCGACCCGTGATGTCGTTCCTGTGCCTCGATGCCAGCGGGAAAGGGCGGCTGCAGCGAAATCTGCTCAAAGCGCCGCAGGGAGCGGACGCGATCGCTGCTGGCTGGGAAGACGGCGGCGCCTCAGCCGACGCATCATTCACCGTGTCGCAGACCGGCAATGTGTTCCGATACCAAGGCATTCGGCTGGGCGATCTCGAGACCGTTGCTCTCACCTTCACCGTGCGCCCGAAGGGATTGTCCGTCGCGGTCGACCGCGCTGTGCCGCAAAGCTACCTGCTGTCGGAGGCCTCGCCCCTGCGGATGCTGTTCGACGCCGCTGTCACCCCGGCAAGCCCGATGGGGCGGCTGAAGCAGCGCGGCGAGCTGGCCTTCCCCGTGCTCCTGCACTTCCCGGACTACGGATCGCTCCTGGTGCGGGCGACGGGAGATGCTCCCGCGTGGGGCTTTGTCGGCCGCCGTGGGGCGCGCGAGGAGCAACTCTCACTATTGGTCGGTCAGGAGCGATGCGCCGATGCCACTGTCAGGATGAAAGCGGGGCACTACCGGACTGATCTCGACCTGCAGATGGTTGACGTATATCCGGAGAAGGCGCGCGTAGACGCCGACCCGAAACTGGCCGGGCTGAAGCGCGGGTGGCTGAACATATTTCAGTTCCGTCCCGACGTGGGCTGCCTGTCCAATAACTCCATCAGCGACAATGTGCTGTTCTGCATGTATGAGTACGCCGATCAGGCGCGGTATACGCCGCCATTGTTCGATGACTTCACCGCGTTGGACCTCGTGCGAATCAGTCTCGACTCGTACTTCGACGGCACAGGCGGCTACGGGGACGACCGGGGTCGATTCGTGGATACCGACCCGGCAATGGTGATTGCGGCCTGGGACTACGCCGCCGGGAGGAACGACCGCCCGTGGTTGCAGCGCCGCGTCAAGGACATCGAGCGCTACGCCGACCACATCATCGCCGCCGACAAGGACGGTGACGGCTTGGCGGAGTCGACGTATCGCGGCAACAGCGGGATCGGCATCAAGGGCGCGGGGGAGTGGTCGAGCAACTGGTGGGACGTCGTCTCGTTCGGGTGGAAGGACGCCTACGGGAACGCCCTCGACTACCGCGCCTTCCGCTGCATGGCCGATCTGGAGAGCCGCCTCGGGCGCAACGAGAAAGCAGCCCTGTACCGTAAGCGCGCCGACCTGGTGCGCGCGGCTTTCTACCCCGCTTTCTTCAACCCGGCGACGGGTGTGCTGGCAGGTTGGCGCAGCCAGGACGGGCAACTGCATGACTACTATTTCACCTTCATCAACGGAATCGCGGTGGCCTACGGCCTGGTGACGCGCGAGCAGGGGAACGCGATCATGGACGCCATGCAGGCGAAGATGCGCGAAGTCGGCTACACCAACTTCCGCATCGGCCTGCCGGGCAACCTCATCCCCGTGGCGCGCAAGGACTACGCGGGCGGGGGTGTGATGGGCCAGCCCTCGAAGGACGACGGCTCGGATTCGTTCCAAAGCTATGAGAACGGCGGGGCGACGGGAAGCTTCGCGTACTTCTACATCCAGGGCCTGTACGCGCTCGGGCGCACCAGGGAAGCCGACGCGATCCTCAACGCGATGCTGGAGGGCTACCGCGACGGGGTATTCCAGAACGGCGTTGGCAGCGGGGTGGACTGGAAGCGCTGGGACGGCAGCCCGTGCGGGTATGAGGGGCTTCTGACCGACACGTATTACGCGCTGACGGCCTATATCACCGGGAAGCTGGGGCGGGGCGTGCCGATGCCGTGAGACTCCGTCAGAAAAAA
>CAYWBK010000447.1:0-5286 GCA_964455745.1 uncultured Armatimonadia bacterium
TCACATGTTGATGCACACCAGTGCCGCCGCTGCCACCACCATCCCCGCGTAGGCCATGCGGCCGGGGATCTCGCGCCACAAGACCGCCGCGATGATCGCCGTCAGGACGATCCCCCCGCACGCGTTCACCGGGAACACCACATATCCCGGCAGGAACGCCAGTGCCGACAACAGCACCAGGTTCGCCCCTGCGTTCGATAGCCCCAGGCCCATGCCCCAGCCCCACTCCAGCCGGCGCATCTGCGGGCGAGCCTTCAGCCACGGCACGAATGACCCCACCGTTGAGGCCCCGAAGAGGATCGCCAGGAAGTACAGCGTCTCCCCCGGCGTGTCCTGCTTGCTGAACCATTTCGCGGTCAGCAGGCCCAGGCCGTTCCCCAGGAACAGGCCCACGAAGATCGCCAGCTCTCGCCGCGTGAACTTGCCGTCGTCCACGCCCTTGTCCAAAGTCAACATCGGCAGCGAGACGATGGCCCCGAGCACCCCCAGCGCCTGCAGCCATCCCGGTTTCTCACCCCAGATCAGCACCGAAGCCATGACAGGGACGATCACCGACAAGCGCACGAACGCGGTGACCACTGAGATGCCCTTGCAGTTCATCGACGGCACGAGCAGCAGATAGGAAGCCACGTAGATGATCCCCATCAGCCCGCCGATGACCCACGTCATCAGCGACGGCGCAGGCATCCCCGACACCATCGCGACCAGCGCGCAGGCCACGGTCGCAGCAGCGTAGTTCACGCTGCACACGGCCACCATGTCGGCGCGTTGCTTCTGCGCCCCACGGAAGACGAAGTTCCAGCCGGTCATCAGAGCGACGGTGAGGATGAGATAGGTCATGGCTGGATGCTGGATACTGGATGCTGGATACTGGATACTGGATACTGGATACTGGATACTGGATGCTGGATGCTGGATGCTGGGAACGGTGGACGGCGGTGGAAGATGTGGCCCGAATCAAGACCGGGCACTTCAGTGCCCGGTGCTTAACCTGTGGCGGTCCGCAAGGGCCGCCAGCGCCAGCGCCGACTTCAGTCGGCGACGCCCTTTCCCGGCGCCGCCCTACGCCTCGTCCCTCACGCTCCACGGCCCCAACTCCGCTCTCAGGGCAGGAAGGGCGCCGGTGCGGATGGCGTCCTTGATGCGGCGCATGAGGACCGCGTAGAAGCGCAGGTTATGAAGGCTCAGGAGCCGCCAGCCGACGGCCTCCTTGATGCGGAACAGGTGGTGCAGGTATGCCCGCGAGTAGTTACGGCAGGTGTGGCAGTCGCAGCTCTCGTCGAGCGGGGCGTGGTCGGTGGCGAAGCCCGCGTTGTTGATTTTCACCGTGCCCTGCCAGGTCATCAGCTTCCCGTGCCGGGCGTTGCGCGTCGGCAGCACGCAGTCGAAGATGTCGATCCCACGCATCACGCAATCGACGATGTCCAGCGGCGTCCCGACGCCCATCACATAGCGCGGGCGATCCCACGGCAGCAGCGGCTCGGTCGTCTCGATGGCCATTAGCATGTCGCCGCGCTGCTCCCCGACCGACAATCCGCCGAGGGCGTAACCGTCGAAGCCGATGTCCAGCGTGCCCTGCGCGCTCTTGTCGCGCAGGTCGGGGAAGATGCCCCCCTGGATGATCCCGAAGAGGGCCTGATCGGGGTTCTTGTGCGCGGCTTTGCTGCGCCGCCCCCACCGCAGGGTCATCTCCACCGACTGATCGACGTACTCGTGGGTGGACGGGTACGGCGCGCACTCGTCGAACATCATCGCAATGTCGGAGCCGATGGCATTCTGGATCTCGAGGGACAGCTCCGCGGTCAGGAGCTTCTCGGTGCCGTCGATGTGAGAGCGGAACTTCACCCCGTCCTCGGTGATGCTCCCCGGCTTGGCGAGGGAGAACACCTGGAAGCCCCCGCTGTCGGTGAGCACGGGCCGCGGCCACGCCATGAACTTGTGGACGCCCCCGAACTCGCGCAGGACATCCAGGCCCGGCCGCAGCCACAGGTGATAAGCATTGGCCACAATCATCTCGATGCCGAGGGCATCAACGTCGAACGCGTCGCAGGCCTTTACGACCCCGATGCTGCCGCAGGGCATGAAGACGGGCGTCTCGACCGCGCCGTGGGCGAGTTCGAGGGTCGCGCACCGAGCGCGGGAGGTGGGGTCAGTTGCGGTGATGGTGAAGTGCATAGGATGTAGGGTTGGGACACGAAATACCGTGAGTGGCGACGGGAAAGACCGTCATTTGAACATATTATTCATATATGACTGTTTATGCGCATGTACATATTATATTATAGGGCGAGACGCATACGCAGATGTTCTCCCGTATATGACCCTTCGACCTTCGCCACCTGCTCCGGGGTCCCGACGGCAACAACCCGACCACCCTCCACTCCGCCCTCAGGTCCCAGATCGACCACATAGTCCGATGCCGCGATCACATCGAGATTATGCTCGATGACCAGCACCGTATTCCCGTTGTCCACGAGCTTCCGCAAGACCTCCAGCAGCTTCTCAACATCCGCGAAGTGCAGGCCCGTCGTGGGTTCATCGAGGATGTACAGCGTGTTGCCGGTCTCGAGCTTGGCAAGCTCCCGCGACAGCTTGATCCGCTGGGCTTCTCCGCCCGACAGGGTGTCCGCCGCTTGTCCAAGTTTGATATAGTCCAAACCGACTTCCTTAAGCGTTCTTAGCGCTCGCTCGATCTTCGGTACATTCGCGAACAGCTCCAGCGCCTCGGAGATCGTCAGATTCAGCACTTCGGCGATATTGCGCCCCTTGTATGTGACCTGCAGCGTCTCGCGATTGTAGCGCGTCCCGCCGCACTCGTCACATGTCACCCGCACATCGGGCAGGAAGTGCATCTCCACGCGCTTCGTGCCATCTCCCTCGCAGGCCTCGCACCGCCCGCCGCGGACGTTGAAGCTGAACCGTCCGGCATCATACCCGCGCATCCGCGCCTCGGGCATCTGCGCGAAAAGCTCCCGTATCTCGGCGAATACGCGGACGTATGTTGCCGGGTTCGAGCGCGGGGTGCGCCCGATCGGGCTTTGGTCGATGTCGATGACCTTGTCGATCTTCTCGGCCCCGACAATCGCCTGGTGCGCGCCGGGCTTCGCGAGTGCGTCGTAGAGCTTGCGGCGCAGCGCGCGGGAGAGAATGTCGTGTACCAGGGTGCTCTTGCCCGAGCCGGAAACGCCGCTGACGCAGGTGAGCGTTCGCAGCGGGAAGTCGACGTCGATGTTGCGCAGGTTATGCTCCTTCGCCCCGACGACCCGCAGCTTCCCCTCGCCCTTGCGCCGGTATTTCGGCGCCGGCACCGACCGCTTTCCCGACAGGTATGCGCCCGTGATCGACCTCTCGCAGGCCAAAAGCCCCGCGACATCGCCGGCGTAGATGACCTCTCCCCCGTTCACCCCGGCGCCTGGCCCGAAGTCGACGACATAGTCCGCCGCGAGCATCGTTGCCGGGTCGTGCTCGACCACGATGACGGTGTTGCCGAGGTCCCGCAGCCGGAAAAGATTGTCCAGGAGCCGTTTCTGATCTCGCGCGTGCAGGCCGATGCTCGGCTCGTCGAGGATATACAGCACTCCGGCCAGGCCGGCGCCCATCTGGGTTGCGAGGCGTATCCGTTGCGCCTCGCCGCCGGACAGTGTCTGCGAGGGACGGTCCAAGGTGAGATAACCCACGCCGACTTCCGCCATGAACCGCAGCCGCGCCAGGATCTCCTTCAGCAACTCGGTCGCGACGATCCCGGCGGCGGCCTCGAGGTGGATGCCCTCCGTGAAAGCGACGGCGTCGGTGACCGACATACGCGCGAACTCGTCGATGCCGAGGCCGGCGACCTTCACCGCGCGGCTTTCCGGGCGCAGGCGAGTGCCCTGACACCCCCGGCATGGCGCGTCGGCGAAGAAGCGGCTGTAGTAATCCTTCTGGCTGCTGGAGCGGGTCTCCTCGTGGTGCCGCGCGACGGCGTGCGCGAGGCCTTCAAAGGGCTTTGAATACTTCAACTTCTTGCCCTTCTGGGTCTCATACTCGAAGACGATCGGAGCGTCGCCGGTGCCGTGCAGGATTGCCTGCTTCGCCTCTTCTGGGATGTCACGCCACGGCAGTTCGAGGTTGAAGCCAAAGTGCGAGGCGAGGCCTTCCATAAGATGCCGAGACTGGCGCGTGCGAAGCGAGCCGTACACCACCAGCGCGCCGTCGAGGATCGACTTGTCCGGGTCGGCCACCAACAGCGCCGGGTCGATCTCGCGGACCATCCCCAGCCCGCTGCACACCGGGCACGCACCGTGAGGGCTGTTGAAGGAGAACATCTGCGGCGTGAGTTCGGGATACGTGATGTCGCAGTTCGAGCAAGCAAATCGAGTCGAGAAGGGGATGTCTCGGTCCTCAAGCACATTCACGATCAGGCGATCATCGCCCTCCCGAAGCGCGGTATCGACCGACTCGGCGATGCGCGAGCGACTCTTGTCGTCGACGATGATGCGGTCGACCACGATCTCGATCCGATGCTTCCCCGGGGGAACGCGGATTGCGCTGCTGAGATCGACGATCTCGCCGTCGAGCCGCGCCCGCGCGAAACCGCGTCGCCGGGCGGCCCGGAGGGCTTCTTCGGCCTGCTTGACGGTGTCGGTCTCGGCGATCAGCGCGAGGATCTGCAGCCGCGTCCCCTCGCCGAGGCCCTGGATGCGGTCGGTGATCTGCTGCGGCGTGAAAGCGGCGATCTCCTGGCCACACTGATAGCAATGCGGCGTCCCGACGCGCGCATATAGCACGCGCAGGTAGTCGTGGATGTCGGTCACCGTCGCGACGGTCGAGCGGGGATTGCTGGAGGCCGAGCGCTGGTCGATGGCGATGGCCGGCGAGAGCCCGTCGATGTGATCGACCTGGGGCCGGTCCATTGTGCCGAGGAACTGACGCGCGTAGGTCGAAAGCGACTCGACATAGCGCCGCTGTCCCTCGGCGTAGATCGTGTCGAATGCCAAGGATGACTTGCCCGACCCGGAGACGCCCGTGAAGACAACGAGTTTGAAGCGCGGAATCTCCAGTGACACGTCTTTGAGATTGTGCTGGCGCGCACCGTAGACGTGGATACTGTCCTTCTGCATGACCGCTTACACTCCGAAGCTCCTTCAGAGGCTGTGAACCGCGTGCCTGGATCGGGAGCCAAAGAGATAGTATACCAGCCTGCGAAAGGCGGGGTCAAACGCAGGTGCAAGAAATGCAGGAGCATCGTTTTTGGTCGCGATGCGTTCAACGGATCAAGGCGCGGGCCGTTCAAGGAGGGGCTAACAT
>CAYWBK010000448.1:0-5278 GCA_964455745.1 uncultured Armatimonadia bacterium
AACCAGATCATTGCGTCCCACGCGCGGAAATGTGGGTAAAGCATAGCCGCAAGCGAAGAGGGGAGAACGGCAACGGCATCGCGCCGCCACTCCCCTCTCAACAAATGGAGGGGTAGTTCTCAATGCAGGATCGCCTCGGCCAATCGGGGAAGCAATGCTGCATCTCACTGTCTTATAGGATCGGAGCATGATGACATGCGCAACGCTGTGCCGCTTCTGCTGTTGCTCGTGACTCGAGCATGTCTGGGGCAAGGCGGGAGCGTCACCGGGCAACCGGCCCGCGAACTGATGCGCTTCGACCCGCCGCCGGTGGTGACCTGCTCCGGGAAGGTCGCCGACGGCCAGCGCCCGCAGGACCTCGTAGATGGCAATACCGGCACCGGGTGCATGTTCTCGGAGTTGCAGGGGGCTGTGGTGTCGCTGCGATTTGCCTCGCCTGTGCGCATCGGCAGTCTGGGCCTCGCCCAGGGAGGATGGAGCAACTGGGCCCACCCCAAGCGCATCCGTGTCACCTGCGATGACAGCACGCCGTTCGAGATCACCCTGCAATGCGCGCCGTTCGACTGGGGCGCAGGGACCGCCGGTGCAGTTCAGGCAATCCCCATCGGCCACAGCGTCACGGCCGTGCGGATTGAAGTCATCGACGTCTACTCCACGGGTTTCCCGTGGGGATCGCCGGGGGAACTGGGGATTGCGGCTTACCCTCCGGCTCGCCTCCACTTCGGCACCGGCCTGCCCTGCGCCGACCCGCGCCTGCAGGCCGTCAGCGTAAGTATGTCCCGCACGCCGCCGGGCCGCGTTCGACTGTCCCTCACCGACGCGGACGGCAATGAGTACCGCAAAGCGATCGACAACGTGGGTTCCGAGCCGCGCGATGTGATGATCCCGCTCGCGCAGTTTGCGCCTGTGGCGGGAGCGTTCCCGCACCTGGCCCCGTATCGGCTACGCGAGTTGTCGGCTGCTGCGGATGCCCCCGATGCGCTGGTTGCCCTGTCCGCACACCTGATGAACCGCGCCGGGCCGGAGCCGGGCTGGGCGCCGCTGCCGCCGGTTGAGCGCCCGACGAAGGTGTTCGAGGGGAAGCCGTTCACGGAGGGCCTCTCGGCCACCAGCACCGGACGGTTCGGCAATTCGTTGCTCAACGGCCTGTTGACCGAGACCGTGGAGGGGCTGCAGTTCCGCGTCTCGACGCCACGGGCACCGGGGGCCGAGTGGGACGCCGAGACCTTCCAGTTGCGGATTCCGGGCACGGTCGGCGCGCCGAAGGCGGAATGTGTGCCGAGCTTCGCGGCGGCGACGCTGCGGTACACATACCCCGGCGGCGCGAAAGTCACCGAGCGGCTCAGCGCGATGGTTCCCGGCTTTCTCATCGAGACAGCCGGCAGCCGGATAGGTCTGGTCGGGACCGGGGCCGGCTCGCTCCCGCGCCGCAGCGGGCAGCCGAATGAGCCGGAGGCCGCGTGGGCCCTGCAGTCCGGTCCCAAGGCCGCGCACGCCGGGGAGTGCGTGCTGCTGTACCCGGACGCAGGCGGCCGGGTGAGCCTCCTGAGCCGCGCCGATTCGGCCGTGACACCGAGTGAGCCGTGGTGCGTCGCGATCTACGGCCACGCGGACCGGGGAGCTACCCTGAGCGGCGACCGCGCGGTGGCGGTCCTGATGACCTTCGAGGGCCTGGTTCACCTGCAGTGGCAGGCTGGGGTACTGAACATTGCCGCGAAGGACCTGCTCGGAACGGTGGGAATCAGCACAGCCTTCGGCGGCCTGCTGGGGGACGAATGGAAGCCCGAAGCGGTGGCGGATCGGGCGCGGCAACTCACTCGCCTGCTGCACACTTTCCCCGATGGCTGCCGCGAGTGGTACCGCGTCGAGCGCGAGGCGGTGCAGATTGTCAACGAGTTCAGCTACCATCGCTGGGGGGACCGCGCCTGGCAGGCGACGGACTACGCGCCGGTGCCGCCGCTATACTCCGCCGGTCCGAGGCCCCTGGTGACCGGCACTTACACCGGCATCGACACGCGTTTCGGGCCGTTCGTCACTCGCCCCGGCTCGCGGTTGAGTTACCGGCTTCCCCTGCTGCCGTTCGAGCACGCCGCGCTCCCGCGCACGGGGAACAACGCCGATCTGGTGGACCCGTTGCGCAAGTCGGTCGAAGCCCTCGCCGAGCAGCCACCGATCAAGCCCGCCTGGCACGCGTGGCAGACGAGCCTCTACGACGGCTGGCCCTCCGCCTTGCTCGGGGCGACCCTGTACCCGCCGGAGGTCAATGAGAAGCTGATCGCGCGAGCCTGCGCCGGAGTCGAGCTCACCTTCCATCCTCGGGTGTGGATGCGCCGGGCCGAGTTGTACTCCGGGCGTCGTTACGTCGCCACGGGGTGGTTCGACCGCAGCGCGCAGCCTCCGATGCTCGGCGACCCGAATTCCGCCGCCGGCTCGGCGCTGTATTCGCTGTATCTTTACGCGCTCTACTCAGGGGATGAGGCGACGGTGCGCCGCCTGTGGCCTGTTGCGAGGGACGTCACGCGCTTCTTCGAGGTCGTCAACGACTGGGCCGTGCCCCAGACCTCGGCGCGGGAGGCGGCGAACTTCTCGAACATCGACATGGACACGATCGCCCATCTCGGGCTTGGGGGATACTGGTGGCTGGCGACCAGGGTCGGCACGCGGCAGGAGGCCGACCATGCCGCCTACCTGTACGCCAAGGTCGCGCCGGTGGCGGCGATGCGCTTCCTCTTCCCGCGCATCGTGGACCCGAAGGCCGAGGAACCGGCGCTGTTCTGCGACGGGTTCACCGAGGAGGGCCCGACGCTGCGCATCCTGGCGGATGACATGGTGGTCAAGGACTGCGTGGCCATGTGCCTGTCGTGGTGCGGGCAGCAGCCGGAGATGTACCGCTTCCTGATGGACTTCCTCGGCCCCGACGAGTGCCGACACATCCAGGCGGATGTCATCGAGAAGCACCTGCCGAAGTGGCGGGAGATGGCCTGGAACCGGACGCGCGTCGCCAGTCACCTCGCCCAGCGCGCGTGGCTGCCCGACTGGCCCGCCACTGACCTGAAGCTCGACGCCGCGACCTTCACCGGGCAGATGGGCGCGCCGTCGCCCGAGACCGCGGGGCTGATCGCCCTGCTGCAGGGGCGGGGGCTGCCCGTCGTGATCGACTGGTGGCCGAAGCGTCTCCTGCGCCTGGAGTGGCGCGGCGAGAGGGAGGGGCTGCAGGCGGACCTCGACGGGCCGCGCGCGGCTACGCTGAGTTTCCGGTGGGACAGCGCCACGCTGGCAGCGGACCTCAACGGCGAGCGGGCCGCTCTCGACAGGCCGTTCCCGGACCGTGCGGTGTGGAGTCTGAAGCTGCCGTCCGGCCCGGCGCACGTGCGCATCGCGGGAGCACAGTGAAAGCGTGTGCGGGAGGACTGTAGGAGCGCTCTCCAGAGCGCGATCTGGCCGTCTAATATGTATGATTCGCGTTATTTGCGCGGCAATGATGTCGCTTTTGCGGCACAATGACGGCAATCGCGGTCTGGAGACCGCTCCTACAGACGACAATTCACGTTCGCATACACTCTCTCGGGCGAGTGCGGCGTCACTCCGCCAGCGAGGCGCGAATGATCTCCTCGTCGTTGCGGGTGATGATGTGGCGGTTGGCGTAGGCCGGGATCGTCCAGTTCACAAGCCCCAGTTCGCGCGACCCTCCCCCGGCGGAGGTGGGCTTGATGAGCTGCGTGCGGCTCAGTTCGTGGTAGCCCTTCGGCGACAGGTCGGCGATGATGAGTTCGCCCCGATCGTTGTTGATGAAGTACACGTCGCGGTTGCGGACAAGGAAGGCGGAAGCCCAGCGCGCTTTCTCCCGCACAACCTCGAGGCTCTCCCAGATGCGCTCACCCGTGGTGGCGTTCAAGCAGCGGAACTGGCCATAGCTGCAGACGCCGTAGATGTAGCCATCCATTATGGATGGGGTGCTCACCATCGAGTGCAGGCCGTCGGTGTTGATCTCACTGTGGTTCTTCCCCTGCCACAGAACCTCGGCTGCCGGGCGATCTGCGGCCAGCTTGAGCATCAGCGGGCCGTCGAAGAAGGCGGTGACGAACAGCCTGTCGCCGTCCACGATGGGTGTGGGACACGCCAGGTTACCCCCGAAGGGCTGCCGCCAGTAGAGCGCGCCCGTCTCGGGATTCAGGGACACGATCTCGCCTGGGCCCCAGTGGATAAGCTGGGTCGTCTTGCCGGCAGTGAGCAGGATCGGCGCGGAGTAGCCGATGTCGGAGGTCGGGGGCAGCGCGTGCCAGACCTCGCGCCCGGTCAACTTGTTGAAACCGACAATGCGGGCGTCGTCCGGACCGCCGACCGGGCAGATCAGCAGGTCATTGAAGACGATGGGAGCCCCGGCGAAGCCCCAGGTGGGGATCTTGGCATGGAAGCGATACGGCAGGTTCATCCCCCAGCGCAAGGCTCCTGTGCGAACGTTCAGGCAGTACAGGTCGCCGGCCCCGCCGAGCACGTAGACGCGGTCGCCATCAACCGTCGGCGTCGCCCGCGGGCCCGAGTTGTAGGCGAACTTGTCGTACGCGACCTGGTGATTTTCGTACGTCCACAGGATGCGCCCGGTCTGCTCGTCGAGGCACACGACGCGCTCAACGCGCCCCGACTGCAGCTTCTGATAGTCGGAGACGAAGACCCGCCCGTCTGCGACCGCCGGGCCGCTATATCCCGCGTGGATCGGCACGCGCCACTGCACGTCGAGGCCCGTCTGGGGGAACTTGCGGAGGATGCCCTTCTCGTCCCAGGCGCTACGGCGGCCTTTGCCCTGCATCTCGGGCCAGTCATCGGCCTTCGCGATAGGCATCGGGAGAAACTGCACAGCAACTGCGGACAACAGGATGGAAAGGGCGATTCGGGAGCAACGAAGGGTCATGGCGAGTGTACCTTTGATCCGTGATAGGGTTGGTACTGTCTATGCGGCTGATCTTCATTTAAGATAGCAGAAGGCGAGCGCTGCACACAAGCGCGCTGGACCCTCCGCTGTAATAGCAACACAATAGCGTCGTGCCAGACCTCCCGCTTGACCTCCGACACGGGTGCGTCTTTCAATTGTAGGTAGTATGACTACGCCAGTTGCGCGGCCCTGCTCGGCAATGAGATGCCCTGCGGAGAGATGGACGGCGATTGACCACCGAGACACAGAGAACACAGAGAACGGCAACGTCCCTTAACGCCTATCGCGGGGCGGGCCGTTTCCCAGCCGTTCTCTGTGCCCTCTGTGTCTCTGTGGTTCAATGCCGTT
>CAYWBK010000449.1:0-5268 GCA_964455745.1 uncultured Armatimonadia bacterium
GATACCTGGAGGGTAGCTCTTTTCGTCTCTACCTACAACTGGCGAACGCACCCTTGCCCCGCGCCTGGTTGACAACCGCTCTGCGCGGGTATAGCATGTGATTAGAGGGGATAACGTGCAGAGGGTGTGATAGCGATGCAGGACGTACTCACAGCAAGAGAGGCGGCGGAGTTCCTTCGCACAACGGTCGACACGGTGAAACGCCGAGCGCGTGCGGGCAGTATCCCCGCCGCGAAGATCGGGCGCGAGTGGCGGTTCCGCAGGGCGGACCTGGATGCCTGGCTCGCCGGGGGCGGGACTCTCCGCGAGCAAATGGAAGACGAGGGCATGGCGATTATCGTCGCGGAGCGCAAGGCCGATCCGGCGAACTGGAAGTTCAAGTCGCTTGAGGAGTTCCGGCGGGAGCGCGGCCTGTGAGTTACCGCCTGCGCCTCACCGAGAGGGCAGCCAAAGACTTCGATAGGCTGCCCAACAGCATGAAAGAGCAGGTCGACCGGCGCTTCGATGTATTGGTCGAGAATCCTCGGCCGCCGAAATCCAAGGCTCTTACTGAGAAAGAACTCAGAGGTTCGTACCGGGTCCACGTGGGGCCTGACTATTGCATAGCCTATGACATCGACGACGCGGCGCAAGTCGTTGACGTGTGGCTGATCGGTCACAGGAAGAGCTTCTACGAGGTAGCCAAGCGCCGACGGCGGTGAACTACACGCAGGACATCCAGTCATGGGACGAACGCGACCAACGACAAGCAGGAGATAGCACCCAATGGCACAAGCACGCATCGGCGTTATCGGCATCGGCACTTTCGGCATCAACCATCTGCGCTGCTTCCGGCAGCTTGAGTACATCGGCGTCGCGAAACTCGTCGCGGCGGCGGACCTTAACGGAAAGCTCCTCGAGGAGCGCAGCAAGGAGTTCTCCTTCACTCCTTATGCGGACTATAAGGAGATGATGGCCAAGGAACAGCTCGACGGCGTTACCGTCGTCACCCCGGACCCGTATCACAAGGACATCGTTCTCGCCGCCGCTGAGGCCGGGGTGCATGTGCTTTGCGAGAAGCCGCTCGATGTTACCGTGGCCGGGTGCAACCAGATGATCGAGGCGATGGACAAAGCCGGCAAGCTGCTTATGGTCGATTTCCACAAGCGGTATGACGAGTATCATATCGCTATGAAGCAGAAGCTCGACGCCGGCGACCTGGGCAAGATCCAGTATGGGTATTCGCACATGGAAGACCGCATCGAGGTTCCGCGCGACTGGTTCCCCGGCTGGGCGAAGAACTCGTCGCCCGCATGGTTCCTCGGCATCCACTTCTACGACCTGGCGCGGTTCCTGATGAACGCCAACGGCGTCGAGGTGTGGGCGACGGGCTGCAAGACGGGCAAGCTGGCCTCGATCGGCGTCGACACCTGGGACAGCGTTTCGGCGAAGGTGGCCTTCGACAACGGCGCGACCGTGGCGTTCGACAACTCCTGGATCCTGCCGGATGGGTTCGAGGCGGTCGTGAATCAGGGCATTCGCCTGGTCGGCGCCGAGGGGATGCTGGAGTGCGACAGCCAGGACCGGGGCACAATGACCGTCTGCACCGGCGACAAGCCGTTCATGCAAACGCACAATAAGAGCTTCCTGCGGCAGAAGTTCGACAAGAAGGGTCGCGAAATCTGGGAAGGCTACGGCATGGACTCCATCGCCGACTTCGCCTATAATGTGAACGTCCTGCTCGAGGGTGGCAAGATCGCAGATCTCGGCGCGTACCCTTCAGGGGTGGACGGCCTCGAGGCCACGAAGATCGCGGCCGGCGTGCATGAGAGTCTCGAAAAGGGTGGGATAGTGAAGTTGTGAGAACCTGAGTCGGCAACGTCCCAGGACGTTGGACATCACGGCTGTGCAGGAACGAGGGGGCCACGATGCCACGCACGCTGCCCGAGGGCATACTCGAGTATTTCGCGCGACGCAGCAAGCCGGAATTGGGCGTCGTTCACGAAAGCGCCCACAAAGACGCCGCTGCACAAGCCTACCTACGGGAGATGGTGTCGGTCATCGTGGCAGACCGCCTGGCGCTTGCGCGGGAGCATCTTGCGAGCGCGAGGCGGGCTCTGCAGCGCCCGCCGCAGCCGCGCATGGCGATATCCAGGGCCTACTACGCAATGTACCACTGCCTAAGAGCCACGGTGTTCTTCGAAGAGCACGGCGACTTCGACGGCCACACCGACCTTCCCGCTCATCTCCCACGGACGTTCCCGAACCGGGGGCTTTGGTACCGCGCCCTTAGGGATGCTCGTTTCAACAGAAACGAGGTGGACTACTCACCATACCCCAGAGACACGACCTCGCTGCAGCCTACCGCAAGGCAAATGGTGGCCGATGCCGATGGGTTCATTGGCGAGTGCGACACCTATCTTCGCTCCAAGGGGTGGACAAAATGATACCATCTGACAACAGCGAGCGCGCCCCGGCCTCGGTGGAAGAAGCAGTAGGTCGGATCCACGCGACGTTTGCCGAGGAGCTACACTTCGAACCGGTGGCCGTCTATGCTCGCGAGTATCCTGACGAGGTCGTGTTCGTGGTCGAACTCGCCGATAATGTCGAACGTGGGGCGCAACTAGGAGCAAAGCTTGATGATCGCATCCGCTCCTGGGGGATGAAGGGGTTCGTCGTGCTCAAGAAGGTGCAATCGGCTCTGCCGAGGGTGCCTACCAAGGCCGACATCCACTCCGCCGCTATGACCCAGCTACTGTCACTGATCACTGAGCACAGTCGCGCCAGCGAAGCTGCTCCCCCAATCGAGTACGTGAACCTCGGTGTCCCCGCAGAGGATCTCGCCGCGGCGAGGCGTGACACTGTCGTCTTCGGTCGTAGGGGAGCAGGCAAGACGAGTCTCCTCCTGCACGCTCGCGCCCAAGTTGAGAGCAATGGAGACCTTGCTCACTGGTGCAACCTGCACGCATACAGCGGGATCGATATGCGCCGCTGTTTCATCCAGGTAATCCAAGAGTTCCTCCGGCAAGTACAGACCTGGGTGTCTCAGCGCAGACCCGAAGGCGAGGGCATCAGAAGGGTTGGCGACGCGATCCTCGAAGTGCGACGGGTACTGGAATCCGGCACCTTTGATTCCTGGCGCGAAGTCATCCCCTACGTCAATGGTGCCCTCCGAGTCGCAACAACCGAACTGGGCAAGGCGCTGTACGTCTTCCTGGACGACTTCTACTTTCTGCCCCCTCAAGATCAGCCCGGGTTCGCGGATGCCATCTACGCATGCAAGAGAGACGCTGATTGCTGGATCAAGATAGCCACCATCCAGCACACTTCGAAACTGTACATAGAGTCCCCTCCTCTGGGCATCAAACTGGGCCATGATGCAGTTGAGATCAGCCTTGACGTCACCCTAGAGGAGCCGAGTCGGGCGCGGGAACTGCTACGCAGGATACTGGAAGTCTTCGCGGAGAGAATCGGCATGGGTTCAGTCCATAGATTCGCCTCGGAGAACGTGATCGACCGTTTGACGATGGCATCGGCAGGCGTCCCGCGTGACTTCTTGATGCTCTTCCAGCAGGCAGTGCTCATCGCCCGCGGTCACGGCACCAAGAGGCGGAGCGTCGGAGTGGAGGATGTCAATGAGGCCGCTGGGAAACTGGCGGGACTGAGGGAGGCCGACCTGCGGGAGGACACTAGTAGTTTCGCCGAGCACGCCGGCCGGCTCACAGACCTGCTGAAGAGAATACGGCTGCATTGCACTGAGCTTGAGAACAAGGAGCAACGCTACAACTACTTCCTGGTTGACCAAGCGGCCGCGACCGATGCCGACGACGCTTACTCGGATCTGCTCCAGTTACTCGACCTTCGGTTCATTCACCTACTGGATCGCGGGATCAGCGATCAGCACCGGCCCCTGAGGAGGTACCAAGTGTACCTACTCGATGTAAGTCAGTATACGGTCAAGAGGCTGAAACGCAATCTGTGGGTCCTGGACCTGCACCGCGACAACTTCGTGCTGTCCTGGAAAGGGAAGGGTGCGGCACGCATGCAGCCGTTTGAGGCCACCAGCCTCGAGAGGCGAAGGGACATCTTCAGAAGGGCGCAGGAGTTGTCATTGACCGAGGCATAGGGTGGAGCCAGCGCGCCGTTCGCCGCCCGCGAGGCGCGACGATTGGCATCGACCGTGAATGGGCACACTGTGATAACAGATCGACGGGTGCTACCCGATGAGAGCACATCCAGGGAAGCTAGGTGATCACAATGACCAGAACCGTGTTTGCGCTGGGCATAGCAATGCTGTTGGCGTTCGCCGTCGCGGCCTATGCCGATCCGCCGACAATCGCAGGGCCACAGGAAGGGGCCGAGGTGGGGCCCAGCGTGACAGTGGAGGGAACCGCTCCGGGGGCGAATCAGATCAACGTCTGGACCGAAGTGCATAACGCTGACACCGACCAGCTTCTCAAGAGCGTACCGGGGCTGAAGCACGCAATCGGCGACGACGGCAAGTTCAACGTGCGCATCGCCACTCCGCGCATCTACTTCGGCGCAGAGATCAAGCTGCGATACGAGATCCACGCGCAGTCGAGCCACGGTACTGACGTAATCGGGGAGGCGAAGGTCGTCGTCCAGCCGCAGCCGCAGGCGCAGACGACGGACACCGCG
The DNA here is from genome assembly GCA_964455745.1 of uncultured Armatimonadia bacterium. GTDB lineage: Bacteria > Armatimonadota > Zipacnadia > Zipacnadales > CAYWBK01 > CAYWBK01. The sequence continues at coordinate 4,639 of CAYWBK010000449.1, forward strand.
CCGGCAACCGGTGAGGCCCCGCTCGTTACGGCCCCGGCCGCGGACGCGGAAGTCGGCCCGAGCGTCGATGTCGTGGGTCGGGCCCAGCCGGGGGCACTCGTAGTCATCTGGACCGAGGTCTACAACGCCGACACCAATGACAGCCTCCGCCAAGTGCCCGGAATTCGCCACACCGCCAATGCCGACGGCAACTTCAACTTCCGTATTGCAGTGCCGAGGGTATTCGTGGGCGAGAACGCATCGCTGAGGTACGAGATTCACGTGAAGGCGGCAGTGAACCAGCAGTACACGCCCGAGACGATCATCGTGGTACACCACCACGAGGGGTAGCAGCCAGGCTACAGCGACTATCGCGGCCTTCACGCCGGTACGCAGTCCTGTCGGCGTTGAAGGCCGTCGAGGCCCCCCACCTTCACCTCACCCCTGTCTTCAGCCGCAGTTCCTCGGATAAGGGCCCTCCGGTGGCCGCGACAATCCTTTCGCGGGTGTGTGCTGAACGGCCATCCCCGACAAGATTGTCGGGGCCGCCGGGTATTCGGGGCGGCTCTTCCTCAATGTGTATAGGTAGATGACATGAACTGGTCTTGGCGAGGGGGGTAGCCGACTGCTGTGGGTAAGCCGTTGCCGTTG
>CAYWBK010000450.1:0-5216 GCA_964455745.1 uncultured Armatimonadia bacterium
CGGCACGCGGACCTGGGGGGGCCTCGTAGGGATTGGCGGCTACCCGACACTCATCGACGGCGGTTACATCACCGCGCCGAACTTCGCGTTCTACAATACCAAGGGCCAGTGGGATGTGGAGAACGTCGGGGTGGCGCCGGATATCGAAGTTGACCAGACGCCGGCGCGCGTGATCCGGGGCGAGGACCCACAGCTACAGGCGGCGGTCGCCGAGTGTATGAGACTGCTGCGCCAGAACCCGCCGGTGACGTTGGATCGCCCGGCGCCGATCGACCGGACATCCTGGAAGAGGACGGAAGGGGCGAAGTAAAGCGGCGTCCGCGTGGGGCAGGCGTTTCCATTCGCCGTAATCCGCGTGGGGCAGGCGTCTCGCCTGCCAATGCCGTACTCCGTCGCCGCTCTCCCCCTTCATCCACTGGAAGGAGAATGAGGGTGATGTTGCCGCCCAAGGCCTGCGCCGCTCTGGCGGGCGAGACGCCCGCCCCACGCGAAGCGAAGCGGCGATCCGCGGCAGGATTGCCGCGGCCACTTGCGGCTGGCGACTCTCACCCATCCCGCAGCCAGGCGATATGCTCGGCGGTGAGTTGGATGTCGGCGGCGGCCATCGCCTCGGCGAGGTGATCCGGGTTTAGCGCGCCGACGATCGGAAAGACGGGGAACGGTTGGCACAGGAGATAGGCCAACGCCACCTGCGTGGGGGTGCAGCCCAGCCGGGCCGCGAGGTCTCGCGCACGCTCCCGTCGAGCGGCATTCGCGGGAGTGTTGTAGCCCCCCTCCGTGCCACCACGTCCGGCGAAGTACCCCCCGGCTGAAGACGAGTATGCCATCATCGGCAGGCCCGAGGCGGCGTGCCAAGCCGCGTCGGCGGGGGTGATGCAGCGCATGGTCGGATCAGGCCCCATCTCCCAGGGCGGCTCTGCGAGGCTCCAGTGCACTTGCGATACGCAGAACCCCCGCAGCCCGTATCCGTCCGCGTACCGATTCGCCTCCTCGATGCGCGCCACACTCCAGTTGCTGGCCCCCAGGTGGCGGATGCGCCCCCGCGCGATCTCCACGTTGAGCATCTCAATGACCTCGCCCGCCGCCATGCGCGGGTCGTCGCGATGCAGCAGGTACACGTCGATGCAGTCGACTTGCAGACGGTTGAGGCTGTCGTCGATGTCGCGGACGACGATGTCGGGGGCCATGTACGCGTCGGGGCGCGGATAGCCCTCGCCGCCATCGGGGTGGCCGCCCTTTGTGGCGACGGTCAGCGCGTCGCGACACCCCAGCGCGCGGATGCACTCCCCCAAACGCCTCTCGCTTGCCCCAAGTCCGTCCGGCGCCCAGAACGAGTAGCAGTGCGCGGTATCGACAAGGCTTCCGCCCAGGGCGATGAAGCGCTCGAGTAGACGGCAGGCGTCGCACGCATTCAGACGCGTGGCGAAGTCCCCCAGTCCGAGACAGATCGGATGGGGATTCAGGTTGGTTCCGGGGATGGAGCGATTTGGCATGTCTTCACCTGGGGCTGGTCAGCGACGGCTGGAGGATGCCGGTTCTTTCCTCGCTTCATAGCGGTTCCCTTCCGTTACCGCCAGGGGAAACATCTATCCATGTCTGTAACGTTCGGGGCTGTCTGTGCGTCTTACAGGCGAACAACCCAAGTCTGCCTGACAGGGAAGGTGACTTTGATGACAGTTGGCCTGGCGATCTTGATGGTGTTCGCACTGGGCTTTGTGTTCCTGATCGTCGGATCGCTCGCTTGGTTACAGGTTTCTCGGGCCAAGCAGCAACGGCTCATGTTCGAGGCGGCGATAGCGGCGGGCCAGGCTGACGTCGCACGCGACTTGCTCAGACCCAACTGGCTCCAGACAGTCCTGCGGGCTTTGGCCGTGGTCGTCGTGGTGTTCGTCCTGGTGGTCATGGTCGCTGGGGCGTCGTGGATGGCGCTGTCTCGTAGCGGCCCCGGCACGGCGGAGTCGGCGGCCTTCCGGCAGACTGTCGAGAGGGTCATCGGTGCGCCGGTCGGCACAGTGGAGGTCACGATCGACGGCCACAAGGCGCATGGCATTCTGACCGGCAACGTGTGGGGAATGCAGAGCTGCGGCAGCCCCTATCAGAGCCAGCTTCGTTTCTCGACGATCACGCCCGGCCCGCTGAACGTCTACTACATCCCCGACCTCGACCAGTACTACGTTTTCGGGAAGGCGCGGGTGACTCCGGCGGGGAAGGTCGTCGAGAATGGGCTGATCTCGACCGCTGAGGCGCTGGGCGGAGTTGCCAACACACCGACCAAATGAGACGCGATTCCCGGATGCACACTGGCTCGCAGGGCGAACTGGACCTGGTATCGCGTGCGGCGCGCGGCGACCGCGACGCTTTCGCGCTGCTGCTGCGACGCTATCAGCGCCCGGTCGTCAGCTTCGCCTACCGGTACCTCGGGAACCGCGAGGATGCCGAGGACGCGGCGCAGGATGCCTTCATCCGGGTGTACTTCTCGCTGGCGAAGCTGAGGCAGCCTGAGCGATTCTCGGCGTACCTGTTCGCCACCGCGCTCAACATCTGCCGCAGGCGCGCCCGCAAGCCGCGCTTCGCGCCTCAGGCCGACGCAACTGCTGAGTCGCCTGAGTGCCAGACGCTCCGGCAGGACGAACACGAGCGTTTGCTGGCCGACATCGCCCAACTTCCCGAGGACCTGCGCGCGGTGGTGAGTCTGAGGGCGGTCGAGGAACTCAGCTTCGCGGAGATCGGTGAGATCGTGGGTGCGACGGAGGGCGCGTGTCGGGTGCGCTATCACCGGGCGAGGGAACTCTTGAAAGCGGCTCTCGGTGTGCCTGCCGAGGCCGCGAAGGAGACAGCATGAACGACCACGACCTGGACGCGGCACTCGACTGCCTAAGCGTCGAGCCGAGCGCTGGCTTCTCGGAGACGGTGATGGCCAACCTCGCGGAGTTGGATGCCCTGCGTGAACTGGCGAATCGGCGGGCGCGAGCCGGGCGCGCGATGTGGCTGGTGGCCGGTGTGGGTGGCCTGGCCGCGGCGGTTCTGGCGGCTATCGCTGTCCTGGTGCCGCCGGCCTGGTTGGTGCAGACAGGCCGGTCCGTCATCGTCGCGTTGGCCGCGGTTGACTGCGAGCGGTGGGCTCCGGCGGCGCTGCTTGCCGCGGCGGCCGCGATTGTGGTCTCCAGTCCGACAGCCCGGAGCCGCCCGCGACGAGGCAGGGCGGCGGGCTGAGGCCTCTCACTGCTGAAAGCTGTACATTGTCTTGCCCAATATCCATCCCACGACCGGCCAGATGCAGCCCATCGTGTAGTCCCCGATCAGCAAGCCGATGAAGAACGGGACCGCGCGCATGTAGGTCCTCTGCCCGCCGTAGTGCATGAGACACGTCTTCGCCGCCCATGCGATGAGCATCGGGCACCACATTGTCCCCATCGAGTAGCTGCCCGAGAGCGCGAAGCCCAGCGGATGAAACGGCCACCAGATGTGCCGGATCGTCATCCGGTGCAGGCCCGCGGCGAACATCAGCCCCGCGCCGACCGCGCCGATAGCCCGCCAGTTGGCCGGGGTGCGGTTGTGCAGCCACCCCTCGAGGCGGTTGAATGCCTCCCACCCGAAGCCCGTGGCGTGGCCCGCCATCTTCGCCTCGGCCCCGTTGTGGTAGCCGAAATACACCAGCGCAAAGAGCGTGCTCGCCACGCCCACGACCCCGGCCAGGACGATGGCCCACGTCACCTTGCGCTCGCTGAAACCGTGCCGCCGGGCCATGCAGTAGCCCTCTAACATGTGCGGCATCGGGAGACTGCGATACGCGCGGTTGAACCAGTAAAACCAGGTCAGCAGGTTTAGATCGCGCGTCGCGAAGCCCCGCGTGCCGAGCAGGATCGGCAGCATGTGATCGGGGCCGCCGTTGTGCAGGTCGTGCGCCGGGGGGCCAAGCTCCGCGCGCATCCGCGTCACCGCCAGCGCGATCAGCCAGTAGATGACCCACACCGTCGCCACCAGCCACAGCGACATCCCGGCCGCGAGGAAAAACAGGCCGAGGGCGATGATCCCCGCCGCCGCCCCCAGGACGCTGAGGCGCTGGTCGCGCTCGGCTTCGTCGGCCCGGGACCGCCAGGTGAACACGCTGACGATGGCCTTCGCGAAGTACCGCCTGCCCAGCCACAGGCCGAACGCTGCGATATAGGTGTATGCCCCGAAGCACTGCTGGTCGATATACGGGGCCTCGGCGTCGAACCCCGACCAGCCGACGGCGCTCGCGAAGACCCGCTCGACCTTGAGCAGCCAGTAGAAGACCCAGCTCGAAAGCAACAGGTCCGGCGGGAGTAAGTAGCCGAGGCCGATTCCGAAGGGGTAGAACGAGATCGGAGTCCAGCCCATCGCGTTCCAGGGGCGGCTGCTAAACTGTGGTGAGAGGTCGAACAGCTTCACGCGGATCATCGGGATCGTCGGGTACAGCACCGCCAGGCCATTGAGCAGGCTGATTCCCGCTGCGAGGCTGACACCGACCCAGAAGACGCGATTGCGGAACAGTCCGCTGGGCTCCTGCACGATCTGCAAAGGGATCTGGGTGATGGGGTAACTGAGCCGCTCCTCGTCGATCCACTTGGTCCGCAGAAGCGCGGCGAGGCTGAGCATGACTCCGAGCATCACGACGAGGAACCCGCCCCAGGCGGCGAGCGGCGGCCACCAGGCGCGGAACGTGGCGACCGTCCAGAACGCCTCGGGCTTGCCCTCGTGCCAGGCCTTCAGGGCAGTGACGTCGTTGACGGTGAAATACTTGGGGATGTAGGGGATGATGTCTTCGAGGTACCGATGGCCCGCCGCCGGGTCATTATAGCGGTGCACGTGCGCAATCATCGGCACCAGCACGTCGATCATGTCGATGGCATCGACTGCTGAGGCGATGCAGAGCATCACATAGACGACGATCATCTCTCCGGCATTGAGGGCCAACCCGGGGGCGAGCTTGCGCAGACCGGCGTTTAGGGCGCGCAGTACCAGCAAGAGCAGGATGACGTTCGCGAACAGGGAGAAGGTGGTGGGGTACGGCCCGCCGCCGTAGCCAGCGGCGTACTGTGTGGCCATCTCCATCTGAGAGAGCCACAGGCAGTTGAGCGGTACCAGGATAAGCCCGAGGATGATGGCGCGTCGCCGGATCTGCATGAAGTGCCGCAACCTGCCGTGCGGTAATCGTTGCTGCAACGACGACGGCTTGTTTCCCTTCTCGCGGT
>CAYWBK010000451.1:0-5201 GCA_964455745.1 uncultured Armatimonadia bacterium
CCATCGCAATGGAGCGCGCGGCCCTCGCTCTGCAGACGGCGGTGCAGGTGACGCAGAAGGCGATCAGCGCTTATCAAGAGGTCAGCCGGATGCAACTGTGAACGGCGGCCTCACCCCCCGGCCCCCTTTCCTGGGCATACGGCGCGCCCAGGCGAGGGGGAGTACGGCAACGGCGACCTCACCCCCAACCCCTCTCCACTTGTGGAGAGGGGAGTACGGCAAACGACTGGCGGGCGAGACACCCGCCCCACGCGACTGCAAGGTACTTGAGGCGGAAGATCTCTCAATACGATGATTGGGCGCATTGCCACAATCTGGGCCGGGCTTAGCGGGCGACAGAAGATCGGTTTCGGAGTGCTCGCAGCCTCCGTCCTGATCGGCATCGTCAGCGCTGTCATCGGCGCCTCGCGGCCACAGTATGCGTCGCTGTATTCCGATCTGTCGCCCAGCGACGCCGGAGCTATCGTCGATAAGCTCAAAACCCTCAAAGTCGACTATCGCATCGCCCACAACGGCGCCGCAATCGAAGTCCCCCAGGACAAGGTCTACGAACTGCGCCTGTCACTCGCGCAAGACGGCTTGCCCGGTGGCGGGCAGACCGGGTTCGAGCTGTTCGACAAGTCATCCCTCCCCGGCACCGAGTTCTCGAACAACGTCAACTATCAGCGAGCCCTGCAGGGGGAATTAGCGCGCACGATCTCCTCGATGCAGGAGGTCCGCAATGCGCGCGTGCATCTTGCCCTGCCGAAAGCCTCGCTCTTCGCCGACAAGGAACAAGCCACCGCCTCGGTGGTGCTGGATGTCAAGCCGCCGAACCAGTTGAGCAGCGCCCAGGTGCGGGGCATCGTGCACTTGGTGAGTTGCGCGGTCGAAAACCTCAAGCCCGAAAACGTGACCATCGTCACCACCACCGGAGAGTTTCTCGCCGGAGCCGACGGGGAGGGGGAAAGCGGGCAGCTCTCGCTCACTCAGTTGGAAACCCAGCGGGATTTCGAGGAGCAACTGCGACGGCGGCTGCAGTCGATGATGGACACTTCACTCGGACCGGACCTGTCGGTCGTGCGCGTGCGCGCGGCGCTCGATTTCGGCACCGAGCTAACCGATTCCGAGACGCTCGAGCCGCTCAACGGTAAACAAGGCCTCGTGTCCAAGGAGAACACGACCGAGGAACAGTATGCGGGCGCGAAACCGCCGGTCGGCGGGGTCGCGGGGGTGAGCGGGAATCTCAACCCCCGCGCCGCGACCGGCGCCGGACGCCAGGGCACGTATACGAGCAAGACCCAGCAACGAGAGTATCAGTACTCGCGCAATGTGAAGCACGCGAAAAAGCCTGCCGGGGCGGTCAAGCAAATCACTGTGGCGGCGGTGGTCGACGATTCGGTCTCGAACGTGAGCAACGAGCAGGTGGCGAGTCTGCTGTCCGCCGCGGCGGGGATCGACCAGACGCGCGGGGATAAAGTCGTCGTCGAGCGCATGAGCATGGCCAGCAAGAAACTGGCCGATGACGAGCAAAAGACAGCCCTCGCCGCCGAAGATGCCGCGCGGCGCACGCAAATGTACCGGGCCGGGGCATTGTGCGCGGTTCCACTGCTGATCGCCGCCGCATTCGGGGTCGCCTTCGCGATCCGTCGCCGACGCGCGGCACAGCAATCGGCGGAGGTCATCATGCCCGAATTCGAGCAGCCCCTGGAGATGCCGATGGAGCCGACGGCTCAAGCCGACGCGCCCGAGGGCGGGGAGACGCCGGGGAACGGACAACCTTCCGCCGAGGAAAACGAACCCGGGCCCGATGATGAGGACTGGTTCCTGCCGAATATCGACCTCGAATCGGCGCAGGCCTCGCAGCTCGAAGAGTACCTGCGTCGCGTCGCAGACGCGCAGGCCGAGGCGGTGGCGAAGCAGATACAGACGCTTTTGGCGGGGGCGAAGTGAACGAAAACGGGCGGGTGAATAGATGGTTGCCGAGAGGGTCAGCAGGGAGGAAACGGGCTTCCGAAGGCTCTTCGGAGGACGGCCGGAGCAGCCGGGGATCGACCTCGGCGGGCTGATGTTGATCCGGGCGAGCTTCCGTGCCTGCCTGCCACACCAGGCGCCGACGGAGGCGGTCGCCGAGGCGCAGGCGCCGCCGGAACCGGAAGAGGCGGCGCCGAACGAGGTGGATGCGAATGTCATCGCCGCACGGGAGGAGGCGGAGGCGCTGCTTTGCCGCGCCCGCGAGGCGGCGGAGGACATCCTGGCAGGGGCCGAAGAGGCCGTCGCGCGCCAGGTGGCGGAGGCCGCAGAGGCCACAGCGGCAACGGTGCGAGAAGAACAGGAGGCTGTCTTCGCACGCGAGATCGCCGATTTCGTGCAGCGGTTCGAGGACGCCCAGGAGCTTGCTCTCAAGGAGATTGCGCATGAGATGACTTCCCTGGTCGCCGAGATCGCCGAGAAGGTGGTCTACGCCGCCGTCGCGGTCGACCCGGAGGCGACACTGCGGGCCGTCCGGGAAGCGCTCGGCGAACTGGGCGCCGGCGGGAGAGTGCGGGTCTGTGTGCCCGAGGAGGATGAAGCGGCTGTTTCGGAGCAGCGGGCGGCCCTGTTCGGGGTCTTGCGTGAGACCGCGGAGATCCAAATCGTGCCGGATGCCAGGCTTCATCGTGGTGGATGTGTCGTGCAAACCGACAAGGGCGAGGTCGACGCGCGTCTGGAGACGCGGCTGGCGAGTGTGAGAGAGGAGATTGAGAGGGTGGGGTGAGGGCTAAGTTCGCCCTCAACGTCGGACGGCTTCCTACCCCCTCGCCCGGCTTCGCCGGGCACTCCCCCTCCCTCGGAGGAAGGGGAAAACGGCCAACGACACCTCACCCCCTCGGCCGCCTACGGCGGCCACGCCCCTCTCCACAAGTGGAGGTATGTGTCTAGCGGCGCCTCTCTCAGACCATTCTCAGACCATGTGGAAGGGCGGTTTACCGCGCGGATCACGTCGCATAACTACCAGCATTTCCGCTTTCAAGAGAGGTGATTGCAAAAGTCGCCGCGTCGTCTGTAGGAGCGGTCTCCAGACCGCGATTGCCGTTAATACGCCGCGATTACGACATGCTTTCGTCTCTATAGACTCTATTTTAACACACTATGGGGTCCGGTCGCACTCTGGAGAGTGCTCCTACAGGCTTTTGCAATTGCATCAAGAGGATGCTTACTCGTGCCAGCGGTGCAATGAGCGGAGAGCAGTTTGGGCCTGCATTTGGCACGATAAATCGCGCCGCCACATGGTCGAAGAAGGCAGTCGCTAAACAGGTACAAGTGAAGAGGAGAAGAACGGCAACGGCTTTGCGCCCCCCCGCTTGTATACGTCCAGCGACACCCTTTTCAGGCTATATGGAACGCGGTTTACCGTGCGAGATCGCCCCGCTACATACTCGGAGAAGACTGGAGAGACGCCCCGACCCATGGAAGCCATTGCATTTGATGAGCCGCTTCGGCCAAGTTGTAGTGATGTCCCGGAGCGTGGCGAGTTGGGGAATGCGACTCGCGTCCTGGAGCCGCCGCGCGAGTGGCTGGAGGGGTATGCGCGGATTCGTCGGGCCGTGCGCGGCGCCCCTACGACCCGGCAGGTCGGGCGCGTGACACAGGCTGTCGGCCTCATCATCGAGAGCGAGGGGCCGCCGGCCAACGTCGGCGATGTCTGCATCGTTCGCACGAACACCGAAGACACCATCGTCGCCGAGGTCGTCGGCTTCCGTGATAGCCGGCTGCTGCTCATGCCGCTCGGAGACACCACCGCAATCGGCGCAGGCAGCGAAGTCCTCGGCACGGGCAAGCCCCTGCGCATTTGCCCCGGTGAATGGATGCTGGGGCGAGTGCTGGATGGGCTGGGGAGGGCGCTGGATGAGGGGGAGGGCGACCTCAGCCCCGGACGAACGGCTTCCTACCCCCTCGCCCCGCTTCGCGGGGCACTCCCCCTCCCTTGCGCTCTGCGAGCGCGTAGGGAGGGGAAGAACGGCGACCTCACCCCCAACCTCTCTCCACTTTGTGGAGAGGAAAGACAACGGCAACCTCACCCCCCGACCTCCTCTCCATTCATGGAGAGGAGAACGGCGGCAAACGACGACGTGGCGTATCCGGTAAATGCCGAACCGCCGCCGGCTTTGAGGCGGCAACGCATTCGCGAGCCGCTGTGTCTGGGTGTGCGGGCGCTCGATGGGCTTATCACCTGCGGGCGCGGACAAAGGCTGGGGATTTTCGCCGGCGCGGGGGTGGGCAAGAGCACGCTTCTGGGCATGATCGCCCGCAACGCGCTCGCGGATGTCAATGTCATCGCTTTGATCGGCGAACGCGGGCGCGAGCTGCGTGAGTTCATCGAAGACGCTTTGCAGGAAAGCGGACTGCAGCGGTCAGTCGTGGTTGCGGTGACGAGCGATCAGCCGCCACTGGTGCGGATCAAGGGCGCGCTCGTGGCGATGACCATCGCCGAATATTTCCGCGACCAGGGCCTCGATGTCCTTATGATGATGGATTCCGTCACCCGGTTCGCCTGGGCGCAGCGGGAAGTCGGGCTGGCAGTCGGCGAGCCGCCCACCCGCAACGGCTACACGCCCTCGGTCTTCGCTCTTTTGCCCAAGCTGCTCGAGCGCGCCGGGATGGGGGAGAGGGGGAGCATCACAGGGCTTTACACCGTGCTCGTCGAGGGGGACGACATGAACGAGCCGGTGGCCGATGCGGTGCGGTCGATCCTCGACGGGCATGTCGTCCTGTCGCGGGACCTCGCCGCTCGCGGGCATTACCCGGCCATCGATGTGCTGCAAAGCGTCAGCCGGCTGATGAACGAGGTCACCACGCCGGAGCACCGCGCCGCGGCGACGGCAATGCGCGAGAATCTCGCCACCTACAAGCAGGCGGAGGACCTCATCTCGCTCGGCGCGTATGTCCACGGAAGCAACCCGCGAATCGACCGGGCGATTGCGGCGCGGGACGACATCGAGGCGTTCCTGAAGCAGGGAGCGGGTGAGGTGGTGGGGTTTGAGGAGACGGTGGGGAAGATGGAAGGGAACGGTGGCCTCACGCCCCGGCCATCTTAGTGTTACTACGCCGGTTGCGCAGGTGGTGCTCGGCAATGAAATGCCATGCGGGGAAATGGATGGTGATTAACCACAGTCGTCATGCCGGGTTCCGGCACTCTGGAACGATGAAAAGGCGACGGCCCTACCCCGTCCCGCCTGCGG
>CAYWBK010000452.1:0-5164 GCA_964455745.1 uncultured Armatimonadia bacterium
CCGAACGCGCACTCGCACTGGTCACAACGCCATAGGCGACAATGAAAAGACCCTGAAGAAAGCGCCACAGCGCTGCGTCATAGGGGAACCTTCCGCGGAGGAACACCGTCTCAACGTCAAAGGTCAGCGGCACGGATCCGGGCTGGGGACAGTCGTCGTGTCGTCGCGCGGCATTGTGAGACGACTGAGGCGCGGTCAGGCGGGCCCGCCCTATGCTACATTTCCGGGGGAGACGCGATTACCAACAGAATCGAGGCTTCGAAGCGTGGTTCCCGCTGGCTCGACAAGACGGATCAACGTATCGACGGGGTGGTCCGCGAGTTCCCGCCGCATCCTCTTGGCGTGTCTGATGCTGGCCGCGGCGGGCTGCGCGCTCGCCCAGGGGGAGAAGACCATCGAGGTCAGCGGCAACCCGACCCGCGTGATGGATAGGATGGGGGTGACCCGTCTGCTCCCGCGCCGGGCGGTCGCCGGTCGCGTGCTGGTGCAGATGAAGCCCCAGCGGGTCAGCACGGCGGGGATCAACAACATCGTCACCGGCCTGCAGGCCTCGCTGCGCCGTCTCATCGGTAAGCGCGGCCCGGCCGTCATGGACCTGCCCGCGGGAGCCGATCTGCCAACCACGATCACCCGCCTGCAGGCGAATCCCGATGTCGAGTCGGTCTCTCCCGACTACATCGTGTATCCGACCGTCACGCCTCCCAGCATCATCCCCACCGACCCCAGCTACAGCCTGCAATACCACCTGCCGCTCATTTCCATGCCTCTGGCGTGGGGGGTGACGACCGGGTCGAGTTCGGTCATCGTTGGGGTCGTCGATGCCGGGGTCAACATCAACCACCCCGACCTCGTCGGCCGGATATGGACCAACCCCAATCCGACCATGCAGGACAGCACCGGGGCCTGGGACGTTCACGGCTGGAACTTCGTCCCCTCGGAGAACAACGCGAACGTCGTACCGATCGGGTCGGGGGTCAACCAGGACCACGGCACGCTGGTCGCCGGCACTCTCGGCGCGACGGCCAACAACGGCATCGGCGGCTGCGGCGTCAACTGGGCCTGCCAGATCATGCCGGTGAAGGTGTTCCCGGTGAACGACGGCAGCGCGACCTCCGTCGTCTTGCAGGGCCTGGAGTATGCCGTTTCGCACGGGGCGCAGATCGTGAACATGAGCCTGGGCGGCAGTTGGGACCCCAGTTGGACCCAGCCGATTCTCGAAGCCTACAATGCGGGCGTGTTGGTTGTGGTCGCTGCAGGCAACGATAGCCAATTGTTCACGACCAACTCGTCGACGTGGGAATCCCCGGTCTGCAACCACTCCGGCGGGACTGACCTCGTCGGCGTCGCCGCCACCGACCAAAACGACAAACGCACGTGGTTCACCAACTACGACGCGTCGGGTGAGCAGTTCGTGGCCGTTTCCGCTCCGGGGGCGAGCATCTACGGCCCCCTGTTCACAGGCTACGGCTCGGAGGACGGGACTTCTTTCTCGTCGCCGATTGTGTCGGGCATCGCCGCCCTGATCCTTGCGGTACACCCCGGGTACACGCCGACGCAGCTCCTCACCGCGATCACGAGCACGGCGGACAATATCAACGCGCTGAATCCGGGGTACGCGAACGAACTGGGCGCAGGGCGGGTCAATGCCGCCCGCGCGCTGGGCGTGACGATCCCGCCGGGAGTGCCGTCGAACTTCGCGGCAGCCAACACGCCGAACAGCAACGGCGGGAGCATCACGATCACCTGGGTGAAGTCGAGTGATGATGGAGCCGGAGCCAACAACGTGACGGGGTACATACTGTACCGGGGCACGACCGCCGGCAGCCTGCAGCAGATCGCAAGTCTGGCCCCGGGCACGCAAAGCTACGTCGATAGCCCGGTCACCGATGGTCAGCCATACTACTACCAGCTTGAGGTCGATGCCGGAGCGATCTCCAGTACCACAAGCGTCGTCGGGCCGGTGTATTCGGGCAACAGCTCGATCCCGCCTCAAGTGACGACTCTCGTCGCGGTCGACAATCCCAACGATTCAGGGGGCGCGATCCTGCTGACATGGACCGGGTATGTGGCGCCCAGTGACTTCGCCTCATACAAAGTCTACCGGTCGACCTCAGCGTTCAATACCGTTGCAACGATGACCGCGATTGCGACGATCACCAATGCAGGGACTCAGACGTATCTCGATTCCACCACCACCGACGGCACCGACTACTACTATGCAGTGACCGCCGTCGACACCGCAGGCAACGTGAACAACTCGGTCGTCGACGCCGGTCCGGTGCAAAGCTACCCGAACGGGAACGTGTCCGTGCCGGCCGGGACATCATTCCTGGCGGCGGCCACGGTGCCCTCGGACCACGACCCGGCTACGTTGTTCGGCCTGGCGCCGTCGGCGCTCAACTACGTTCGCTGGAACACTTCGTCGGTGAGCTACGAGCAGTACACCACCGCCGGGCAGCTCAGCAACAACCTGCTGCTGCAACTTGGTCATGGCTTCTGGGTGAACCTCAGCCAGACCGCGACGATGTCGGCCACAGGGCAATCCGCGCCGGCCGGGGACTTCACCATCAGTATAGTGCCCGGCTGGCAGCAACTCGGCAACCCTTTCTTCGGCGCCTTGGACTTCTCAGGTTCGACGGTCCTGTCCGGTACGACTGTCATGAGTTTGGCTGCGGCGAACTCAGGCGGCATCATGAGCAGTTCAGCGTGGCTGTACAACGCCACCACCGGGTCGTACACGCTGGCATACCCGAATGTGGGCCAGGGAACCTCGCTGATCCCGCCGTGGCGCGGCTTCTGGGTCTACGCCTACAAGTCGTGCAACTTGACGCTGAAGCGCCCCGTGGGCACCTCGGGGGTGCAGCAGGTCGCCTCGGCGTCCTCGGGCGCGAGCCCGGCCGGCGTCACAACTCAATCCCCCGGCGGCTTCGCGATGAGTCTCACGGCCAACGCCGGGGGCGCTACGTCCCCGACCCTCTACTGTGGCGTGTCGGCGGAACGCGCGGGATATTGGTTGGCCTCGCCGCCACCGCTGACATCCACCGTTGCCATGGGATTCACCGCAGGACCGCAGGGCAAGACGGCGAGCACCCAGTCGGTCGTCTCGTATGCGCCTTCGTTGAGCACGTCCCTCAAGTGGCAGTTCACCGTTACTACAGGTCTGGCGCACGCGAAAGTCACGGTCGCATGCGCGAACGCCGCCGCGGTGCCGGCGGGGTACAACATCCTGCTGACGGACGTGGATGCGGGGCGGCAGCAGTCGCTGCGTCAGGTACCCCAATACGCGTATGACTCGGGGGCCAACGCCGGGACGCGCCATTTCACCCTCGAGATCACCCAGCAGTCCATCTCCCAGGTGACGATCAGCGGCCTTATGACCCAGGCTACGCACGGGGGCGGTCAGTTTGTATTCGCCCTGTCGGCTCCGGCATCGACGACGGTGCAGGTCATGAACATCGCCGGACGGATCGTCCGGATGATCGAGACCGGGCGCTCGCGCACCGCCGGAATCAACACCGTGCTGTGGGACGGCAGAAACCTCACCGGGGCCGCAGTGCCTCCGGGGATGTACCTCGTGCAGATCGATGCAGCCGATGACAGCGGGAACAAGGTCTCGGCATTGCAGACGATGAATGTGATGAAGTGAGGGACGGCTGGAACGGCAGGTTTTGGGGACGGCAGGAACGGCGGGGACGGCGGGAACGGCAGGAACGGCAGGAACGGCTCCTCTTCATTTCCCTCACGGCGCCTGGTTGCGCCACACTAGCAAGGCCGGTTTGCCATCATATCCCCAGATCGTCAGCCAAGGCGCTTGATCGCGGCGGGCGGCTTCCTGCGCGAACGGGCCGCCGGGGAAGCCCACGAGGTAGCTTGCCGGTACGCGTCGTGTGGCCGCCCCCTCTCCCCATGTTACCGCGGTGTCGCCGCTGAGGAATGCGAAATATCGCAGCGGCTGTCCGCACCACCAGTCCTCGGCCAGGATGTACCGAGGCCTCCCCTCGCCGGGATGTTGAGAGGAGCGCATATCGGCCTCGATGGCCTGCCACGCGGCCAGCTTCGGGTCGAGGGGGCCCGTGCGGAAGCCCCGTTCGCCCTGGCCGCCTGTCGTCAGGAGCGGTTCGAAGTACCCCGGCCAGAAGCCGCACAACAACGCGGCACACAGCGCTGCGGTCCCCCAGAACTGCAGCCGGTGCGCGCGGAGCGACTCCCCGGTCGCATGGATGAGGATCGCGGCGGCCAGGCATCCGGGGAACACGAGCCAGAACGAGTGCCGGTCCATGCCGGGGGCCAGCTCGCGCGGGCCGGCGATGGCTAACGCGATCGCAGCGGCGACGATCCATCCCAGCACCAGGCTGATCTCCGCCCAGGCCGACCGGCGAAGCAGGTTCCGCAAGCCCACGAACAGCAGTATCCCCCCCATGCCCCACCCCGCAACATGCGACGCCCGCAGCAGGGACATCGAGACCGGGCCGGCGATGTATCGGTATGCGGTTGCGCCTGAGAAGAGGTCGACGTACTGCGCGAGAGCATAGCGCGACTGCTCGATCACCAACCCAAGGCGCGCGGCCCACGGGTCGGTCGCCGGGGTGTGCAGAAGCGTCAGCGCCGCGAAGACCGCCACCGCGCAGCCGACAATGGCCGCCACGACCCCCTTTGCGCTGATGACCCTCTCGCGTCGGCGGGCGACTGCGGCTGCGACCATCGGGGCGAAGATGATGGCCCCGGAGCAGGCGAACGTCGGATGCGTCTCCACGGCCAGGGCATACGCAAGCAGCGCCGGCCACAACCGTCCCCGCAGGGAGAAGTAGATACCGAGCAACACGATGAAACTGCCGTGGCTGATGTCCCAGGACAGTCGGGCGTAAGCAATCAATGCCGGCGCGGCGCAGATCAGCATGAAGCCGAGCACGGCGCGCTCGTGGCCCAGGACGCGGCGCAACAAAGGGTAGGCGAGCACCACCAGCAACAGCCCGGATGACAGGGACGGGATGCGCAATACCCACGGGGACGGGTCGGCGTGGATGAGATGGGCGAGGGCAAGCGAGACCAGATGCCACAGCGACATCGGCAGGCCGCTGGGCGTGCGCCAGGTGAACTCTCCGTGGTGCAGCCACGCGAGGGTCCGAACCCCGTACCAGGCCTCATCGCCGCTGATGCCGGGGAG
>CAYWBK010000453.1:0-5160 GCA_964455745.1 uncultured Armatimonadia bacterium
CTGACGCAATATCATTCGCCAAACGGCGGGCCGTTTCATGTTAGCCCCTCCACACAGCCCGCGCCGCCTAACTTAGCGCCTATGGGGGAGTGTCCTGCGTTGTGTCCGAGGTGGTGCAGGCGGGAGAGGATCACGGCCCGATGCGCCGGACGGTCTATTCGGGTCCCGCCCCGGCGGGATCAAGTCACCCATGCAATTGAGGAAGAGCCAGGGGGAGGACAACCACGGCTGGCTGGTGAAGAACCTTCCTGGCGCCCGGAGGCGGGTGTCGTCTGGTGACGGTCACGGGCTTCAAACCCGCTGTGGGGCATCGAGAGATGTCTTAGGTGAGTTCGATTCTCACACGCCTCCGCCAATTCCTGCAATCTTAGGGCCTTCCCCAGTGGGCGCGGCAATCCTGCCGCGCTGTTTGTCCCCGACAAGATTGTCGGGGCCACTGCTACCACTGTTGCCACTGTTGCCACTACTCCAAGGTCAACTCCGCCAGTCGGCTCGTGTCCTGGAAGCCCCCGGCGAACGTCGGCGTCCAGGCCAGCAGGTTGTTCGCGCCCGGGGAGGCGCGGTAGAAGTTCGCGTATAGCTTCGCGCCAGGCTTCACGCCTCCGGGGATGAGCTTGTCCAGCGGGAAGGCGAGCCGCACCGTCCAACGCCCTGTGGCAGTGTCGGAAACGACGGCCGCGCCGCTCTTCCAGTCATCCGCCGCCTCGCCGTGAGCGAGCTCGGCGATTTTGCCCGCCGGACTTACGCAGAACTGCCGGTACGATTGGCTGCGCTGCTGCGCGAAGAACAACTCCCAGTCGTCCCCATCCCAGACGGCGGGCGTGGAGACCAGTTTATCGGGAGCAACATCCTCGCTGAGCTGCACATACAGGTATTTGTCGTCGTGGGCGACGAGGCTGGCGACCTTGCGGTCGGTCGGGTCGCCACCCAGCGAACCCCATTTGCCGAGGTCGAGGGCTTTCGACCAGTCGACTCGATCCAGTGGGCGCGGCAATCCTGCCGCGCTGTTCGTCCCCGACAGGATTGTCGGGGCCACTGCCACCGCCGGGGCCACTTTCGGCACCGTAACTTGCGGCGGGGCCTGCGCGCGGTTCTTGCTGTGGTCGACGTACCGCTTGCGGCCCGCCACCATGTAGTCCCACTGGCCCTTCTCCCACATCGCCACACGCTGCTTCTCGATGGGGGTCTTCGCCGCCGCTTTGGCCTGCTCCATGAGCTTCGCGAATTCGGCCATGCGCGCCTCGGTGCCCAGCGATCCCCACGCCAGTTCCTCGGTCTGATGATGGTGCGCGGGGGACTTCTGGATCTCCACGGGGTAGCACTTCGGGTTTGAGAAGGTGTCTTCGATGCGGCAGTACAACTCCTTCATTGGCTTCGCGGCGCTCCCATAGTAACGGGTGAAGAAGTCGTCGATGAGCTTGTTGCCGTCGAGGTCCGGGTTGTCGGCTAGCTTGAGGGTCACATAGAACTCGAGTTGGTCCATCAGATAGCTTTGGTCGAACTCGCCGGAGTGCTCCATGAAGATGCCGCGGATGTTGGCATCCTTGTACATCTTCATCTGCCGGACCACGGTGTGCGCGAAGTAGCCGGGGAAGTAGCCCCAGTCGCCATACTTCGCGTTCAGCGCGGGGAAGCAGTAGTATAGCCACAAGTACAGGGGTCGGTTCGGCTCGGCGGCGCGCCACTCGCGCAGGACCTTGCGGTCGTTGGCCTCCATCGACGGGCACCACCAGTTGCGGGTGTGGAGGCACATCTGCACCAGGACATTGGGCTGCAGTTTGACCTTTTCCGGGTAGTACGCGTAGTCGGAGTAGGCCAGCGCGCCGATCCACTTGTCGGGGTGGCTCTTGCGGATCTCCGTCGCGACCTTATTCACGAACCCGAAAACGTAGTCGCTCGCCTTACCGTTATTGAACTGAAGGTTGCCCATCTGGGCCTTGTTGAGTTCGGCCTGGCACTCCGGGCACTTGCACCAACTGTTGTTATCCATCGGCACCAGGCCAAAGAAGTCGCCCATCGCCGTCGCGCCCGGCTTGGCTCCCTTGCCATCGAAGTAGTCGTTTGCGTCCTGGATGACCTGCTTGATGAAGCCCTCGTTCGTATAGCACATCTGCGGTGGTTGGCCGGAGTACCCTTGCGCGAACCAGTCCGGGTGGTCCTTGAGGAAGCGGTCGTAGTAGCCGTAGAACGAGTGACAGATCCACAGCGGCTGGCCGCCGATGCGCATCCGCAGTTTCCACAAGTCGACGTCACGAGTGGGGATGCGGTCAGGCGGTCCGGGCATGTACAGCGCCGTCGGCGTGATCCACCGATGCACCATGAACGGCTTCCGCCGGAGGGTGAACGCGCCGTCGGCGGCAGGGGTCGGGGGGTAGGAAGCCGCCAACGTCGCCTTGCTCGGGCACGACAGCCCGATCTCTCCCGGCGCATACCAGCGCACATCGCAGAAACGCTCCAAGAAGTCGTAAGCGGCGTTGACCGTCCCGCGCTCATCGAAGAGACCCGGAAGCTGAGCCGGGATGGCAGTGCCGGCGCTGTCCACCGGTGGCCCGTCGGCCTCGTCGAAGTGGAACAGCGCGGTGGTGTTCGCGTCCGGGGTGTAGGGGCCGCCTGCGGCGTCGGTTGCCGGGTCGCGAACGACACTGGAGACGCGCACCTCGTCGATGATCCCGTTGAACGGATTGCCGACCTTATCGCGATCGGCCCCCGGCATCCCGCCGATCCCCATCGGGCAACCCTTGCACGTGGTCTTCACATAGCTGGTTGTGCCACAACTTTCTCCGTCGATGAACAACGCCATCTTGCCGGCTTTCGCGTCCCAGGTGCCGACGACGTGGTGCCAGCCCTCGGGCACGTTCGCCTTGGCGAGCGAATGGCCGTTCGTGCCGTCATAAGTGGTATACGAGATCGTGCTGGTGCCCATGTCGCGCTGGATGATGTGGTAGGTCCACGGGGCGCTACCGTCGATGCGCAGGATCGTGCCGTGGGTCCTCGTCTGCACGGCGGCAGGCATCCAGAACCAGGCTTCCAGCGTTCCGGCATCGTCATTGAGCGCGCAGTCGGGGACGGAGACGACCGCCTTCTCGCCATCGAAGCGCAGCGCTTTGCCGAACTTGCCCTCGACGTGCTGCGGGCCGTCGCTTTCGCCGGGCAAGGCTTCGGCGTCCCGGCCGATCAGGACCAGCGTGTCGCCGGAGATGCGGATCATGTACTCTTGCGACTTGAAGTCGCGGCTGCGCAGGTGCAGGGTCCTCGTCGCGGCGCTCTCACCCACGAGAATCCGTGGGCCGCTGACTTTCGCGTCCTCGCTGACGATGGGGAGTGTCGCGCCGGTGATCTTCTGCACGTGGTATTGTAGTTCCGCGGCGGCAAATCGCGCGGCGACGGTCGGCTTCGCGGCGATGACGATGGTCGCGGCCGGCTTGCCGTTGCGGGTCAAGGGGAACGCGGCGGCGTGTCCGACGCTTGCGGCGGCGAGAAGCATAAGGATGGCGAACAGCAAAGCGGCTCTTGTTTTCACAGGGGTTCCTCCACGGAAGGCGTGAATTGCGGTTCCCTGGCGGGTAGGGGGATTCCTTCGTGCGCAGGGGCTCTTCCTCAATGTGTGTGTGCGGCTTGATAGGGTATCGCAAGCCGGTCTCAATGGATGAGTGGATGCCGTCAAGCCCAGCGATGGGCGGGCAGGAACGTCATGTGCGGTCTTCGAGGAACTGCGAGAGAGGGTTTCTGTCGGTGTGATATTGCGAGGTCAGACCGCTGTCAACGCACACCATTAGCCGTCGGTCTTCGGACCATCCGGCTCGACTTGCGGCAGTACCTCCTCCACCCAGACAACAAATCGCTTCGCCTGCATCATAACACGCTGGGCGGTGTCGGGGTCCACCTGCTTGCCGTAGTATTGCGAAGGCGACTTCTGCTGGAGCACGTCGGCCAGTTGCCGGGTTCTCTGCGACACCTGTTGCTCCAAGGCCGTGCCCTTGCACGCCCTCTTCAGCATACCGGCTGCTTCTGCATGTGAGTCTCCTCTGGCCCGTTCCCCGATCTGGAATAGGCACAGAGCGTCATTGGCCGCGATTACGGCATGGACGGCGTTGCTGACCGCCTGACTGTGGTAGCCCGGTGCGTCTATCGCCTGGGCTACCTCCCAGAAGCGGCGGGCTTCTCCAAGGTAGTCCTGCCAAGTTGCCACTTGAGTCTCATTGCCTCCAGGGAATCACCGCACAGCCAGATGCCGTCTTGCAGGACGTTCTGCCAGAATTGCTCCTCCGTTGCGTCCCACTCACGCACCTGATCGAGGTCAGCTATGTGCCAGGACAGTGCCAGACCGTGCCGCTCGGCCAACGCCAGGCAGGCGTCTCGTACGCGTGCTTCGGTCTCCTCGCCAATTCCTTGGACGATCACCAGAAGGTCGGTGTCACTGCCGGGCCTGGCCTCTCCCCGCGCCTCGCTTCCGAACAGGATGACAGCCCGGGCATCGGAGACGCTCTCCGCCAACTCCGCTATCGTCGATCGGGTTCGCCGCTCCTCAAGGTCGAAAAGGTCCCTCAGGCCTGCGATGAGTGGGGTCTCGAGCTCCCTGACGATGTACGTGGTGGCCCGGCCATGATTCTGCTTGCCCAGCACTCCCGACGCCACCAGTGCCTGCAGGGCGTTGTACGCTGGGTTGTATCCCACGCCAGCCCTACGGGCTATCTCACGGCCGCTGAGGGGAGTGCTGACGCGCAGCACGGCACGGAGGACGGCCACCTTCGCCGGGGACGATAGGATGTCATCAAGAGGTTTGCGAAGCCACATGGTACGATCACATCACGTGCTGACCGAACAGATTGATCTTTTAAAAGATCATATGGTCTTATTTAAGATCAATCATAGGACGCTGCTCCGACGTTGTCAACAGGCCCGTGCCGACGGGTCCGCCCGCTGATTGTAGGTAAGACTGCCGCAAGCGTAGCGGCAGGGAACGGCGAAGTGAACAGGATTAATAGGATTTGGAGGATTACGGCATGACGGATCGCTCCGTAGCAGCATAGCCCCGACGGCCTGTCGTTTGGCCGTTGAATGCGGCCCCACTACCGCCGATTACCTACCATCACATTACTATGCCGCTTTGACAACCGGCAGATGAAGCGCTCGAGATCTTGTCAGAGGCTGACCGTCAAG
>CAYWBK010000454.1:0-5158 GCA_964455745.1 uncultured Armatimonadia bacterium
CGGCACGAACCAGATCATTGCGTCCCACGCGCGGAAATGTGGGTAAAGCATAGCCCGTAGACCCGCTGCAGGCGGGTATGGGAAGGGAGAGGCAAACGGCGGGTTTCGACGCAGCCGTCATGGCGGGCAAGACGCCCGCCCCCACGCGCGACAGGATTGTCGCGCCCACTCGATTCTCGAAGCAGTCAGGAAGGAGACCCTCGAAGTGATCCTGCTCATCATCATCCTGGTGTTCGGGGCGATCTCTGTCCTGGTCGCCGGCTTCGCCGCAAGCTCCAGGCGCATGCGAGTGTCTGAGCGCATCTCCGAGGTCCGCGGGGCCGTTGTGCCGCAGCGCCTGACGCCGCTGGAGGAGGAACTCCAGCGGTCATTCTACACGCGCATCATCACCCCGATACTTCAGCGGGTGGGCACGCTGATCATGCGCCTCGCGCCGGGGCAGGCGCTCGCGCAGTCCCGCATGAAGCTCGAACGAGCGGGGTCTCGCATGCCGGTGCCGACCTTCATTGTCCTGCGCACCATCTCCGCGGTGATCGGCTGCGTTGCCGCCGTCTATGTTTTCGGTTTCGCACACAGCGAACTGAAAATGAGGCTCCTGTACGCCGCCGGGCTGCTGGTGGTAGGCATGATGCTGCCGGAATACCTCCTGTCTTCCGCAACCCAAAAGCGCAAAGGCCTGGTTCGCAAGGCGCTACCGGACATCATCGACCTGCTGGTTGTGAGCACGGAGGCAGGCGCCGGACTCGACGGCGCGTTACAGGAGGTCGTCCGCCGCAAGACAGGCCCGCTGTCCGAGGAGTTCCGTCGCGTTCTCACCGAGGTTCGCCTGGGAAAACGGCGTCGAGACGCGTGGCACGACATGGCGGAGCGGGTCGACACGGAAGAGCTTAGGATGCTCGTATCGGCGCTGCACCAGGCCGAGCAGCTCGGCGTCAGCATCGCCAATACCCTCCGCGCCCAAAGCGACGCTCTGCGAACCAAGAAAAGCCTCCGCATCCGCACCCTGGCAGCCACACTTTCGGTCAAGATGCTGTTCCCGCTCATCTTTTTCATATTCCCCACGCTCTTCATTGTTGTCATCGGACCCGGAGCCCTCGCAATGGCCGAAAACATGCGCGGTTTCGGGCAATGAACAGCCCTTGCTCAAGAGGCCGCAAGATTATCGTGTCCGGGGCCTTTCAAGCTCAAGACTTTCTTTGTATAATTATAAAGGGTGAATTATCGGTGGCGACTTACGTGTCGGCCGTGCGACGACGTTCGTCGCTCCCAGGTTCGCTGCGGCGTGACCGCCGACCTCAATACGGTCGGGCGGGTGTTTGTGCGCGCCGCACTCGGGGACTGCGTGGCAAGGTTGACAGCTTTCTGGTCTCAATGCGCCCGGACATATCGTAGATCGGAACGGGGCAACGGGGGGCGCCGATCCACCTACCTACCCGTTTACAAGTATTGGCATAGCCTACGCCTGACGCCCCCAGGCGTGGAGGTTAGGAGCAACACGGAGCCTCGGAAGGGCGACATCATGGGCCGGGCCGAAGACATCACATCGGCAGCGCTCGACTCGCTGCCAGTCGGGGCTGCGATTGTTGACGCGACCGGCAAGGTTGTCGCGACGAACGAAATGCTGGCGCGCGCTCTCAACCGCGACGCGGAATCGCTTCGTGGGTGCGACTTCACGGAGCTCAGCGATGACCCCGCCAGTCTCCGCCAAGCGCTTGATACGCCTTCGGCGGCTCCTGGCTGCCAGGAGCGCATCTGCCGCCTCGGCACCGATTCCGGCACGACACTGGAGATGCTCGTCGCCGCTGTTCCCGGAGCGGGCAAGGGCGACGAGCGTCTGTTCATGGCGGTAGCCAGGGACAGCGCCCGCGGGGGGCCGGCTTCGCCCTCAAACGAACCCGGTGGGCGCGAGTTAGCCGCCCTTACGGCGGCGGGTGACAACGTGGCTCGCGCGACCACGCTCGAAGACCTCGCGCAGGCGGCCATTGACGGCCTGAATACGATTGCCGATTGCGGGAAAGGCGTCGTCGCCTTCTATCCCCGGGTCGAACACCAGGACGCAGGGAAAGACCAACCGCGCCAGACCGTTTTCGTTCACGGCCTGCCACCGGAGGTGGCGAGCGAGCTGCTTGCATTCGCCGAGCAGCGCCTCTCGTCCCCGACAGGCGCGCTCTCGGCACAACCAACCGCCATCCCGGACGCGGAAGCTTTCCTGACGAGCCAAGGCCGCGATGATCTGGCTCGCCTGCTGGCGAGCGAAAGCCTCGGCGGACTGGTGTACTGTATGATGACCGCTCGCGGCGAGACGATCGGCGCTATTGTTGCCGGTTCGGCTCGCAAGGGCTCGTTCACCCAGGGAGTCGTGGCGGCTATCGCCGCTCTGGCGACACAGGTTGCGGCTGCCGCTGCATACCTCCTGCAATCCCCGCGCCCGGACGAGCGCTCGAACATCTTCTGGCAGCATCTACTGCAGGTGTCGCTGGCGATCAATGCGCGGCGCGACATCTCCGATATCCTGCACCTCATCGCCGACGCCGCCGCCGACGCCTTGCGGCCGGCCTGCGCCGAGGTCTGGCTGCTCGATGCGGACCGCTCCCAGTTCCAGGCGCCCTCGTCTGCGGCTCATCGCGGGCTGGGCACGGACGAGCGCCTGCGGACGGCCCTGCAGCGCGCAGCCTGGGAGACGGTCTCGAGCGGGGAGATACAGGCCTTCGCCGGTGACGCTGCCGAAGGGAATACATCCTTCAAGGGGATCATTGCGGCTCCGCTGCGCGTCGAGACGCAAGCTCTCGGGGTGCTCGTCATCGGGCTATTGCACCGGCCCGCGCCATCGGCCAGGGAAACCCGCGCGGTCGAGCTTCTGGCCGCACAGGCCGCGGTGGCGATCTCCAACTTGCGCCTCGTCGAAATGGCGAACATCCGCAGCCGCAAACTCGAGGCGGCGGCGGCGCAGGCCTGGGAAGAAGAAGCCCGCGCCCGCACCCTGTTCGCCGCGGCGACTGCGATCACCGAAATCCCGGACTTGTCCCAGGTCCTGGATCAGATCGCTTCCAGCGCCGCCAGAGAGATCGGCTTCGAACGCGTGCACATCTACCTGATCGACCAGGACACAGGCCGACTGGAGGCCAAAGTCGAGGCGCACTCCGACGGCCAGATTGAGAAACAGCGGGAGGACGTCTCGCAGGCCGTGTGGGACATACCCTTCCCACAAAGCGCGCTGCGCTCGACCCCTTATATCATCTACTCCGTAACCGGCGAGGTCGGCACGAAAGCCGAGCGCTTTGAGCGACTGTGCGTCCCGCTGCGCACTCAGGCCGCCGTCGTCGGCATCATGATGGCGGAGAATCCCGAGACCGGAGCCTGCATCGAACCCCAGCAGACGCGGCTTTTGCAGTCCCTGGCGACCCTCGCCGCCGTCGCCATTGAGCGCGCTCGGATCGATCGTATCAGGTCTTTCCTTGTGTCGTCGGTCTCGCACGAACTGCGCGCCCCGCTGTCGTCCATACAGGCCTACAACGAGCTGATCCTGGACGGCGAGGCGGGGCCGATCACGGAGGATCAGCGCGTATTCTTACGGCGCATCGACTCGGCTTGCCTTCGTCTGCGGCGGGTTATCGATGACCTCATGGACCTGTCGAAGCTCCGGGCAGGCGAGATGAAAGTCACCCTCGAGCCCTCCAGCGTCATGGGCTGTATCGACCAGACGATCCACACCCTCAGCCCGCGCGCTGCCGATGCGCAAGTGGACCTGATCGTGGATAAGGCAACCGACCTGCCGGTCATTATGACCGACCCACTACGGTACGAGCAGGTCATTACCAATCTCGTGGAGAACGCCATCAAGTACAACTATGCCGGCGGCTCCGTCTGGGTGAAGGTGGCCCAGGAGAATGGCTGCATTGTGACCTCCGTGACGGACACCGGGCCTGGCATCCCGGAGGCGGAGCAATCGCGCATTTTCGATGAGTTTCAGCGCGGGGCGGACCAGTTGACGCGGTCCCGGGAAGGGGCCGGACTCGGCCTGGCGATTGCAAGGCGAGTGGCGGAATACCTGGGGGGAACATTGAGTGTCGAGAGCCGGGCGGGGCAGGGCAGCACGTTCACGTTCCAACTCCCGGCCATCCGACCGGACCTTCCCACCAGGGAGCCGAACGTCGACGAATGCGACAGCAGCCCCGAAGGAGGCGGCTATGATCGGGCGGAAAGTCCTGGTAATTGACGACGACATCCTGCTGGCCGAGGCGGTGAAGCGCAAGTTCGAGAACAACGGCTTCACCGTCGAGGTGGCAGCCACCGGCGGTGAGGGCTTCGCCGCAATCACCAGCTTTGCCCCGGACCTCGTCGTCCTCGATCTCGCCTTGCCCGACATTGACGGCACGGAGATCTGCCGCGAGATCCGGCGAAGCTCCACGCTTCCGGTCATCATGCTGACTGGCCGCACGGAGGAGACCGACCGGGTGGTCGGCTTGGAGCTGGGGGCCGATGACTACGTCACCAAGCCGTTCAGCGTCAACGAGCTTCTCGCCCGCGCGAAGGCGGTCCTGCGCCGGACAACGACCCCGACGTTCGCCTCAAACGGCGGCGATGAGCCGGTCGACGACAGCCACGTGCTGAACGCCTCCGGGGTCGGTGTCGACACGCGCGCCCACGAAGTCGTGGTCAACGGCGCCGCGGTGGCCCTCACCCCGATCGAGTACAAGCTACTGTGCGTGTTGATGGAGAACCGGGGGCGCGTGCTCAGCCCGCAGGAGTTGCTCATGCAGGCCTGGGGTTACGACCAAAACGACCCGCATCTCGTCGAGGTCCACATCCGCAACCTCCGGCAGAAGGTGGAGGACGACCCTCGCCGCCCCAAGCGGATCGTCACCGTGAGGTCTTTCGGCTACAAGTTCGTCTAGCCCCTTTCCGGCAGCGTACCAGGGCGAGAGCTTCGGCTCTCGCCCTTTTGGGTTCTGCGGAAGCGTCGCATAGAGCGCGTGGGGCGGGCGCCAGCCAGCCTTCGCCGTTCTCCCTCTCCACGAGTGGAAAAAAGCTGGGGGCGAGGTTTGCCGTTTTCCACCGGCGAGGCACATAGTACGCTCTCCGAAAATTCCAGCCGCTGCACGGGCAGGAGCATCGTTTTTAGTCAGGGGCCTTCAAAGGGTCGAGGCACGGGCCGTTT
>CAYWBK010000455.1:0-5140 GCA_964455745.1 uncultured Armatimonadia bacterium
TGGAGGTTCCGATGTCCCGGACTGTATCGGTCGTTGCTGCGCTCTTGATTTGTGCGGTCTGCCAGGCGGCGGACCTGCCCTTTGCACTCATCCCGCATGTTCAAACGGCTCCGGCGATTGATGGCGCTCTTGCGGACCCGGTATGGAATCAGGCGGCGATTCTGCCGTCCTTTGCGCTCCTCGACGGCAGCGGCTCGCCTACTCAGCAGACCGAGGCGCGCCTGTGCCATGACGGCGAGCGCCTGTACCTGGGCGTGATCTGCCATGAGGCCTTCCCGGCGAAGATTCAGGCCAGCCCCGCCAAACGAGACTCGGCCGTCTGGGCCGATGACTCGATTGAAGTCTTCATCGGAGACACCCACTACTACCACCTGATCTTCAATGCAGTCGGGGCGATTGCGGACGAGGAGTGTCGCGGCGAGGCTAAGGACATGGCCTGGGACGCGGACGTGAAGGTCGCCACAGGGCGGAGCGAGGGGGCTTGGACGCTGACGGTCTCGGTGCCGCTCAAGCAAGTCGGCCTGGACAGGGCCGGAGAGCACGGCCTGAACATCTGCCGCAATGAGATACCGCAGCGCGAATTGTCGTGCTGGTCGCCGACCCTGAACGGATTCCACCAGCCGGCGCGCTTCGGCCGCGCTGTGCTCGGCGACGGCCCGCAGGCGCTGACCGGCCTGCAGTGGGGCAGCCCGTGGCCGGGGGCGAACTCGCTGTCGCTCAGCACTGTGGGCGAAGGCCCGGCGCAAACGGCGCTCTCTCTCACTGCCGGCAAATCATCGCGCCCGGTAGCGCTCAAAGTCGGGGAGGAAGGGCGACAGGCTTACGATCTCGACGGCCTCGGCCCGATGACTCTCGGCCTGACGGTTCGCGCGGGGGACCGGCTCCTGGGCCGGGAGTACTGCCGGCTGACCGTCACCGACTACCGGCCACAGATCGCGGCGCTTAGCCAGCGACTGGCGTCGATGCCGGCCCGCGCGCGGGCTTTGCAGTCCGCTGTGCAAGCGACGCGCGACGTTGCCGATCTTGAGAAGGCCGCCACGCGGCCCCAGGACGCCACGGCGGCGACCTGGCCGCAGGTTGGCGAGAAGGTGGCCGCGCTGTCGCGAACCGTGGATGCGATCCGCCTGCGGGCCTCGGCCATCGCGAAGGCCGGGAACGTCTCCTACGGCCTGGGCGTGCAGAGTTCGCTGGTGAAGATGCTGAAGGACGATCCGTTCTCGGGCGAGGTCGAAAGTCCGATCGTGCTATCCGCCGCGCGCGACGAGTACGAAGCCGCGCAGCTCGTGGTCTTCGCCTTCGATCAGCCGCTGCAGAAGGTGGCGCTGGAGTTCTCCGACCTGACCCTGGGACGGCGGACGCTGAGCAAGCGCAGTCTTTCCTGGCGACTCGTCGGATACATCAAGACCGAGAAGCCCACCTATGCAGTTCGCTATGTCGGGCTTTGGCCGGACCCGCTCATCCCCACGGACGGTTTCGATGTCGATGCGAATTCGTTCGAGTCGGCGTGGATCACGGTCCACGTGCCGCGCGGGACGGCCCCGGGCGACTACCACGGCACGGTCGCCGTGAAACCGGCGAATGCGCCCGCCCGCTCGTCGCCGATCACCGTCCACGTCTACGGCTTCACCCTCCCGCGCAACAATCACATCAAGACCTCGTTCGGCTGCGGCGTGGGCGGCGACCTCGACCCCGACAAGTGGTGGCACAACATGCTCGACCACCGGATCAGCCCGACGGGCATGGCGGGGGCGGACATCAAGCCCGCGCGTTTCGACCTGTCGGCGTTCGACACTATCGCCTTCTCGGCGCGGCAAATCGACGGCGAGTTGGGCAATGCGGTGCGGGCCGTAGTGAACAGCGATCGGGCGGGGCAGCAGTCGTTTGGGCCACTGCCTTTGAGCGGCAACTGGCAGGAATTCATCGTGCCGCTGGGCGACGGGCGCGAGGCGATCAGCTCGCTTGGGCTTTCCCTGGCCGGACCGGCGAAAGGCGCGGTGGAGATTCGCGATCTGCGCGCGGTGGGCAATAGGGCGGCGATGAGAATCGGGCCTCGGCCCGAGCAGTGGTCCGCCAGCATGGGGACCAAAGTTGCGGCGGCGGAGGGGGCCATCCGCATCGACTTCGCGACCGTGATGCCGCCGGGGCAGAAGTGGCTGGCGGACTGGCCGGGGGCGATGGTCTCGGCCTGGGAGGCAGGCAATGTGCCGGTGAAGCTCGATTTTACGCGCTTCGATGACGTCATCGGCCGTTACCAGCCGCTCGGGCTGACCGCAACGACGGTCAACGTGCCCTCCGCGGGCTACGACCAACCGGAAGAGGCGGCCCTCAAGCAGCTTCGCCAGTCGGGCACGGCGGCCGTCGCCGGAGCCTGGGAGCAGCACCTGCGGGAAAAGGGCTGGCTCCCAATGGCCTACACTTACATGGCCGACGAACCGGAGCCGAAGTTCTTCCCCACCTTGAACGCGATCCTCGCCGAGGTGCATCGCGGCGCGCCGGACCTGGCGAACATGATGACCGCACGCGGAGCGGGAGCGCCAGGCCTGCACAATGTGGACATCTGGTGCCCCGAGGTCTACTCATTCAACCCCGAGGGCGCGAAGGCCGAGCAGGCGAAAGGGCGCGAGGTGTGGTGGTATGTCGCCTTCAGCACGCGGCACCCCTTCCCCAACTACTGGATCGACTACCCGGCTTTGGACTGCCGGGTGCATTTCTGGATGAGCTGGAAGCACAAGCTCGACGGCATCCTCTACTGGTCGATGAACTATCGCACGTGGGACGCGTGGAAGACGGGCATGTGCTACCCAGGAGCGAACGGCGACGGGCATCTCACCTACCCGGCCAAGGATGGTGGCGTGGTCGACTCGATCCGGTGGGAAGCCATCCGCGACGGCGCGGAGGACTACGAGTACTTCTGGCTGCTGAACGAGGCGGTGAAGATGGCGGAGAAGCAGGGCATCGGCGGCGACCTGATCGCCCACGCGAAGCGCCTGCTCGCGATCGACGACAACGTCGTCCGCAGCTTCAAGGACTACAACCCCGACCCGAAAGCGCTGATCGCGGCCCGCAACGACATGGCGGAGGTCATCGAGGCGCTGTGCCGCAAGCTTGGCGCCGAGCCAAAGGACGTGCCACTGCAGCCGCGGCGCGCGATTCCGGCCGCCGCACCTAACGCCGCCGCCGCAACGCCCGAGACGATCCAGATGCCCGTTGGAGCCGGCGCAGTCGCACTGAAGGCCGCAGGGGGCGGTGGAGCGCTGCTGTATAACTTCGAGGCCGACCAGCCGTTCGCAGTGGATGCAACCGGCAACGGGAACCACGGGGTCGTCACCGGGGGCGAAATCGCCGAGGGGCGCTTCGGCAAAGGGCTGAAACTGTCGGGCGAGGGTTCGGCCATCGTCGGTCCGTCGGCGGCCTCGGTGCTGGGCGGACAGTGCTCGCAGGGCACGCTGGCGCTTTGGGTCAAGCCGGACTACGACCCGCAGGCGAGTTCGGATGACACCTGGTCCGGCTGGACTGTATTCCTGTATGCCCAGCATACCAACGGCAACGGCCTGCCCGACGGGTACAACGAGATCGGTCTCTCGCAGCACGGCAAGACCCTGTTCGGCAAGGTCAGCACGACGAAGGACATGGGGCCGTTCCCGTCGGTGCCGGTCCCGCTGCACAAGGGGCAGTGGACGCATCTGGCGCTGACGTGGTCGCCGACGGCGCGAGTGCTGTATGTCGACGGAAAGCCGGTCGCGCAAGTGCAGGGCAACTTCGCGCCGGTGACCTTGGACGGTTTCCCGGTGACTGTCGGCCGGCACCCGCCGACCGGGCGATGGAACTTCGCGGGCACGGTGGATGATGTGCTCGTCAGCGCGCGGCTGTACACGCCCGAGGAGATCGAGAAGCTGGCGTCCGGACCGGCGAAGTAGGCGGCTCAACAGCAGGAGCGGCGAACGGCGGCGGGCGAGACCCCGCCCCACGCGAACGACTCCTCGCGACTGCTCCGGCGACGAAGGGACGACACGCAGGTATGCTGTCGATTGCCATTCCCGGACGCGAGCCGACCAGCGTCGAGCATCTCGTGCTCGATGTCAACGGCACGCTGACCGAGAGCGGGGCTTTGCTGCCTGGAGTTGCGGAGCGGCTCGCGCGACTGCAGGCTTCATTGCACATCGTCCTGCTGACCGCCGACACCTTCGGGACGGCGCGAGGGCTGGCGGAGGGGCTCGGCGTCGAACTGCACGTCTTGCAGCCGAGCAACGGGAGCGAGCAGAAGCGGGCGTTCGTGCAAGCGCTCGGGCCGGAGCGGGTCATCGCCATCGGAAACGGCGCGAACGATGCGGCGATGCTAAAGCTCGCGGCGTTGGGGCTGGCGGTGGTCCAGGCGGAGGGCGCGGCGGTTTCAGCGCTGCTGAGCGCCGATGCAGTGTTCAGGTCGATTTGCGATGCGTTGGATGCGCTGCTGGCCCCGGCGCGGTTGGTGGCGACATTGCGGGACTGAGGCCCCATTGCCGGAGGGGCGCGCTGCACGCGGGCGAGGCCCGAGGGCGCGGCAGCGGTTCGACCAGGAGGCTCTTACGTGCAACTCACAGGCTGGCAGATATGGGCGTTCGGCAGCGCGGTGTTCGCGGCGCTTACGGCGATCCTCGGCAAGGTCGGTGTGGCCGGGGTCAATTCGAACCTCGCCACTCTCCTGCGCACAATCGTGATCCTGGCTTTCATCGGGGCCATCGTCGCCGCGCGGGGGGAGTGGCAGTCGCCGGCCGCCTTGCCGCGTCGGTGCCTTGTGTTCCTGGTGCTGTCGGCCATCGCCACCGGCCTGTCGTGGCTGTGCTACTACCGGGCCCTGCAGCTAGGGCCGGCCTCGCGCGTGGCCCCGGTCGATAAGCTGGGCGTGGCGCTGGCGATCGTGTTCGCGGTCATCTTCCTGCACGAGAGGCTGTCCTGGCAGGCGGCTTGCGGGGGCGGCCTCGTGGTGGCGGGCGCGCTGATTCTGGCCTTCGCGGGTTGACGCGGCCGAGCCTGCGTGGTAGCATAGCGACACTAACCTCGGCGATGGAGTTCGCCATCGTGGCCGCCTGACGGGGCCACGCAAAGTGTCTCCCCGACTAATGACTCCTACCACCCTTTCAGGGCGCGTAGGAGTTTGCGT
>CAYWBK010000456.1:0-5122 GCA_964455745.1 uncultured Armatimonadia bacterium
TCGCGGTCTGGAGACCGCTCCTACAGACGACGCAGCGACTTTTGCAATTACCTCAGAAGAGACCGAAGCGAGCGCGGTCATTTCAGCGCCCGGCTTTGCCTCGCCTCGGCAATGATTGACCAAGGGAGTTCAGACACGTGATTTCGGCTCTTCGGATTCTGCAAGACTTGGCCAGCTTGAGCTTTCTTCTGGCGGGCATTGGCGGTCTGATCCTTCTGCACCGTCAGGTGCCGAAGGATCAGCACGGATCTGTCGAGGTATCCGTGGCCGGGGCCGGTTTCTGGTGCTTAACGGTAGGCAGCGTGCTGCAGCTCGTGGTCTCGGCGTCGTCGCTCGCCATCGAAAAACTACCCTGGATCCTCGGGCCGGACACCGTGCTGCCCCCGTGGATAGCCCCCGCAGGCATATTCCTGTGGTCGCTGGGGCTGGTCTTGCTTGCACGGTCAGTGGTCATATCCACCAGGCGGCATATCATCCAGGGATAGGTCGGCCAAGGCCGGCAGCCCTGGACACAGGTGCGAACAACATGCAATGGCAGCCGATCTGCCTGGATGTATTGCGAGCCTTGGCCGTCCTGGGGATGATCTACGTGGGCATCGCTACCACGCCGGTGCTCAGGATCCGCGCCAAGAGGATGTTCAGCGAGGATGCAGGTACCCGATGCCTGAGCCGTGGGTTCACGCTCGTGTCTGCCTCGGGGCTGGTCCTCATCGTACCACTGGTAGATGGCTGGCTGACAGCAGGGTCGCCGGGGTCCGTCCGGATGAAGCTCATCATGACAACGATCGTGGTTGCGACCAGGATCGTGGGCTGCTGCGGCGCGCTGTTGGTCGCCAAAGCCCTGCCGGGGTTCCTTGCGGAGGGCCTCGGCGGCCCGGCGGACAGCGGACTTTAGTCAGTTAGTCAACAATGCGGCGCGCAGGAGCGTCTGCCTCTGCCGCCAACGAAAAGGGGCGCGTGCCCGACTGCTCCAATCAGGCCGCGCCCCATCATCTTGTCCTCGTGTTGCGCGCGCCTATCCGCAGCCGCAGCCGCAACCGTACCCCGCCAGCTTCATCGTCGTCTTGCACGCCGCATCGTGGCAGCCGGTCGGGGCGAACTCCATCCCGACGAACCCCTCGTACGAAGTCTTCGCGATTGCCGCGAACACGTTCTCGTAGTTGATCTCGCCGGTCAGCGGCTCGTGTCGGCCCGGCACGTCGGCCATGTGGAAGTGGCCGATCTTGTCGATGTTATTCGTGAGGGTTTGGATGAGATTGCCCTCGGTGATCTGCTGGTGGTAGATGTCGTAGAGCATCGTCACGCGGGGGCTGCCGACCTCGTCGATGATCTCGAAGGACTCCAGGGAGGTCGACAGGTAGTAGCCGGCGTGGTCGACGAGGATGTTGAGGGCTTCGAGCACGATCGTGATGCCCAACTCCTCGGCGACCGGTGCGATGCCCTTCAGCCCGGCGACGATGGCCGCATGTTGCTCCTTGCGGCAGATGTCCATCTCGTTACCGGTGGTCACGATAGCCGTGGGCACGCCGAACTGCTTGACTGTGGCCAACGACGCCTTCGCGCCCTCGATCCAGGCGGCGGTGTTCGCCGGGTCCACGAGCGCTCCGGGAGCCTCGCAGCAGAATGTGGCGATCTCGAGACCGAGCGCATCGGCCTTCGCGCGAACGGCGGGCAGGTCTTTGTTCGAGAAGCCCCAGAACTCGAAGGCTTTCAAGCCGACCTTCGCGGTGGCATCAATGCGGTCGAGGAAGTCGGGGATGTTGCCGTAGATCATCTCGATACATGCGGACAGCTTGACGGGCATGAGCGGTATCTCCTTTAGCTTGTAGGTTACAGGTTACAGGATGTCGGGGCCCTGGCATCGGCCCCTTCTCGCAATACAGCGTATTCCCCGAACGATGCGAGACTCCTTCGCGTGGCGCGGGCGTCCCGCCCGCGATGCCGCCCACTCTCCGCAGAAGGGAACTGCTTTACCTGGGTATGGAGCGCATGTCGGGCCTTCGGCTACCCCGTCAGTCCCGCCACCCCCACGGCGACGTACCACACGCCCACCGCGATCTCGACGATCTCCGCCAACTCTCTCACTGCAGGCTTGCGGCCTAGCTGCCCTGTGCCTGCCAACGGCACGACCATGAGGCAAAGCGCGGCAAAGAATGCGGCCGTCAGCGCGAAGCCGAACAGAGAGCCCCTCCAGAACATTGCTCGAACCAGCAATATGGCGACGGGGGGGCAGAGGGCAGGCGCGCTGAGCAGGCCGGCGGCGAGCGGAGTGCGCGCCCGCTGGGCGAGATAGGCGATGTGCAGTCGCAGGCGCTGTAAGTGCAGTCGCAACAGCAGCGCCGAGGCCAGAAGCGCCACGGCGGCGGCGACGGTAATCCACTGGAGTGCGCTCCGCATACTCGCCGTGTCCGGCAGCAAGGCGCCTATCACCGTGACGATGACGGTCAGCGCAAGGTAGCCTACCAGCCTTCCGGCGCAGAAACCGCCGGCGCTGGCGCGCGCGTCAACCGTCGTCCCGCTCTCCCGCGAGGCCAGGTACGACGGCAGCACGATATCGCATGTCTCCAGGCACTGCGCTCCCGCCGCTATCCCGAGGCCTATTCCCCCGAGAAGTTGCGCGATGGGTAGCATTCCGGTAGATGGCTTCCTTCCGTGGGCTGGCCCCTGTGCCCGGCACCTTTGATGCGTAACCGGACGGAAGGCGAGCCCTCGCTCAGATTGCGCCGATCACCAGTGTCGTCGGCAAGAGCCCCGGCGCTTCCGCCGTCAGCCGCAGCTCGCCCGCCGCAGCGCCCGCCTGCGCGATCACCTGGCATAGCCCGTTGAATACCCGCCGACAATTCGCCTGGTCCGGCTCGTGGCTGCTTGGGTCGCCGTTGCCGACGCCAAGAATGCCGCCGCCGTTCAGGTGGAATGTGACCAGATCATCGGCAATCTGCACAAGTCTACCCTCGGCGTCGTGCACGGAAACCGTGACGATGCAACAATCGCGGCCGTCCGCGCGGATTTCGGCCCGGTCGGGTGTCAGCCGGATCGCCGCCGCAGGCCCGGTGGTCTCTACCGTCGTCTCCGCGATCTGCTGCCCGCCCGCGTAGCCGATAGCCCGCAGCGCCCCCGGCTGGTAGCGCACTTTCCACTCCAGGTGCCCGTTGCGGGGCATGTCCTGACTGCCCAGGCTCTCGCCATTGAGGAAAAGCTCGACCGCCTCGCAGTTGCTGTGGCACCAGACGTCGATCTCCTCGCCCTCGCGCCCCGGCCAGTTCCAGTGCGGCAGGATATGCAAGACGGTCTTGTCGCTCCACCACGCTTGATAATAGAAGAAGTTGTCCTTAGGGAAACCGCAGGTATCCATGATGCCGAAGTGCGAGCTGATGCACGGCCACTGGTAGGGCGTCGGCTCTCCGCGATAGTCGAATCCGGTCCACACGAAGGTGCCCGCCATGAACGGGCGGTCAGCGATGGCCTGCCAGGCGTCCTCGGCGAGGTTCCCCCACTCGGGGCGGTTCACGTCGTAGGCGCTCAGATACCCCTTCTCCGGGTCATTCGCGTAGATGCCGCGCGTCGAGACCGTGCTGGCCGTTTCGCTCCCGAGCAGAGGGTGCTCCGGGTGCTGCTGGTGGTAGGGATCGTAGCCCTGGATGCTGTAATTGCAGCCCTGGACATCGTGCGCCAAAGAGAACGCCCCGCCCCAGTCGCCGTTCATGGCCGTGGTCGTCGGGCGCGTCGGGTCGAGCGCGCGCGTCAGCGCATTCATGGTCGTGACGATCCGCGCCCCCGCATCCGTGCCCTGCAGCGGCTCCTCGTTCGCCATGCTCCATAGGATGATGCAGGGGTGATTGCGATCGCGCAGGATCATGCTCTCCAGGTCGGACAAACCCTCGGGCGAGCTGCTCAGGTGCCGGTTCTCATCCATCACCAGCATTCCGAGACGGTCGCAGGCATCCAACAGTTCCGGCGTCGGCGGGTTGTGGGCGGTGCGATAGGCGTTGCTGCCCATTTCTCTAAGCCGCTCGATGCGGTACTCGTTCACGCGATCCGGCACGGCGACCCCGACGCCGGCGTGATCCTGGTGGTTACAGGTGCCCTTGAGCTTCAGCGGCCTGCCGTTGAGGACGAAGCCTTGCTCCGCGTCGAAATAGAACTGGCGGATGCCGAATGGGGTTTCGTAGACATCGACGACCTCCCCCTCCGACACCACCTCGGTGCGCAATGTGTAAAGCACCGGGCTGTCCACGTCCCAAAGCTGCGGGTTGTCGAAGATGATGGTCTGTGCGAACTCGGTTGCCTCGCCCGGCTCAAGCGTCGCATCGTCAGTATCGGTCGCTACCTCACGTCCTGAAGCCTCAAGTACCGTGGACGTAAGCTCGCAATCCGTGTAGTCGCCGCCTTCGTTGAGGACGGTCGTCAGGATGTCGACTTCCGCGCTGATCGCGTCAGTCTCATGATACAGCCGCGTCGAGACGAAGGTGCCCCATTTGGCCACATGCACCGCGCTGGTCTTGGTCAGCCAGACGTGCCGGTAGATGCCCGCCCCCTCATACCACCAGCCTTCAAAGTCGCTGGCATCCACTCGTACCGCGATCACATTCGTCCCGCCGTAGTTTACGATGTCGCTGATGTCGAAGCCGAAGCTCGTGTAGCCGCTGGCGTGCGTGCCGAGGCAGTGCCCGTTGACCCACATTTTGCAGTTGCGGAACACGCCGTCGAAGTCGAGTTGCAGCCGCCTGCCGAGGTCCTCCGCCGGGAGGTCGAAGCTCTTGCGATACCACGCGACTCCGGGCTGAAGGAATCCGTGGCTGACGTTGCCGCTCGGGTCGAAGACGCCCTCGATCAGCCAGTCATGCGGGACATCGAGGCTTCGCCAGGCGCTGTCATCGAACTTGGCTCCGGCTGCCCCGCCCGCCCAGCCTGCCTTGACCGAGCCGTAGGTCGCATCATGCCCGACCGGGCCCTGAGGCGTCACGTCTCCGAGGTGGAATCGCCAGCCGAGGTCCATCGAAAGCCGTTCCCTCGGGGAACCGGCTGAGTTGTCGTTGTCTGCGAAGTTGGTCATCAGTGATCGTCTCCAGTTGCAATAGCGCGTCAGCCGCCGTCGAGGCGACGAAACAGCCTGTTCGCCGGG
>CAYWBK010000457.1:0-5096 GCA_964455745.1 uncultured Armatimonadia bacterium
CAACATTGCGCCATTTGTGCCGCCCCCTTCGGGGGCTGTTCTTATCCAAGGAGGGACTGCTTTCCAGGCTCTTGCGAGCCTGGCTAAACTCTTTCGGCCCTTCGGGCCTTTTGGGGCAACGGCCCGTGATTCACACGCAAGATGTGGGTAAAGCATAGCCGCAAGCGGAGAGGGGGGAACGACAACGGCGAACGGCCTGCGGGCGAGACGCCCGCCTGGACGGGATCCCACGCGCGACAGGATTGTCGCGCCCACCGCGTCTTCCAAAGGGGCCGTCAGCCGTTGCCTCTGCCTCTCCCCTGCCATTCCACGATCTTGCCCGATTCCATGCGAATGATCCGCTTCGCCGCCCCTACGGTCGAGGCGTCGTGGCTGGTCAGAAGGATCGTCTTGCCCGCGCCATTGAGCTGCTCGAGAAGCTCAATGATATTCGTAGCGTTATCGACATCGAGGTCCGCGGTGGGCTCGTCGGCGAGGATCAACTCCGGGTCATTGACGACGGCCCGAGCGATCGCTGTCCGCTGTTGCTCGCCCCCGGAAAGCTCCGACGGCAGATGGGATGCCCGGTGCGCGATGTTGACCGCCTCCAGCGCCCGCTCCACTCTCGCCCGCTTGTCTGCGTCGGGGACCGCAATCGGCACCAGGGGCAACATGACGTTCTCGAACACGGTGAGAGCCGGCAGGAGCGCCGAGGACTGAAACACGAAGCCGACCTTCGCCCGCCGGAACAGTGCGAGCTTATCGGTGGACAGCTTCGACAACTCCGCGTCGTCAACCGTGACCGCGCCCGATGTGCAGCGGTCGAGGCCGGAAATGATATTGAAGAGCGTGGATTTCCCCGCGCCCGATGGGCCGGAGATGCCGATGAACTCGCCGCGTTCGATGGTCAGGGAGACCTCCGATAACGCCAGCACTGCGCCCTCAGGGCGCTCGAACCGCTTGGTGACCGACTCGACATTGATGTAAGGCATAGGCGCGGGAACACCAGGAGTTAGGAGATAGAAGCTGGAAGTTGGAATGAACGGCAAATGTCAAGTGCAGGTGGTGCGAATCCCGCAAGAGTTTCGCGTGGCGCGGGCATCAGCCTCGCGTGGCGCGGGCGTCCTGCCCGCCGTTCTCCCCCCTCTCCACCCGTGGAGAGGGGGTGAGGTTGTCATTTCCCCCTCCCTCCGAGGGAGGAGGGCAGGAAGCCGTTCGCCGTCTTTGCCGTCAGATTCTGCGTTCAGCGTTCTGCGTTCAGCGTTCAACGTTTGCGGCTACAGCCGCCTCAGCGCGACCACCGGGTCCAGCGATGCCGCTCGCCGCGAGGCCACCAGGCCCGCCAATACTCCCACGATGACCGCTGCGGCGATCCCGGCAAGCAGAATTAGCGCGGATGGATTCGTCGAGAGTGTGAGCAGGGACGGTGGCGCGGTGGTGCGGCACGCGGGGCCCTGATTCAGGCTTTCGGGAAGTTTGAGTTGTGCTCTCTGCGAATAGATGAACGAGATCAGCCAGCCGATGACGCAACCGAGAACTCCGCCGATCAGACTCGCGTAAAGCGTCTCCGCCACGAACATTTTCGAGATGTCGCGATTGCGCCAGCCCATCGCTTTCATCAGGCCGACTTCCGAGATACGCTCGAGTACGTTCTCAACCGCGTTGCGCGTGAGGAACAAGGCCACGAAGCAGAGCACCATTATCGCCACAGAGAAGAGCGCGCTGCGCGTTCCACTGGCGAGGACGCTCGTAGCCTTATCGACGTTCTCGTCGGTAGTGATCGCCACGTCCCCCCCGATGAGGTCCTTCGCCAGGGCCGCGACCTTCTTCAGAGACCTCCCGCTGTGGACCGCGACGAAAATCGTGTCCACGACCGGCCCCTGGCCGAGCATTCGCTGCGCCGTCTTCAGAGGGATGAACGCCTCGGCGCCCGCCACTCGCGCCGCGCCTTTCATGTCAACCCTCGCCACGACATCGAACTTCTCGCGCGGGCCGAGATGGATAACGTCCCCCACCTTGTAGCCCATAGCTTCCGAGAAGTCCTCGGAGATCATGGTTTGCAGATTATCATCGGGAACGAGGTACCGGCCGTAGGCGATCGCGCAGCACTTCTCGTCTTTCTTTTCGCTGCTGTCCTGCACGCGCACAGGTCCCAACTCTTTCTTGCTCGGATCGATTCCGGCAATGACCGTCGGGTGGCCCTGGTAGAATGCCCAGATCTCGAGAATCCCTGACACGTCCTTGACTTCGGGCACAGCAGCCAGCTTCGCGAGCACCGTCTCATCAATCGGCGCAGCATTCTGCGGCAATTTGACCTCGGCGAACGGGCAGGCTTTGACGTGCCGTTGGATAATCATATCCGCGCCCGCCGCCCCGAGCGAATCGTCGATGGCGCTCAGGACCGAGCGCGAGATCGACCCTACAGCCACAAGCAACGCCGTAGCGATGGCCACGCCGAGGACGAACATAAGGCTTCGGGTCTTGCGCCGGCAGAACGCCTTCCAGGCGTATTGTAGAAGCATAGGTCGTCTCGTAGAGGGACGGGGCAGGCCCCGCCAAGCTGGTGCAGCTCCGCAGGCCCCTACCCCAGGCATGGCCGGGGGCACGACCTGCGACAACCGTTTCAACGTTGCGCCACAGCCAGCGGTTCCCGCCACAGGCTCTTCCTCAATGTGTGTGGGTAGCTTGAGCGGGGCGTAGCAGGCTGATCTCGATGAACGAGTGAATGCCGTCAAGCCCCCAAAGGGGGCGGGCCGCCCATTGCCTGGCTGACGCTCGCGCCAGTACCTGTCTTGCGACTGTTTCCTCAGACCATGTGGCAGCGCGATTTATCGCGCCAAGTGCGGGCCGAACTGCCCTCCGCCCATTACGCCGTCAACTGCAAGCAAGCACTCCGTCGAAGTCGAAGCGTTGGCAACTATACGACGTGATCCGCGCGATAAATCGCGCTGCCACATGGTCTGAACACATTGAGGAAGAGCCCCCGCCACGGGCCGTTTGCGGTTCTCTTCTCCGGGCGCGCGGCTCAGTAAAACTACTGAGGGCGAATCAGGGAAACTACTTATCCGAAAGGCGAATCAGAGATGTTACAATCGAGGACATGAAAACGCTGGGGGAACGCCACGGAGGCAAAGCGGGACGTCGAAGCTGGGCGTGGGTGTGGGCCGCGATCGGATTGCTGGCGGTCGGGGCCGGGTTATTGGGGGCCGGCGGCGGCAAAGGAAAGGCGCCGGCGGCGCAAGTGAAGAGCGCGCCGGATGATGATCCTGATGGAATGGCCGCGTTCGACGCGAAGTTGTATCGCGAGTCGATCCGATCCATCATGGCACATGCCAAGGAAGCAGCATCCCGGCCACCGGCGCAGATGTACCTGCAATATGACGAGAAGACCGGCAAAAGCAGGTGGGTTCATCCCCCGACCGGTCGATGACTATGCAGCGGCGCAAGATCCAAAATGCCCCGACCAAATGGCGGGGTATTCTGCTTTATGGGATATTCACGAAGGCGCCGGATGGGATGCGAGTGGTCATCATCGACGCAATCATTTCCCCAATGCAGGAGCGGGGCTTTCGTGCTTTACAGATGGTCTCGCCCGCCGTTGCTGTCCGCCGTTCTCCCCCGCTCCACTCGTGGTCACGCCCTCTCCTCCCAGCGCCTCTGTGCCGCTCGATAGATAGCTGCCAGGATTTCCGCCACCGCTTGATACAACGCCGGCGGTATCTCATCGCCAACCGCTGTCGATTTGTACAGCGCACGGGCTACCGGCACGTTCTCGACCACCGGGATGCTGTGCGAGCGGGCGATTTCCACGATGCGCCGGGCGAGCGCCTGCTGGCCCTTCGCGACCACGCGCGGAGCCGGGGCCAGGGTGTCGTCGTACCGCAAAGCCACCGCGAAGTGGATCGGGTTTGTCACCACGACCGTGGCCTGCGCCAATTCCGGCGTCATCCGCTGCCGGAGCAGATCGCGGCGACGCCGGGCCCGCTGCGAGCGGATCAGCGGATCGCCCTCGCTGTCGCGCGATTCGTCCCGCACCTCCTTGCGCGTCATCCGCAGGGAGCGCTCGAACTCCCAACGCTGATACGCGAAGTCGGCGGCCCCGATCAGCAGCAGCACTACAGCGCACCTGAGAAACAGCGTCGCGGCGATGCCCGAAAAGATTGCCATCGCGCCGGGGAGAGACATGCCGCCCGCGGCGATGATCTCGGTCTGGCGCGAGCGCAATACCCCGTAAGCCACGAGGCCGACGATGCCCAACTTGAGGCAGCTTTTCGCGGTCTCGACGATCCCCCGCACCGAGAAGAAGCGCTGCAAGCCGGACGCCGGGTTGATACGGTTGAAGTCCGGGCGAATCGGATTGGCGGACAGCATGAACCCCGTCTGAAAAAGGTTCGCCGCCACGCCGGCGGCCAATACCGCGAGCGCAATCGGGGCCGTCGCCGACAGGGCCACACTCAGCCACTGCCCGAGAGCCGCGTGCAGGCCCTGCATCGTGAAGTCGATGGCATGGGGGTCGGCGAGGCAGGAGCGCGTCGTCTCGGAGGTCGCCGACCACAGGCGCGGCCCCAGAACGCGGAAGGCCGCGTATGCCGCGAGGAGGCCGACGGCTGCGATGAGGTCGTGGCTACGCGGCGCCTGGCCCTTCTCGCGGGCCTTCTGGCGTCGGCGCGGGGTTGGCTGATGGGTTCGCTCCTCCATATAGTGCCTGACGAGTTGGCTTGTGTTCGGAACGCGTAGAATGTCCGCTGAATTGTGGCGGGACGATGCGGGTGTTTTGACCACGAAGACGCAAAGACACGAAACGCCATAACGGCATCTGGCAGAGGGGACTGGCCGTCTACTGACTTCGCGTCTTTGTGATAATGCCCACGTAAGGTTTCGACTGGGCCCGGCCAATACTGCTACGGCGGTTGCGCGGCCCTGCCTGGCAACGAGATGCCATGCGGTGAAATGAACGGCGGTTGACCACAGAGACACAGGGGGCACAGTAACGGCAACGGCCCCAGCCACCCATCACCGGACGTTGAAGCCGTTACCCAGTCGTTCTCTGTGTGCTCTGTGGCTCTGCCTCGAAAATGGAGTGGGCGCGACAATCTTGTCGCGCGTGGGGCGGGCGT
>CAYWBK010000458.1:0-5078 GCA_964455745.1 uncultured Armatimonadia bacterium
CGCGTACCTGCCGAACTGTCCCTTTCCCATTGTCCGGGAAATGGGGTGCATATCATATTGAACGGCGAGCCGTTCTCCAGTCGTTCTCTGTGCGCTCTGTGTCTCTGTGGTTCAATGTCTCTGTGGTTCAATGTCATTCGCCTTTCAACTCA
Source organism: uncultured Armatimonadia bacterium (assembly GCA_964455745.1). Taxonomy (GTDB): domain Bacteria; phylum Armatimonadota; class Zipacnadia; order Zipacnadales; family CAYWBK01; genus CAYWBK01. Next base: position 153 of record CAYWBK010000458.1, read on the forward strand.
GCTACCCGGTCAACCTCTGACAGACCCCGAGCGCCAAGGCGAAGGGAGAAGCCACATGTTCATCGACATCCATTGCCACGCGTACCGGAAACTCCCGCCCGTGTACTCGTTCTCCACCGCCGAGCAGGTCATCGAGGTCTACGACAGGCTGGGAATCGAGAAGGGGGCGCTGCTGCCCATCGTCAGCCCTGAGATCTACCTGCCCCAGGCGAATGAGGACATTCTCGACATGGTCGAGCAGTACCCCGACCGCTTCTTCGCCTTCTGCAACATCGACCCCCGCGCCATCACGTATTCGTCCCATGCGCCGCTGGGCGACCTGCTGCGATACTACAAGGACAAGGGCTGCAAGGGCCTCGGTGAAGTGATGCCGAACCTGCCGGTCATGGACCCGATGGTCCAAAACCTTTTCAAGCACGCGCAGGATGTGGGGCTGCCGGTGACCTACGACGGCTCGGACCAGATGACCGGGGATTTCGGGCTGTATGACGACCCCGGGCTGCCGCAGTTGGAGCACACCCTGCAGCGGTTCCCGGACCTCATCATCTTCGGGCACGGCCCGGTGTTCTGGACGGAGATCGCGCGGCTGGAGACGCCGGGCGAGAGGGGCCACGTGTTCCGCCCCGAGGGCGGGCAGGTCGGGCGCGTCCCCAGCGGCCCGATCAGGGAGGAGGGCGTGGTGCCCAAGCTCATGCGCCTGTATCCGAACCTGTACGGGGACCTGTCCGATGCCTCCCCCTGGAATGCGCTGGCCCGCGATCCCGAATACGGACCGAGGTTCCTGACCGAGTTCCAGGACCGCCTGTTCTTCGGCACGGACCTCTGCTTCCCCGACATGCCGATCATGATGATCGACCTTCTGCTCGACTGGCGGGACACGGGGAAGATCACCGTGGAGGTCTTCAACAAGATGGCCCGGGAGAATGCGGTGAGGTTCTTCGAGTTGGAGTAGGAGCGGTCCCCAGGCCGCGATTGCACGGCACTATCGCATTCTGGAGAGTGCTCCTACAGACTTCTGAAACGCTCCCAGGTGGTGACCATGAGACGAATCCTCGCGATCCTCTGTGTGCCATTCCTGTCCATCACGGCCGCTCACGCCGTGCCGTCCATCGTGGAGGCCGTGATGCCGGGGGTCTACGTCGTCCGGGATGATACCGGCAACTGGCCCGGCGACAACGCCGGCAACGGCATCGCGCACATGGTGGCTCCCCAGTACCAGGCGAAAAAAGTCCTGGACATGAGCGACCTGCCGGAGGCGCAGTGGCAGCAGACGCAGCAGGTGCGCCTGTCGGCCTGCTTCTGCGTGCGGGACTACTCGTGGCACGACCTGGCGAAACCCAACGGTCTCGATGAGTCTTACGAGGTCGTGGTCAACGGCAAGGTGCACACCTACCCCACGAATGGCGGCGCTCCGGTGATGCGCGAAGACCGGGGCCTCGACTGCGAGTGGTACGACTTCGTCCTCCCCAAGGAGGAGTTCGTCAGGGGCCCCAACGAGATCATCTTCCGCAAAGCCCCGACCATCAACAAACCTGCGCCCGACGACTACCTGTACCTGGGGATCGACAACTCCCAGAAGCGTGGCAACAGCTCCGTGACGTTCGATGGGAAGAACTGGACGCAAGCCCAATTGACCGTCCCCGGCGGCAACGGCGAGTACATGGTGCGGTTGTATCTGCTCACCCGCGACACCCACGCGACGGTGGAGTGGCACCCGGGGTCGGCGACGCCTTTGCGCGACGAGGCCGATCTCATCCTGTACTCCGGGGCGCGCGGGGCGAAGGCCACCGGCGAGGGTCTGCCGCTGCCCGACGGCGCGCAGGCCCGGCTGGAGTGGGACCCGGCGCGCCTGGACAGTCTCGTGCCGGTTAAGGTGTCAACCGAGGCCGCCGGGCAGATCGTGCTCCAGTGGCTCGACCCGGACGGCAAGCCGGTCGATGCGGCCAAAGGTACCGGGGCGGTGTCGGTGGAGCTTCCGGTTCCGCGCAGCCTGAAGCCATCCGGGCTGGTCATCACTGCGAACGGGGCGGGGGTGGTTCTCAAGGGCGTGACTCTCGACTTGGGCCTCTCCTACCACCCGCTGCCGGCGCGGATCGACATGTGCCCGCAGATTGCCAAGCCCGTCGGCAAGCCCGCGGACCGCACCCCCTCGTGCGACGTGTCAACCTCGGCGCGTCCTCCCGCCGGCACCATCATCAACCTGCGGAACAGCAGCTTGTCATGCCGCTTTAGCATCGATTCGGGGCATCATCTGCGCCTGACATCGCTCTACGACGAGCTATCGGCGTCACAGATAGTGCGTGATCCGTACAAGGTGCCGATTCTCCTTATTGAGAGCGGCGGTAAACGATACGCCGGGAGCAGTGACTTCGAGCTACAGTCCATCAGAAAGTGCCCTGGCGGGTTCGTGGCGGCATTGGCCCTACGCGATCCCGCCATGCGGGCGGAGTTGCGCGCGACGATTGCGGACGATGGTCTGCATATCGGCCTGACCGTGACCAACGGGGGCCTCAAGCCCCTGGACTTCAAGGTGGCGTTCCCCTGCTTGTCGGGCCTGGCGGTTTCCGACAAGCCCGAAGACGACAGCTACTTCTTCCCCTGGGGCGGCGGGATCATCTCCAGCGCACCGACGGTCATCCGGCGAGGATATGGCGATCATGCGGCGATCTACCAGATGATGGACCTGTTCAGCCCGGCGCGCGGGGCGGGGCTGTCGATCCGCGCGGACGACCGGGACGGGCGGTACAAGGTGCTGGCGCTGCGCAAGTCCATCCCCGGCAAGCCGGAGTTGGGCGGCGATCAGGCGACGACCCCGACCACAGCGGAGTACAAGTGGACGAACCCCCTCGAGGCGGTGCCCGGAACCGGGGTGGCCTACGAGTACCTGCGGCGCACCCGAGCGCCCGGGGAGTCGTTCTCGCCCGCGGATGCGGTGATTACGGCCCATACCGGCGACTGGCATGTCGCCATGAAAGCGTATGCCGACTGGGCGCACCGCGCCTGGAAATTCCGCCCGTACCCGTCGCGGCTAGCTCCGGTGCTGAACATGATCGCCACCGGCTGGGGACAGGACATCCTCTTCCGCGACGGCAAGTACCGGACGGACTTCCTCACTCCGGGGACGGACTGCATCGAGCTGATGTCCTGGTGGGACTGGTCGCCGGTCGGGCCGTGGGGCACGCCCATCGACAAGATACGCGAGGTCATGGGCGAGGCCGCCTGGAAGTCGTGGGAGCCGTACATCGTCAAGGACCCGGTCACCGGGAAGATGATGTGGAACAACCAGCCGGGCGACTACGACGGCTACAACGCGCAGTTCGGGGGCCTTCCCGCCTTCCGCAAGGCGGTTCAGGCGTGCAAGGACCGGGGGGTGCTCACGACGCTGTACACCGACCCGATCCGCATGGACGGCAACAGCAAGATCGGCAAGGCGCATGGCAAGGAGTGGGACGTGGTCCTGCCGGACGGGTCGTTCGCGAAAGGCTACGACGTGTGGAACCCCTGCCACGATGTCGCCGAGTACCGGCAGTGGGTCGCCGACACGATGAAGCGCGTCATGCGTGAGACGGGAGCCGACGGCATCCGTCTCGACGAGTACGGGCACGGCGGGTGGGCGTGCTTCAGCAAGCTGCACAAGCACACTTTCGCCGAGCCGGGCTGCCAGGAGTGGCTGCGGGGCATCGCGGAGACCACGAAGCTCGTGCGCGCGGCGATGGACGAGGTCGACCCGAAGACCGTCCTCACCACCGAGCACCCCGGCTATGACTTCCTGATGCAGTTCATCGACGGGTGCATCACGTATGATCTCGACGTGCAGGGGACTCCGCTGAGGCCGCTGGAGTGCAACATCCAGCGTTTCTACTTCCCGGAGTGCAAGGCGTACGAGCTTGACTACATGGGCCGCGATCCGCTGCATCGGAAGCGGTTCTGGAACGCGGTCGCCTCCTTCGGGGCGTACTACCCGCCGGCGATGGACCGCATATTGCGCCAGAATGCGGACGTCTTCGCCAGCCGGGACTGCGATCCGCTCATCCAGGGGGCGGCAGCTCAGGTGTATGTGAACCGCTTCGGGTCAGGCCCGAAAACGATCTTCACCCTCTACAACGCGACCGGGCACACATTCGACGGGGCGGCGTTGCGGGTGCCGCTGAAGGCCGGCGAGCACCTCTTCGACCTGCTGAACTGCGCGCCGTGCGAGACCGAGAAGCGCGCCGACGGCATCTACCTGAAGACCTATCTACCGAGAGATCAGGTGATATGTGTGGCCCGGCTGCCGCAGGCGCTGGCCATCAGCCGGAGGGGGGCATCAGTGGATGTGGCCGCCAAGCGAGATGGCGGCGACAGGGCGGTCGTCTGCAGCGCCGCCGGGGACGAACTGGCATCCGCGCCGATACGCGAAGGCCGCTGCGTCATCGACCTGTCGAAGCTGACCGCAGACGCCAAGCCGGCGTGCGTGAAGCTCATGCACGGGGCGATGATGGTGGATGTGGTGGGGTGGTAAGGAGGGGGCGGACGCGACGCGGGGCTGCGGGAGGCTGTAGGAGCGCTCTCCAGAGCGCGACCGATCTGGGATTTCACGTCCGAAACAGACGTGCATCGTGATGGATGAGGCGACTGCAAAAGTCTGTAGGAACACTCCCCAGAGTGCGCACGGACCCCAGGTAGTGTCAGAATGGCGTCTATGGAGACGAAAACACGACTCTACGGCGGCTTATTAATGGCAGCCACGGTCCGGATGCTGCTCCTGCAAGCGACGCACCGACTCCTGCAACTGCCCCCTCCCACGATGCGTTTCCACCAAGGCCTGCGCTTGGCACTGCTGCCCACCGACCTAACGCTACCATCAGACCACCGCCGTCGCCGCCTTTGCCACTAGCGCATCTTTGACAGTTTGCGCCCTTGTTGCGCGGGGCACCCCTCGTAGTA
>CAYWBK010000459.1:0-5064 GCA_964455745.1 uncultured Armatimonadia bacterium
AAGCTGTCTGCCGAGGAGGGGCGGTTTCTCAACGATCAGGACGAGGAGGGGCGCGCGCGTGTGGCCGTCATCGGCCGCAGCACGCTTGAGTCCCTAACCGGCGACCGCCACGCGAGCGTCGTTGGCGACAGCATCCAGATCAACCGCGTGAGCTTCACGGTTGTCGGCGTCCTCAAGGAGAAAGGGGCGGCGGCCTTCGGCATGGACCAAGATGACATGATCGTCATCCCCTGCAGCACCGCCATGCGCCGCGTGTTCAGCCGCACATACCTGTCGGAGATTGGCGTATCGGCCCGGTCCGAATCCGATGTGGACTTTGCGACCGAGGAGATCGCCAACATCTTGCGGGACCGGCACAAGATACGTCCGCCTTTCGCAGATAACGATGACTTCAACGTCCGCAGCCAGGCGCAGATCATGGACGTGATGGCTCAAAGCTCCGGGACAATGACCTCACTGCTGGGCGGGATCGCCCTGGTATCTTTGGTGGTTGGCGGCATCGGCATCATGAACATCATGTTGGTGTCGGTGACCGAGCGCACACGGGAGATCGGCGTTCGCAAGGCTGTCGGCGCGACCAGCAACAATATCCTCTCGCAGTTCCTGATCGAGGCGGTGGTCATCTCGACCCTTGGCGGCGCGATCGGGATCGCGGCAGGCGCGGGCGTATCCAAGCTGCTGGCGTCCATGCTGCAGTGGGATGTGCTGATCCAGCCGTCTGCGGTGATCGCGGCGGTGGCGGTCTCGGCAACGGTAGGGATTTTCTTCGGCATCTACCCGGCCCGAGCGGCGGCGCGGCTCCATCCGATCCAGGCGCTGCGGTACGAGTGAGCGGCTCACGGCGGGCACGGTGAAGCAACAGACCTATTACAGGAGATGATTCACATGAAGAGACAAGGCTTTACGCTCATAGAGCTGTTGGTGGTGATCGCGATTATCGCGATCCTGGCGGCGATCCTGTTTCCCGTGTTCTCTCGCGCGCGGGAGAAGGCGCGGCAGACCGCGTGCCTCAGCAACCTCAAGCAGATCGGGACGGCCATCGCCATGTACGCATCCGATTATGACAACATCATGCCCTGGCAACAGACCTACGTGAGTTGGGGCTCCGTCGGCAACCTGGGTATGCTTGGTTGGACGGAGGTTATCTACCCGTATGTCAAGAACAAGCAGGTGTATCTGTGCCCCTCGGGTCCCTCCAACACACTGTCCCACTACTCGTTCAGCCAGTACGCCATGTCGATCGCGTACGGCTGGGCCGCTACCTACGGGGCATACACGATCGATTCATCCCCAGACCCGTCTGCCGCAGTCATGGTGTTCGACAGCGGCGGCACCTCGACCACCTGGCCGGATGCGGCCTCAGCGGACTCCGACCTGACGAATGAGAGCCAGATCGCGGGCGGGACCGATGACGCTTCCGAGGGCGACCAGTGCGCCCTGGAGTTCCCTGGCCGGCACAACAGCGGCAACAACATCGTATTCATGGACGGACACACCAAATGGTGGGGCTCGGTGCCGGGCGGCGGCACGGTATCCGATTACTGCATTGCGAGGCGGTAGGTTCCGTCCGGGGGCCCCTTGCATCCGATCTCACCGCACTCGATACCACAGGAGGACAATGATCATGCCGAGTTTTCAACCTATCCGCGCTGGGATATACCTGGCCATGCTGGCCGCCATCATGCTGGCAATCAGCCCCGCAAGTGCGCAATTCGGCCCAGGTGGCGGCGGCCCTCCAGGCGGCGGTCCCCCAGGGGGAGGCCCGGGCGGAGGCGGCCCCCCGCCGTTTGATGCTGCGTTGATGAGCTTCGCAGACATCGCCTGGGCCGCGGTGAACTTCGCGGTCAGCGCCAGGGCCGAGCAGATCGACGCGCTCAAGCCCACTTTCCAGCAAGCCTTCGATGACCGCAAGGCTCTCCCGGAGAAGATGCGCGACGGCGGGGACCCCAGCGTCATCAAGACCACACTGGAGAACAGCCAGGAGCAGATACAGGCCAAGCTCAAGGAAGTGCTTGACGGGGATCAGAACGCGAAGCTTGCACAGTGGCAGAAGGACTTGGCCGCCAAGCTCAACCAGAGGGGCGATGGAGAAAGGCGCGGACCGGGCCAGGAGCCAGCCCTGACATATCTGGACCGCACCTGGAGCCAACTCGCGTTCCTCGTCGCGGCAACAGTCGACGAGATGGCCCAACTCACCCCGGTCTACACCCAAGCCTGGACCGATCGGGTAGCGGCCCTGGCGACTGATGACGAAGATGACCGGACAACGAAGGTGAAGGCCATCAAGCAAACCCTGGAGGCCAAGTTGAAGGCAGTGCTGACCGACGATCAGGTGAAGCAGATGCAGAGGCCTGCCTTCGGGCCTCCGCCGCGCTGACCGGCTCTTCAGCGACTGCGCATTTTCCAGGGGTCGCGAGCGGGGATGGTCGCTGGGCGTGACAGGGCCCCTGTGGGTTGCAGCACCCGCAGGGGCTTTGCCATGCGCGTAGTCCGGACGAGCGCGGGCCGTGCCCCTCCGGTCACGGTGTGGCGATGCCTAACGACCGCAGCAGGCATGGCGTGACCACCTTCTGGCAGCCCAGTTCGCCGGGGTGGATGCCGTCGGGCACGTAGCTTTGGAACGCCGCGCCGTCGATCGCCCGGATGGCGTACCAGTTGAGGCTGTGATCCACCAGTCGCAGGCCCTTCGCCGCTGCGAACTCCCGGTACATCTCGTAGTACGCGCGGTAGTCCGGCCTGATCTGCAGGTGCTCTCCCGTCGGCGGGTTCATCACCTGCAGGATGACCTCGCAGTCCGGGTTGGCGCGCAGGATGCGGCTCACGATCTCCTGCAGATTGGCCCGCGCCTGTTCGACCGACGTGGCATACGGCTGGTAGGCGTCGTTGATCGCGAACTCCAGCAGCACGACATCGGGGTGATGGGCGATGACGCGTTCCTGTAGATGCTCCAGCGCCCAGGTGGACCACTTCGCGCTCTCCCCGGCGTTGATCACCTTTGCGAGACCGGGCCAGCGGGCGTCCAGCGCAGCTTGCAGCTCGGCAACCCACGCGCCCCCGTGGGTCAGGCTGGTGCCGAAGGCCACGACGGTCTGTGGCTTGCCCGCCTGCAGTCGCTCAACCAGCCGGCTGGGGATACGCCCCGGCACCGGCGGAGCGCCTGGAGTGACTTCGAGGCTGAAGTCACGCACTTGAGCCTCGACATCGAAGATGCCGGGGACCTCCCACCCGAGGTTCATCGCGGCGATGCGGTAGTCGGCAAGAGAGTGCGAGTGACCGAGGTACCCGTGATTCCAGGCCGTCTCCAAGCCATGCAGAATGATGGGCAAAATGTCGCGGTCTATCTTCACCCATGAGCCGTCATGGGTGCTTTGGCTGGTGTACAGGCCCTCGTCGGGGGTGTAGATGAACTTCTGGGTGAAGCCGTCCAGGATCATGCAGGGCCCCACGACCCGCTCGCGGTCGTCGTACAAGGGCACGCCAAACCAAAGATAGTCACCGTAGCCGGGTGACTGGCGGTTCAGATTCTGGATGGTGAGGAACAACTGGAGCTGCGCCGCATGCAGTCCGGGCGTGTAGTCATTGGTGCGATGCAGTACGGAACGCAGGAGCTTGGTAGAGATGCGAAGACGCGCGGTCGCGATGTCCTGGACGATGGGCGGGTCGGCGATGTCCTGGCCCAAGAGCAGGTGCACCCAGGGCTCACCCTGGCGTCGAGCGCGGTCGCCATATTCCGCGCTCCCCTCGACCGCAAGGGCGATGTCCGCGTGCGAAGACCCCGGACGCCCCAGGGTGATAGACTTGCCGCGATTCGCGAAGCGCACCGCGCCGCCGGACAGGAGTTGCGGCGGGCCGGGGTCGAGGCGGAACTTCGTGCTCCACTGCGCAAGCTGCCAAACGCATGAGGCCGACGGATCGGTCGCCGGCAGTTGCCCGTAGGGCACGAGCTTGCCCGGCGTAGGCTCGAGGAGGGTAAATCCGCCGCGGAAGTGGTTGTCGCGGATGAGTTCGCGCGCTTCGGTCGCCGGCGCGCAGTCCGATAGTGACATGGCGTTCACCGCCAGGAGGAGGTAAGCTGCGAGGCGTGCAAGGGTGGGTGGCACTGTTGGCGGTTCCCCCCGTCGGGGTGGGCGATAGCGTCGAATCTGCAGAGGGATCAATCGTCTTTTTGGGCGAGTATCTCGTCTACTGCCTGTGTCAGATCGGCGCGCTTGAAAGGCTTGCGGATATAACCGACAGCCCCCATCGCCATCGCCTCTCGTTCGACATGGTCGTCGGTCACGCCGGTGACCACGAGCACCGGTACTGGCGTGGGGAGCGACCCAATGAAGGCCATGAGGCCGCGCCCTCCCCCTCCCGGCATCAGCAGATCGGTTAGCACCAGGTCGAAGTGGCCGGCGTCCAGAGCCTCACAGGCCTCCGGGGTTGTAGCCACGCAGACAACGTCGTACCCGCAGCCGGTGAGGATCGCTTCAATGAGGCTGGACATCATCTTCACGTCTTCAGCTACCAGGACGCGCCGGCGGCCTCCGGCGTGCAAATCAGGTTCGCTCTCAGGTGTAGGCCCGTGCTCGGGCTGCCCGGAAGACGGCTTCCTGCAAACTAGGGATGTCATGTCGGAGACTGCCCCCTCGTTTGGCTCTGGCCTCACAATAGCTGCGCCGGAGCAGGCGCTGGCCGCTCCCTCGAAATTGCTGACCGCGCCCGACGCCTTCGAGTTCTCGCGATTCCACTCCACGCTTCGCGACCCGCAACTGACCTGGCACTGAACCCAGATCATCTCAGTCGGAATCTTCAATTCGTCGGCAGACGGAGCCGCGGCCGCCACGGCCATGCAGGCCCTGACAGCGGTCCTGTCCAGGTTCACTTGTTGCGCCCCTCGCGGTCGTTGTGTGTGACGTGGAAACCAGATAGATGCCAATCCCCGCGGCGGATGTAGTATACTACCGGACTATACACTGCCGTCAAGTCGCTATCGTTGCCGGCAGGAGCATCGTTTTTGGATGTGGCAGTTTCAACGGTCAAGGCGCGGGGTGTCGCGGCCTCGTTCCGGCCCGCGAAGCGGGA
>CAYWBK010000460.1:0-5063 GCA_964455745.1 uncultured Armatimonadia bacterium
GCGAGCGGTGAAGTTCACGCTTGACAAACCGTTTCATAGAGGCCGGACTATGAGAGCGCCAGTCGTATCGGCGCTCGAAATATCCGGCCCTGCCGTTTGCCGTGCCCGCACGGCTGGGGCCGGATACTTGTATCGCTGGCACAGCCAGCGATACAAGTATCCGGCCCCTCCACACGGCCCGCGCCGCCCGACTTAGCGCCTATGGGGGCCGGGGGTGAGGTGCCGTTTGCCGTTCCCCTCCCTACGAGGGAGGGGATGCCGGGCGCAGCCCGGCAGGGGTAGGAGGCCGTTCCCCTCTCGCCGTCGAAGTCTGCTGCTTGGCCGGGAAGACAGTCATTTCGCCCTCCGGCGGCTCAAGCCTCCAAACTGCGGGGAAGTCATGCGGCGCTTCGCCGACATTTTGGCCGTGCTCGTCTTGGGCGCATACGGCGCGCTGCTTTTCCGCCGCTGCTTATTTGGGGGCAAGGTTCTCTTCTGGCACGATGTCAGCCTTGCTTACATCCCCCTGCGCGAGTTCGCTCAGACGTGCATTCGGGAGCTGCGCTTGCCGCTATGGTCGCCGAAGCTCGGCTGTGGCTTCCCGGTGCTGTTCGAGGGCCAGGCGGGGACCTTCTATCCCCTGCATTTCATCAGCTACCTCGGCCAGTCCGCCGCCCGCGACTACGGCCTGATGTGTGCCCTGCACTGCATTCTGGCCGCTGCGATGATGCTTGTCCTGTGCCGGGCACTGCGGATGAGCGCCTTCGCCGCGAGCTTCGCCGGCCTGACCTACGGCTTCTCAGCCTTCTTCGTCTGCCACGTCATGCACCTGCCGATGCTCGAGGCCGCGACGTGGATTCCCCTGCTGCTGTGTCTTCTCGAACGCGCAGCTACCGCACGCCTCCCGACGCCGGCCGTTTGCCGTGTGCCGTTGCCGTCCTCCCCCCTCCCTACGAGGGAGGGGGGTAGGGGGGCAGGAAGCCTTTGCCGTGCGCCGTCGCCGTCCTCCCCCCTCCCGACGAGGGAGGGGGGCAGATGGGTAGGAAGCTCCGCCATCCTCCTCGGCCTCGTCCTCGGCCTGCAGTTCCTGACGAGTTTCCCGCAGGCGATCTTCAGCGGGCTGATCGGGCTGGCGGTGTACGCCGCCTTCATCCTCATCCGGGAGTTTCGCGCGCGCCGCTGGGGCGTGGCGCCCCGGCTCGCGGCCACGCTGGCCCTCATGGCCGCCGTGGGCCTGGGCATCGGCTGTGTCCAGTGGATGCCGACCAAGCTGCAGGCCGACTTCAGCCAGCGCCGCACCGCCACCACGCCCGAATACCTGCGCGAGCTGTCGATGGCTCCGCGCAATCTCGCATACTTCATCCACCCGTATGCGTTCGGCTCCTACGCGAACAACGACTACTTCGGGCGGGACAACTACTACGAGGTTTGCGGCTACGTCGGGTGCCTCGCTTTGCTTCTGGCTGTTGTGGGGCTTCTCCATAGCGACAACGCCATTAAGTGGTACTTCGCCTTCCTTGCGCTGCTGGCGATCTTCCTGTCGTTAGCGGCGGTGAACCCGTTGTATGACGTGCTCCCGCGTGTGCCGGGCTTCAACTTGTTTCGTGGGGCCGGGCGGCACCTGGTGCTGTCCACGCTGGGTCTCGCCGGCCTGGCGGGCCTCGGCATCGACGCCCTGCGCACCAGCCGGCGCGCGCAGAGGTTTCTCGCGGGGTTGGGGGTCGCCGTGGTGTGCCTCTCGGTCGCGGCTGCGGTGGGCCTCAGAGTTGGTCGCCCTCACCTCGCGCCTCTCCTGGCGTCCAGCGTCAGCGCCGTCGGCCCCGGCGGCGAGGCCCTGACTCCGGCGCAGATCGCCGCGAAGGCGGACGACAAGGTCTTGCAGCTTCAGCGCACTTTCGGCGCGACCGATCCGGTGTTCGCGCTGCTGTTGCTTGGCGGCCTGATCGCGGCGGCCGGCGGGTCGAGGCTCCTGCGCCCCGGCGCGCGCTTCGGGGTTGTGGCTGCGGCACTCTGGGGCGTGCAGGCGATGCAGCTTTTCGCCTTCGCGGACACCTTCAACCCCGTGGCGGACGAGGCATACTACACCTCGCGCCCCTTCTCAGCCAGTATCATCGCCGCCTCAGGCGAGGACTGCCGCGTCTACACCGACACCGCCACGACCGATCCCGGTCTGCTGTTGCGCGACTACGGGGGCTGGGCAGGCGGAGACATCGCGCCATACATCCAGCAGCGCGAGGATCTGCAGCCGAACCGGGCCTCGCTATACGGCATCTCCTGCGCGGATGTGCAATATGGCTTGGCGCCCAAGCGCCAGTACGACCTGCTCGAGGGGGCGGTCCAGGCGGCGCTCGAACAGCAGGGCTCACCGGGGCGAGGGGTGTCGTCTGAGGTCGGTCGCGCCCGAAAGCCCCTCGACATCCTTCGCCTGCTCGGCGTCGGCTACTTCATCACCCGGCCGGAGCGCCTCCCCGAGCCGCTGCCTCAGGTGGCCGACTTCGGCTTCTGCAGGATGTACCGGCTGGACGGTTACATGCCGCATTGCTGGGTGGTAGGCCAGACGTTGGGCGCGTCAACTCGCGAGGAAGCCCTTGCGCGGGCCTGCGATGGAAGTCTCGACTTCACGCGCACCGCTGTCATCGAAGGCCTCAACTCTGCCGGGATGTCCCCTCGCAGCGAGGGGCCTGCGGGTGCGGCGCAAGTGCTCGAAAGCTCCGACACGCGTGTGGTCGTTCGCGCCCGCGCCGAGCGTGACGGGTTCCTGATCCTGCGAGACGCCTGGCACCCCCTCTGGCGGGCATCGGTTGACGGCGCGGACGTTCCGGTATATCGTGCGGATTATGTGCTTCGCGGGGTTCCGATTGCGGCGGGCGCTCACACTGTGGAGTTCCGCTTCGACGCGGGGCCGGTCCGCACAGGCGGCATCGTCAGCCTCGTGACGCTGCTCCTCGTGATCGCGGCACTCGTCGTTATCCCTCGGTTTCGTCGGAAGGAGCCTTGAAACATGGGCATGAAGATCGGTTTCATCCTCGGCTGCATCATCCTCGCGCCTGCCGGCAACTTGCTGTTGAAGCATGGCATGATGCAGGTGGGGGACTTCAGCACCAACTCCGGGTCCCTGATGAGTTTCGCGCTCAAGACCTTCACCCGGCCCGAGATCCTCATTGGCATGGTGCTGTACATCGGCTCCTTCGTGATGTGGCTGGGGCTTCTGTCGATGATGGACATCAGCATCGTGTACCCGGTGTTTGTCAGCGCCGCATTCGTCATCGTCACGGCGGTATCAATCTTCCTGTTCCACGAGTCTGTGAACACGCTGCGCATCATCGGCATCGCGGTCGTGGTGGCCGGAATCACGCTGGTTTCCATCAGCGGGGGGCACAAGTAGATGTGGCTATAAGCCGGTGTAGCCGGAACCGAAAGAGGGATTGACCACAAAGAGAGCACTAAACGGCCAAATCACTTCTCTGAAATCTGCATTGTCGTTTTGTGTCCTCGAGTCTTTGTGGTCAAAGCCGTTGGTTCGTCCCGCAGTTCCGTGCGTATCGAACGCAGATCACATCTCCAATACACTATTATGGGTGTGGTGCAATCGACATGTTGCCTGATCTGAGAAGAACCCTTCCTGTTGTGGCACAGGCCGATGTCGTCATCTGCGGCGGCGGGCCTGCCGGGGTCGGGGCCGCGGTGGCTGCGGCGCGGATGGGCAAGTCGGCGCTCATCCTCGAGCAGACCGGGTGCCTGGGGGGCCTCGGCACCAGCGGCATGGTGCCCGTCTTCTGCCCGGCTACCGATGGCGAGAAGATCATCGCCCGCGGCGTCTGCCAGGAGGTCATGGACGAGGTGGCCCGGCGGATGGACGTGCCGGTCTCCTATGACTGGTTCCCCTACCACTACGAGACCCTCAAGCGCGTGTATGACGACATCGTGCTCGCCGCCGGAGCGCGTATTCTCTTTTTCACCACTCTCGCCGACGTGATCTGCAGCGACGGGCATGTCGAAGCCGTGGTGGTCGCGACCCGCGAGGGCCTGCGGGCAATCCGCGGCACTGTTTTCGTGGACGCCACCGGCGACGGGAACCTGTGCGCGTGGGCCGGCGCGCCTTACGAGGTTGGCGGCGAGAATGGGGAGCTGATGGGCCCGACGCTGTGCTCCAGCTTCAGCGGCGTGGACTGGGGCGCCTATCACCGATCCTGCTCCGAGGGTAATGACGCCCGCTCGATCTGGCTGCGGATGATGGCCGAGGGCACCGCGCCGCTGCCGGAGTGGCACTTCGTCGGGGCCTTCAAGGCGGGCGAAGGCCTTAGCGCTAACAACCTGGGGCATGTCTACGGAGTGAACGGGCTGTCCGAGGAGAGCCTGACGCAGGGGATGATCGACGGGCGGAAAACGCTGGAGGTCTACCTCGACTTCTACCGGAGGCACGTGCCGGGCTTCGAGAAGGCCGAGATGGCGTGGACGGGGTCGCTGTTGGGCGTCCGCGAGACCCGGCGCATTACAGGGGATTACGTGCTCAACTACGGTGACTATAAGAACCGCGCGCGCTTTGATGACGAGATCGCGCGATTCGCGTATCCTGTGGACATCCACAGCGCCACAACGGACCCCGCTGCGCAGAAAAAGGTGGAGGAGGAACTGATGGCTTCGCGCCTCGGGCCGGGGGAGAGCTACGGCATCCCGTACCGGTCGCTCATCCCCCGGAACCTGACGAACGTGTTGGTCGCAGGCCGCTGCCTCAGCGCCGACCGCGCGCTGCAAAGTTCCACGCGCGTGATGCCCTGCTGCCTCGTGACGGGGCAGGCGACGGGAATGGCGGCATCGCTGGCGTCAGACGGCGATGTGCGGGCGGTCGATGCCGGGCCTCTGCGCCAGGCGCTGCGGGAGCAGAACGCTTACCTGCCGGGGGAATAGCACTCTACTGCTTTGTTGGCATTGGGTTTTGACAGAACAACAAGACAACAACATCGTTGGACGGCCTTGACACCTTGGGGGCCTGCGGCCCCCAAGCCCCCGCGTTCCCTATGGTCAAAGGCGTTGGGAATGCGGGGGTCTGGGGGATGCAATCCCCCAGGACGTATAGGCCGTTG
>CAYWBK010000461.1:0-5053 GCA_964455745.1 uncultured Armatimonadia bacterium
CTGATGTGGTCTGTTCAGCCACTGTCAGGCTACCCATACACATTGAGGAAGAGCCGCGATCTCCGTTGCCGTCCCCCTGCTTTCGGGTCTATAATCACGTAGCGATCTACTAGATCAACCAGGCGCGGCGCGACTACTTGCCGTCGCTGCGCGGTCCATAGAGAGAAGTGATGAGTTTCATGGATACCGCCGGGCCTATACTGCAACTGGCGCTCGATTTCGCCAATCTCGCGCAAGCCCTCCGCATGGCCGAGGAAGCCGTCGAAGGTGGCGCGCAGTGGCTTGAGGCCGGCACGCCGCTCATCAAGAGCGAGGGCCTCAATGCCGTCCGCGCGCTGCGGGAGAAGTTCCCGCACCACACGATTGTGGCCGACATGAAGACGATGGACGCCGGGCGCGAGGAAGTCGAAATGGCCGCCAAGGCCGGCGCGAATGTTGTCGCAGTTCTCGGCGCGGCCTCCGACGCCACCATCGAGCAGGCGGTCGAGGCGGGCCTGCACTACGACGCGCAGATCATGATCGACACCGCCGAACTGGCCGATCCGGTGGGTCGGGCGATCCGCGCCTCCGAACTGGGCGCGTCCATCATCAACGTTCATTGCCCCATCGACGTGCAGATGCGCGGGGGCGATCCCTTCGAGACGCTCAAGGCCGTTCGCGAGGCCGTCTCCATCAAGGTGGCCGTCGCCGGCGGCATCAACTCCGAGACTGCGCCGAAGGCCATCGAGTACGGCGCGGACATCGTCATCGTCGGTGGCGCAGTCATCAAGGCGCCCGATGCCACGGCCGCCACCCGCGCCATTATAGAGGCCATGCGCACCGGCCAGGCCGTCGAGACCGAACTGTTCAGGCGCGGCGGCGAGGCCGACATCGCCTCCATCCTCGCCAAGTGCTCGCCGGCGAACATCTCCGACGCCATGCACCGCAGGGGCTGGCTGCCGGGCATCCTGCCGCTCAAGGAAGGCTATAAGATGGTCGGCCCCGCCCTCACCGTGTGGGCCTACCCCGGCGACTGGTCGAAGCCCGTGCAGGCCATCGACGAAGCCGAGCCGGGCACGGTACTCGTCATTGATGTTCGCGGCGAGGCTCCGGCGGTCTGGGGCGCGGAGGCGACGAAGAGCTGTATCACCAAAAAGCTGGCGGGGATCGTCATCTACGGCGCAATGCGCGATACCGCGGAGATCAAAGAACTCGGCATCCCCGCGTTCACGAAAATCATCACGCCTTCTGCGGGTGACCCGAAAGGCATGGGCATGATCGGCGTCCCGCTGAAGATCGGCGAGACCGCCGTGCGCCCCGGCGACTGGGTCGTCGGCGATGACGACGGCGTCGTGGTCATTCCGCGCGAGCAGGCCGTCGAGATCGCGAACCGCTCGCTGGCAGTTGTCGAGCGCGAGAGCCGAGAGCTGTCCGAGATCGAAGGCGGCCGCACGCTCGGGGAGATCGCAGAACTGACGAGGTGGGACCAGAAGAGGTAGAGGCGGCGAAGGGACGGCAGGTCCTGCGTGGTGTAGGGGTTCCGCCCGGGTGGCGTGGCCATTTGACTTCCTGAGGAGAGGACGAGATGCGGCAGGAGCTTCCTCCCGAATTTGAGAGTCTCCAAGGCATTGCTGACCCATTTGAACGGCGGCTCTACTTTGCAGCCATCCTCGCGAAATACGCTGCAAAGCGGGGGGGCACGTTTGTCATCGTTGGCGGCCATGCGGTGGAGTTCTACACGCGGGGCCACTACGCAACCGCCGACGCCGATCTGCTGACGCCGGACAAGGCGCCGCTCGCGCAGTTGCTGATCGAGTGGGGGTTCGAGCTGGAGGGGCGCGTCTACTGGCACGCGGATCTCGAGTTGGTCGTGGACCTCATCGACGCGCGTATCCCCGGTGATCCCGAACGTGTCGTCGATGTCGGTATCAGGGGCTTGACCGTGCGCATTTTGCCGGTGGAGGAGGTCATTATCGATCGGCTGAATGCGGGCGTGCATTGGGATTCGCCGAATGACATCAGGTGGACGGCGGCGGTCTGCCGGGCGAATCGAGCGCGGCTGGACTGGGACTACCTGCGCAGGCGCGCGCAAGAGGAGCAGACCAGCGACGCCCTCGAGACCCTCAGACGCGAGGTCGATAGTGATGCCCACACGTATTGAATTCGAGGACCGCGCCAAACTCCCACCAATGCCGCCCCCACACCCCGATGGCCGGCGGCCTCGCCGCGGTCGTCCCCGCGACCCCGACGAGGCCGAGGCCCTCATCAAGGTCTGCATCGCCGCTGCGGAACACTGGGAGAAGTCTGGCCGCCTCATCCAGGTCGGCCCTCGTCGCTATGAGTACCATATCGTGAGTATGCGCAAAGACGATGAGTAGCCCCCGCGTTGTCATCATCGGCCCCGGTGCGATGGGCCTGCTCCATGCCGCGCGACTGGTCGAAGCCGGCTTCGAGGTCACGCTGCTGGACCACAACCCCCGGCGCGCTGGCCGGATCAGCCGCAACGGGGTGCGCGTGGAGCGCATGGACGCCGAGGTCCAACTCGCCATCACCGGCACGGCTCGGCCGGAGGGGATTGAGCCGCCGGACCTCATCCTCATCTGCGTGAAAAGCTACGGCACGCCCGAGGCGGCGCAGATGGCCGCCTGGATTCCCGGCGACGCTCCGGTTCTCACGCTGCAGAACGGTCTCGGCAACTGGGAGGCGCTCGCCGAGACGCTACCGATCAGTCGCGTGCTTGTCGGCGTTACCCCGAGCGGCGCAACGCTTCTCGGCGAGGGGCACGTTCGCGAAGCGGGCATCGGCACGATTCGCCTCGGCGCTCCGAGCGGCCCGCGCTCCAGCGCGGAGCACGCTGCTGCGATCCTGAACGCCGGCGGCCTGCCCGCCGAGGTCAAGGACGACATCGAGGCCGCGCTGTGGTTCAAGGCGATGGTGAATGCCGCGATCAACCCGATCACCGCAGTGACCGATCTGACCAATGGGGAACTCCTCGCCGACGCCGACCTCATGAAGCACGCCGTCGCGATTGCCGAGGAGGTGGCCGGGATTGCCGAGGTGTGCGGCATCGGGCTTGCGGCGCAACTCGGCGGCAAGTCGCCGGGAGAGGTCGTCGCCGATGTCTGCCGCCTCACGGCGCAGAACCGCTCCTCGATGCTGCAGGATGTGACGGCGGGCCGTCGCACGGAGATCGAGAGCATCAACGGCGAGATCGCCCGCCGAGCCGCCGAGTGCGGCCTGCGCGCTCCGCTGTGCGAGGAGATGGTGCGGCAGATTCACGCCCTCGTGCCTGCCGATCAGCCTTCAAAGCGAAGGTGATCCCTCCCTTGCGGCGAATATCTGACCCTCGGTCACTCGCCGTTCATTCCAACTTCCAACTCCCATCTCCCAACTTCTGGAGCGAAGCGACAACATGATTATCATTGGCGAACTCATCAACGGAACCCGCAAAGCCATCAAAGCCGCTATCGCGGCTAAGGACGCCGACTTCATCGCGGACCTCGCGAAGAAGCAAGAGGAGGCCGGGGCCTCGTTCATCGACTGCAACCCCGGCACCACCGGCGACGCCGAGATCACCGACATGGAGTGGCTCGTGAACACCGTGCAGGCGGTCGTCAGCGTGCCGATCTCGTTCGACAGCCCCAACCCCCTGGCCATCGAACGCGCCATCGAGGTCTACAAGGGCGATAAGACCCCAATGATCAACTCGATCACGCTCGAGGCCGAGAAGATCCAGAAGATGTTGCCGATCATCGCATCTTCGGGCTGCAACGTGGTGGCCCTGGCGCTCGGGGATGACGGCATGCCGTGCCTTGCCGGCCAGCGCCAGATCACGGCCTGCAAACTGATCGACACCCTCATGGAGGCCGGCGTGGCCGCGAACAAGATCTTCCTCGATCCGGTGATCGCGCCGCTCTCGACGCAGGCGGAGACCGGCGCGCATGTGCTCGAGGCCATCGAGGCAGTCAAGAAGCACTCGGCAGCCACCCACGTCACCTGCGGGTTGAGCAACATCGGCTTCGGCCTGCCGAATCGCAAGCTCATCAACCGCGTGTTCGTGAGCCTGTGCATGGTGGCCGGGCTGGACTCGGCGATCATGGACCCGCTCGACCCGCAGATCATGGCAACGGTTTACGCCGCCGAGGCCTTGCTGGGGCGCGACGAGTGGTGCATGAACTACATCACCGCAAGCCGGGCCGGAAAGCTGGAAGTCTGACGGTGGTGGCGCAAGAACTTTCCTCCCCCGGAAGCGTTCCATAATAGAAGAATCATCACGGGGGAGGAGTAAGACACCATGTTCCTTTGGGATAGCACGATCATTATCTTGATCCCGGCGATCATCCTGGGCATCATCGCCCAGGCGAGGGTTTCGTCGGCCTTCAAGCGCTGGTCGCAGGTCCCGGCGCGCAGCGGCTACAGCGGCGCACAGATCGCCCAGTACCTGCTGCGCCAGGGCACCGTGCAACTCGGCGAGAAGGGCGCCGTGCTCGGAACCGTCGGCATCCGCGCCGCGAACGGCTTCCTGTCCGATCACTACAACCCGGCCAACGAGACGCTGAATCTGTCGCCGGAGGTGTACGAGGGCCGCTCCATCGCGGCGTTGGCGATTGCGGCCCACGAAACGGGCCACGCCTACCAGCACGCCACCGGCTATGCGGCGCTGGCCCTGCGCAGCCTCCTGGTGCCTGCCGCGCAGGCCGGTCAGCTTTGCTGGCTGCTGTTCATCATCGGCCTGTTCGCTCGCACGCCGCTCTTGCAGAACGTCGCGATCTGGATCTTCGCCGGGGCCACGTTGTTCACGTTCGCCACGCTGCCGGTCGAGTTCAACGCCTCATCGCGCGCAAAGGTGATGCTCCAGCAATCAGGCCTGGTAGCGGCGGAGGAGATGCCCGGCGTGAACGCGGTCCTCAACGCTGCCGCGCTGACGTATGTCGCCGCAGCGCTCATGGCGGCGATGCAACTGCTACGGATGATCCTGCTGCGACGGGACTGAAGGCGGGACGGCAACGGCTCATTAACCAGTAGAGTAAGGAGCAGGACCGCAGGGCACGGGCCTGCTCCTCCTCATCGAACC
>CAYWBK010000462.1:0-5023 GCA_964455745.1 uncultured Armatimonadia bacterium
CCTGCGCGGGGCCGCGCCCGTACAGAAAGCGCAGCTTGAACCGCCCTCCTCCCGGGCGGGTATGTAGCCAGGCTGCGACACCCTCGGGGTCTCACATTTCGGCCTCGGCGGGTGTGTCAACCTCCCCTTCCAGGTAAAGCATGGGGAGAAGCCCCCTTCTCCCCTGCCGCAGGTGCGCGGTTATCACGGCTGGACCGCCGGGGGGCACCCGGTGCCTGAAACAGGCACGCCGGTAAATGTGGAGAACCAACCCTACAGCGACTACGGGGAGGGAGAGGCGAAAAGGGCCTCTCTCTTTACCCGCTGGAAGGCAAACGGCGATGTCCGAGGCAGTCATCATGGCGGGTTTCGGCACTGAGACGATGAGAATGAGCCGCCGACACTGACTCCCTTCCCACTTGCGGGGAGGGCCGGGGTGGGGTTGCCGTTTCGCTCACCGTGACGGCCCTGGCAGGCGAGACGCCTGCCCCACGCGGAGGTTCACGAGGCAGAGGAGACGCTATGCCCCTCGACGCACCAGGTACCGGTCGTGCAGCATTCGCTCTTCTGGGCCTGGCCCTATTGGCCGCGCTGCCTCGATCCGGGTACTCCCAGACACCCTCACCCGCGCAACAAGTCACGGTCGCGCTATCGTTCAGCCGGACGGTCAGCCCCTCCCGGCCCCTGCTCGTGGGGCAGAACTTCGTCAACGTGCAGCCGTGGAACCGCGCTTACGACGAGGCCCATCACGCCTTCTTCCCGGAGGTGACGGCTGCGCTGAGGGAGGAGAGGCCGACCGTGATGCGCTTCCCGGGCGGCCTGTTCGGCAACACGTTCCACTGGTATCAGACAATCGGCCCTGTCGCCCAAAGGCCGCCGTACGATTTCCGGGCGATGGGCAGGGGATTGCAGCCCGCACTGACCGGCGCGGATGAGTTTATGAAGCTCATCGAGCCGGTGCCCGACTGCCAGGCGCTCAACATCGTGAACATCTCGCGCTCAAAGCGAATTGGGGACGGCACCGCCGAAGAGGCCGCAGCCTGGGTCGCCTACTGCAACGGGAGGGCTCAGGACACCACCACCATCGGCGTCGACTACCTGGGCAAGGACTGGAAGACGGTCGGGTACTGGGCCGGGAAGCGCGCTGAAAATGGTCATCCGGCGCCGTACAACGTCAAGTATTGGGAACTGGGCAACGAGATCAACCAGGCGCCCGATCCCGATCCCAACGACCCCAACAATACGGAATTCCTGCTGACAGCGGAGGAGTATGTCGAGCGGTCTCGGCAGTTCATCGCGGCGATGCGCAAAGTGGACCCGGCAATCAAAATCGGCCTCGTGGGGTGGACCGATGTCCTCGAGGCGACGGCGAAAGACGGAGACCGGCCAAGTTCCAAGGGTGGCGGCCCGTGGCTCGCGACGGTCATCCCTGCCCTCAAGAGCCAGACCGACTTTTTCGTCTTCCATCACTACAACCCCGTCACCCCGGACATCTCCCCGGAGCGGGACGTCTACCCCAAGGCCGTGCTGGGGTACTCGGAGGCCATCTTCGTACCGAGGCTGGCCAGGCTGGTGAAGGTGCTGAAGGAGAAAGCGCCTGGAATGCCGGTCTGGGTCACCGAATACAACCGTGTCCTATCGTGGCAAAAGGGCGAACAGACCGTGCGCGAGCAGTACAACCTGCTCAGCGGGCTGGCAGTGGCGGACATGCTGATGGCGATGATCCGAGAGCCTGCGGTCGCGAACGCCGATTTTTTCGAGTTCATCGGCGGCATGGGCACGGTATTCGCCGGCGACGGAACCAGCTACCTGGGCACTCGGTACGAGTGGGGGCAGGTGGTGCGTTCCCCCAGCCACTGGGTCTTCTCCCTGTTCTCCGAACCGTTCCGGCAATCTGGAGGCGTGATCCTGAAACCGGATGTCCGGTGCGGATCGGAGACGGTACTCGGGTATACGTTCCCGATGTTCAACGCGGTGGCGGTCAGTCGCAAGGGGAACAAGCAGATCGACATCCTGCTGCTCAACAAGAACATCGATGCGGCGGTCGAGTGCGCCATCACTTTCCCGGACATCGCCGGGAAAGTCAGGTCGATCGCGGCGGTCGAGCTGAACTCCTGGGAGCCGAACTCGCCCACGCCGCTGTTCGATGACAACCTGCGGACGCAGAAGGTGTGGATCAAGGGGATCGAACCGCCCACCGTGCGCGGCGGCACGATCACCGGGAAGCTCGCGCCGCATTCGCTCGTTAGGTACAGGATCAGCCTATGAAATACTTCGTGGCGCAAAGGCACTTCATCCAGGGTGTGACGTTGACGGGAATGAAAGGGTAAACGACGAGCGACGGCACGGGTAGCGAAAAGCGACATACAAATCATTCGGAGGGACGAACACCATGAAGGTTCAGCTTGTGGACTTACAGCCGCGTCGTGCATGGTTTTCATACCTGGCAGCGGTTGGGGGCTGTCTGGACCACCTGGGCATCGAAGTCTCGACTCCCTGGCTCTACGGCGGCACCGGTCTGGCGTTCATGCTGAACATGAGCGCGAACGTCGATGTCGGCTCGCCCATCGCCTGGGACGGGTGGTGTGTGAATTCGTGCCATCCCGACGGCCCGGGCATGTTCGTGGGGCTGGAGCCAAACCTCGGCTACAAGACCCGCACGGTATGCGCGTGCCCGTACGGCGCGCGTCGCGATCTGGAGTCCGCCCGGCAGCAAGCCTGGGATCTCGTGCGCGAGAGCATCGACCAGGGCCTGCCCTGCGTCGGTTACGAACTGGCGTACCCCGAGTTCTTCATCATCGCCGGCTACACCGACGATGGCTACCTGTTCCTGATGCCCGGCAGTGACGATGAGCCCGCGGCCACGTCCGGCCCGGTGGCATGGCAGCAGATAGCGCCCCTGGTCGGGTGGATCCACGTGCTGGCGGTTCAGCCCGGCTCTGTCGCGGCCGATGAGGTGGTGGTGCGGGAGGCGCTGCAGGCGGTCACGGCGTGCATGTTGAGGGCCTCGGCGGATGGGATGTTCGTGCCGGGGCTGGCCGGGTATGACCTGTGGGCCGATGCGTTGAGCCGGGGCGAGGCGCAAGGCCTCGGGCACCGCTACTGCGCGGCCGCTTACGCTGAGGCCCGGACCCGCGCGGCAGACTTCCTGCAGGAAGCGAAGGAGCGCCTGCCGGGCCGCGCCGACGGCCTGTTCGATGATGCCGCCGGTCACTACCGGGCGGCAGCCGGCAAACTACAAGCGGTGCACGAGTTGCATCCCTTTACGGGCGAGAATGAGGACAACCTCCAAAGCGATGCGGCGGCGGAGCTCGTCAGGGAAGCCGGAGCAGCGGAACGTCCGGGCTTCGAGCTGCTGGCGCGCATCGCAGGGGGATTGGGGGCGGCGTGAGGGATAGTCGCGCAGGCAGCGTTGACGAGGCAATGCGCTGGTGTTATCGTCTTGGGTAGACTGTAAGCACTGGAGTGATGTGTGATGGTCCGAACACAGGTGCAATTGACGGAAGAACAGGCGCAGGCGGTGAAGCGCATGGCTGCGGAGCGCGGGGTCTCAATGGCCGAGATCATCCGTACTGGCATAGAGACGCTGGTGCAGGCCCAAGGGAAGCCGACGAAAGAGGAACTTCGGCGACGGACGCTGCTTGCAATCGGCATCGCGCACAGCGGGCTGGGCGATCTGGCGAGCAACCATGACGAATATCTTGCGGAGGCCTACGAGGGATAAGCGTGTATGTCGATACGTCTGCACTGATCGTCGTGATGGTAGAAGATGCTTGAATCAGGACGAAACACACCACGTGTGCCAGACTGGCTGTAAGATGATGACGCCCGTCGTTCCAGACCCAACAGCATTGTGACCATCCCGACACCCGGAGTGACACCATGAGACGCGAAGTTCGCTGGGAGCGGATGTTCGTTGATGAGATCGAGGCAGCCTTTGCCGCCTGCCCTGTGGCGTATTTGCCCTACGGGCTGTGCGAGCCGCACGGGCCACAGAACGCCCTCGGCTGCGACGGGCTGCGCGCCCATGCGTTCACCCGGCGCGCCGCCGAACTGCACGGCGGGATCGTCGCGCCGCCGATGTTCTGGAATGTCCACGAACTGGGCATCTATGCCGCCTGGGGCGAGGCGGTGATCGGCCAACGTACCCCCTGGCTGACCGCGCTCCCGCCGGCGATGTTTATGAAGAACATCCTGTACCACGTCCGCACCTGCGAAAACTGGGGCTTCAAGGCCATCGTGGTCTTCTCCGGCCACTCCGGCCCGCACGCCCATGACCTGAAGACCCTGGAGGGGGTCCTGCAGCCGCACTTCGCCGCGCGACTGGCGTTCCTGCTGGACGACAACCACTGGGACCTGTTCGAGAGCAGCGGCCACGGCGGGGCCATTGAGACCGCGATGCTGTGGGCGGCGTATGAGGATTGCACCGACCTGTCGCGCCTGCCGGAGCCGGATGCGCCGGGGCCGCACTTCGCGATGGGCGCCGATGCGCGCCAGGCCAGTCTGCGGCGCGGCCAGGAGATCATCGAGGAGGTCGGCAATCGTCTCGGCAAGCGAGCGACAGAGCTTCTGGCCGAGTACGGCCAACTGCAGCCCGAGCGCCGGTTCCTCACCTACCAGGATGTCGAGGACATCTGGGAGCAGGACGTGGCTCCGCTGGTGAAGGACTTCCGTTCCATGCAGCCGCTGGGAGAGAACCAGGAGGCCCCGCCGGAGGGCTCAATCTGGCGGCGCAACTGGCAGCCGCCGGAGAAGTGATCGAGCCGCTGGTGCCCGCAGGAGCATCGTTTTTAGATGTGGCGCTTTCAGCGGTCAAGGCGCGGGGTGTCACGACCTCGCTCCGGCCCGCGAAGCGGGATGGAACGAGGTCGCGACGGGGACCCCGCGCCGTCCTGGCAGCCACCCGCTCTAAGGTCCCCGTCTGTAGCCGCGCTCTGCACGGCTCGCGACACCCAGGGCTTGGCGTGATCCGTAAAAACGATGCTCTTGAGGGTGCGTCTTTCAATTGTAGGTAGTATTACTACGCCGGTTGTGCGGCCCTGCT
>CAYWBK010000463.1:0-4983 GCA_964455745.1 uncultured Armatimonadia bacterium
CCCCTGATCCCGATCACGCTGATCTGCGGCTGTGTGCTGGCATGTAGCTGCAGCGCCCAGGAGGCCGGCAATGCCGGTGCCACTCTCGGCCACATGAAAGCCGATCGCATCCTCGTCCTCGGTAACAGCATCACCCTCATCCCCCCGTCGCCGAAGGATGGCTGGCCGAACAACTGCGGGCTGGCTGCCAGCGTGCCTGAGAAGGACTACATCCACATCGTCGCAGCCGGTGTTGATGCCCGCACAGGCGGGCACATGGCGCTGACCCCCCCGGACCCGACGAAACATGCCGCCGATGGCTCCGTCATCACCTCCAACGCCAACATCCTGAACGTCGCCGACATCATCGAGCGGCAGTATGCGACCTACACCAACGCCGCGCTTCAGCCGCAGATTGACCAGAAGGCGGACATCGTGCTGCTGCAGTTCGGGGAGAATGTGCCGGGGGACACCTTCAAGCCCGAGCCCTTCAAGGCCGCCCTGCAGACACTGATGGCCGGGCTGAAGGCGAGCAGTAACCCGCACATCTTCGTCACCAGTCTGATCCTGGGGCCTCGCCCCGAGATTGATGCCATCAAGCGGCAGGTGTGCGCCGAGGACCCGTCCCACCGGGTGTTCGTCGACATCAGCACGTTCGGCGCCGACCCGGCAAACCTCGCCAGCGCGGAGAAGTTCTTCACCGGCGTCATCGTCGGCCATCCAGGCGACAAGGGCATGGCGGTGATCGGGGAAGCGCTGCTCAAGGCGATCATCGCCCACAGCGCGCAGTAGAGGAGCGCAGCCGGGCGAGAACATCCGTCACTACTGGGTCTGCGCACCGCGCAATGCCCGAATCGTTGGTGGCGTTCGGAGGCCACACGGATCCGTTCTGTGACCCGACCTCCTCTTGCCGATCACCCTCGTGACATCCGTTGGTCGAGCCCGCGTCCCCACCAGGCCCCGTCAGATCAGGCTCTCAACCGGTGCTTCCGGCGCAGGTGAGTTCGCTGACCCAACGGGAGCGCCGGCGCATGGCGCCAACCGTCCGACCCCTGAGAGGCCAGGCCATGCCCGGATGGAGTTTGCAGGACGGCAGTGCTGCGCAGAACCCCACATGAAGTCACCGCGAGCAGACCCAGATGTAGTCAATGCGGCACGTGCCGGTGAGCTTGGCGCCGTCGCTGAGGTCCAAGCGCAGTTGCTTCAGATTCCCGGACCACCCAGGGACGTCGCTCAGGTCCACAACGTAGACGCGCGGCGCGGTGTCGTTGGGCACGACCTCGAAGGCCTTGCTGTTGACATCCTGCCACCCGGGGTTCGCCGCTGTCGTGAACCGAAGCCGCATGTGGGTCGCCGGGGTGTGGTTCTGGAAGCGGATCCTGAGGAAGCGGCTGTGGCTCACGTCAAGGCCAAGACCGTCAGCAGACTGCAGATAGGCGGTTGCGCTGTTCTCGATGGCGACGAGGTAGTAGCCGCCGGCAACGTATCTCACCGGATGAGACGTCGTGGACCAGTCCTGGTGCTTCCATTCGCGGACCTGAGTGCCCAGATTAGCCTCGTCCCAGCCTTCCTTGTCCAGCGGCTTGTTGAACTCCCACGCCTTCGCCACCGACATGCCAGGCGGCAGAACGTGGACCGTTGTCATGGCGCTCAGCCACAGCTCCCCGTCGTCCGCGACCAGGCGCAAGAGATAGTCGCCTGGCGTGGAGAACGTAGCATCGGTCGCAGGGGAGGACGCATCCCGGAAGGTGACTGTCCCGGGCCCCTCGAGCACTTCCCAGCGCACGGCCAAGGGATGGGTGCCGGAGCGGTGGTCGTCGCGGACGCTACCGTTCAGGCGAACGCGGGCAATGTCAGTGCGGAGGTCCGGTCCGGCGTCCACTTCCGGCGGGGCGTTGAAGGGCATCGCCTGGTCGGCTTCCGCGATCGTGCCGTACCCTTGGTTATCCTGTAGGGTCCAACGGGTCGTCTTGGGCGCCTCGTTGATGAAGAACTGCACCCCGGGCAGCACCACATAGCCATTATCGTGGACATTGCCGGTGCTGCAGCAGACATCCGGGTCCGAGGTCCCGCCCCAGACATAGATCTCGGCCGGCCCCAGCTTGTGAGCGGTGTTGTTAGCCAGAAAGCGCGATCTGGTGATCTCCACATTCCGGGTCTGCGGCGCCTGCAGGCCGAGCATCTCGATGGCCGCTCCGGCGTTGTTCTGGAAGGTGCAGTGATCTATGAGGCAGCCATCTCCGGAATTCTCGAAGTCAATGCCACCCTCGTCATAGGAGCCGGAGTCGGGCTGATTGCGCCACGTGCAGTTGCGGATGATCAGGCCCCGCGGGTCGCCCAGCATGACACCCATAGTGCCTGCCGACGCGTGCCACCCCGGGGCATCGAAGACGCTGTTCTGCAGATAGGTACGCCGGATGTTGACCAAGAAGGGATGCGGGGACGTGTTCCGTAGGTAGTTGTCGTGGCAGTACAGCCGGTCCAGGACGACGCCATTGCCCGCGACGAAGAAGCCATTCGAGGTCTGGAACATCTCGCAGTTACGCATCACGATGTCCTCGGCTGGAGCGCCCGAGAGGCCAATCCCGGGGGAGGTGCTGAGCGTGTCGCCCGGGGCGCCAGTCCGGTCGAGCCATTCGGGGATGCCGTTGGCGTTCGGCCGGTAGAGACCCTCGATGTGGTGGGCGATGCAATCCTCAATGAGCAGCCCGCGGTGGCCCGGCTGGGAGTAGTGTGTTACCAGCCCTTTCCCGGCGTAGCAGGCAACCAGACTGCTGACCCGGAGATAGTCGGGATCAGTGATGAGCACACACCGGTCGCCGATGTCCCAGTTGCGGCGGATGATCGGCCGCGCCCCGTCCCCGTAGGCGCCGATCACCGCCCAGTTATCCGGCGTGCCATGCGCGGAGACCGACAACTCCTGGTCGAACACACTGCCCCGTTTGAGGAGTAGGGCGTCACCCGGCCCCAGAGCCGTCCCGTTGATCTTCGCAAAGTCCTGCCACGGATCCGTCGGCGATAGACCCGTATTCGCGTTGCTGCCTCGTGCGCTGTCTATGTAGTAGGTCTTGCCGCCATGGCTCGGCGGGTTCATATGGGCCTGCGAATCGGCGGCCCGGTCATCGGGGGGAAAGAAGACCAGCGGCCGTCTCACGATCACTGGAAGCGCCCCTTGAGCGGTGAACTGAACCACGGCATCGTCGTTGGTCGCGCGATCAGCCTGTACGTGCCACTGGATGGTCTTCGTCGCACCGGTTGCCAGGGCACCCAACTCGCGCGCCGGGCTGTCGAGGCACTGGACTGAGTCGGGCACGCCAAGGCGGACCGATGCTCCCGCCACTTCCTGACTCAGGTTCTGCACCACAGCCGTCAGCGTCTCCGGGACGCCGGTGCGCAGGATGGCGTGCTCCTGGGTCACGTGAACGATGCGGACGGCAGGGCGTTTGGGGTTGTCAATCCGGACCTCATCCACTCGCATCCCCGGCCCGCCGATGGTCACGGGGCTGTTGGCCGGGCGGTACGAGCCCCCTCGCATCACGTGTGTCTGAACCCCATTGACCTCCAGTGTCAGCGTCAGCCCGTCCCAATGCGCGATGATCCGGTACCACTGCCCCGCCTGTACCGGTCTGTCGGTGCGAACCCGCGGTTCCCAGCCGCCGAGGTTGACGAAGAAGGCGAGATCGCTCCCCTCTTGCGGCGGGTCCACGCGCAGCATGAACTCGCCCTCTTTGGCGACGATGTTCCGGGTATCAGCAGGGACGCCCTCAAAGTAGACGCGGCAGTCGAGGTGGAACCCCGGTGCCACTTGCAGAGCCGGGCTGTCGGGCACGCGCACGGGTTGCCCCAGAGGACCCAACGCCCGCCCCAGGGCGCCACGGACGTATTGCGCACCTTCCGCTACGCCGTCGTGACCACCTCCCGAGACGTCGTGGAGGTCGCCCTCGAAGGGCCAGAACGCCGTGGCCGTGGAGGCGGCCGCCGGGTTCTCCAGCCGCACGTCGTCAAGAGCGCCCTTAAACGGACCGAACTGAAGCTGCCCGTAAGTCGTGCGAGGGTTTCCGGAGCGCTCCCGCCGAAAGACCTTGCCATTCACCTCTAGAGACAGCGTCTGCCCGTCCCAGCCGGCGACCAGGTGATACCACTGCCCCACCTGTGGCGCGATCTCCGACTGCACTCGTGGTTCCCAGTTGCCATCGAGGTTTACGAAGAACGAGATCCGGCTGCCTTCGGCAGGTGGATATATCCGGAGCATGTACTCCTGGTCTCTGACCGCGATCAGTTGGGTGCCGAAGTTCGGTCCCGTAAGCTTCACCCAGCACTCGAGCCGCAGGCCGGGCGCCAGGCGCAGGCCCGGTGCGTCGCAGACGCTGGCGGTGCACTCCTCGACATCGAGCGCCGAGGCGTCGTGTCCGTCAACGAACTTGGGTGCCGCGGCATGGGCGTCGTTCCCGTGGCCGCTGTGATCGCCAAGGTCGCCGTCGAAGGGCCACGAGCCGACGGCGTGAGGATCTGGGCCGCCTGCCGCACCGCCCTCCGGCTGCGCCACGAGCCATTGAGAGAACCCTGACGCAAACGCGATCACGGCCAGGAAGGGAAGCACGGCGGGCCGGTCTGTAGCACTCAGCTCCAGAGGTGGTTCGACAGGTGGGGCGCACACGCCGGTATGCGGCAAGTCGACGAGGCCGGCCGGCGCAACGAGTTCACGCTCCACAGCCTCCGGCGGTTCGCCGCAAAGACGTGGCTGGAAAGCGGTCTCAACATACGCAAGGTCCAGACGCTCCTCGGGCATGAGGATATTCAGACTACCATTCTCTACCTGTCCTACGATATGGACGAGATCCAGCGCTCCGCTGAGGGGATCACCTTTGGTCTATTGGACGACCTGGACTTCAAGGAATTCCTGCCGCCCCCCGTTGAGAACGGAATCGCAGCCAGCTCTTCTCTTCTCGCCTGAGCCAATTGCAAAAGTCCGGCCTGCTTCATGTTCGGCGGATGATTCAGGGC
>CAYWBK010000464.1:0-4980 GCA_964455745.1 uncultured Armatimonadia bacterium
CCGCCTTCTCGCAGGCCGAGTCGAGCAGGTTGGCGTTGAGAAGCCCCCAGAAGGCGGCAGGCCAATACAGATAGTGGGGGCCCCAGACATGCAGGATCGGGATGTGTATCGCGACCAGCCACGCCGCCAGCATCCAAAGCAGGCGGGATCGCGATGCGCACAGCACGATGAGACCGCCGAAGAACATCGCGATCATCGCCATGCGGACGAGCTCTCTGTCCACCGTGATGAGGGCGAAATTGCCGCCGAGCACCTGCGCGCATAGCCCGCACCACAGGACCAACCCAAGCGCGACATAGACCACGCTGACCCGCCGGCGAACCAGCACGACGGCGAGGACGATGCAGCCGGCGACCGCCACGAAAGGCCAATAGGCCCCTGCGCCCGCGCAGGCTGTGAGCGGCTGCGACGCGTACCGGGCCGCCTTCAGCAGAACCCACTCGGTATCCCTGAACTCGGGTTCCATCGCCGCGGGCACGAGAACCTGGCGCACTGCCAGAACCGCCACCACCGGGGCGGCGTACACGGCCAGAATGCGCGGCCAGCCGGGATGGCGTCTGTAGATCGCCAGCCCTGCTGCAAGGAGCGGCAGGGACACAGCCATTTCCTTGAATAGCAGCGCCGCTATATATAGAACACACGCCGCTATGAGCCATCGGCCCTGCGTTGAGCGCCGACTATCGTCAGTCGCGGGAGCTGTCAGGTAGCGATCCAGCGCGAGCAGCGAAAGCAGGCTGAACAGCAGCGAGAAGAGATCGGTCTGGGCGGGCCAGTACGGCATGAGACCCATCGTCAGCCTCTCGCCGGTCCACTCCGGGCCGCCTACCGGGCCGTTGCGGACGTTGAGCAGCACCCCTGCGGTGAAGCCGACGATCAGGCCTCGCCAGGTGCCCGGCGACGACAGACGGTAGGCCAAGAGCATCAGCAGGCATGTGATCGCGGCGTTCGTGACCCACGAGACGATGAAGTAGCTCTCGTAGCCCTCGCCCCACAGCCGGTATTCGGCCCAGAACAACATGCTGGAGAGGGGGCGATAGAACCGGATGCCCTCCTCGATCCATCCGCCCTTCCACCAGCCGATGACATCGTGCCCTGTGGCGGCCTGCGCGAACCGGGCGATGGTGAGGATGTCCCCGTTGAGGGCGTACTTGGCCTGAACAGCGGGATCGAAGACATGATTGGCCGTCAGGAACAGGGTAAGCGCGGCCAGAACGACCACGGCAAGGCAGACATGGGCGCGCGACCCAAGATGGGTGGCCGAAGGGCTGTGAGGGGCGTTGTTGGGCATCGCGGGAGCAGCATTCGCCGGCTGTAAGCCCGGTCCCTGCAAGCTCGCGCACCGGCTGATGAAGCCCGCGGAACGCCGCGTTGACGGGGGGCGGCCATTGCTTGACTTTGAACAACCCGATGTTATAATGTTGCCCGCAGGCTGGGGTCCCGACCGGGCCGCCGCTTGTGATTCGCCAATATGTTGGTCTGGTTTGCAGGCCGAATTGCCCTTATCACGGTCGTTTCGGATCGAGAGTGGGCGACTGGGGTCACCCAGTGGGAGGTGTGCGTTTTGGCAGATCTAAACCTCGTAGCACTGACTGGCTTCGCGACTCGGGATGCGACCTTACGCCAGAAGTCGTCTGGGCAGGTCAAGGCGGAATTCAGTTTTGAGGTGGAGCGCCCGTTCTTCCGGGCGACCGGCGAGCCAGTCTCGGACCTCTTCCTCGTGGATGTATGGGAGGATCTGGGGCGATGGGCGGTCGACAACATCCGGGAAGGGCAACGTCTGCTGGTGCTGGGCACTTTGAACAAGGAGAGCTACAGCACGCGAGGCGGCAGAGAACACCTGACGATCGTCAAAGCCAAGTACATCCGCCACCTAGACGTGAGCCTGCTGGACGGCCAGGTCGACCTCGAAGAGATGAAGCGCGACTACTGGAGCGCGGAGATGCTGGTCACGGCGGTCGACATCCTGGGCGACGCTCTCCGCGATGCCGAACCCGCAGCCGCCGAGGCCCTGTAGCCTGCAGGGCGAGCACCACGCACTACAACGCATTTCCGTTATTCAACTCGGCAATATCAGGTGGCAGCCGTAGATCAAAGCGCGGCTGCCACCGTTGTTCCTGCCGACCGAGTGAGCGGCCCGAATGACCCGCGGTGTGGCTGACGCCAACTGTGTCTACGTGTATGCGGACCGCGAGCCTGCAGTGCTTGTTGCCGCCCGGCGCGGGGATGCGTCCGCCCGAGAGTTCCGCCACGAGCGCCGGCGCGAACTGTCCCGGTCGGTAATCCGCGACTTCGTCGAGTTCATCGGCGATTCCGTCCTCATCACCTACGACGCCTCGCTTCTCGCCGAGTTGCTCAGCGCCCCGCAAATCCTCGATCACACGCGACCGATCCTGGGCCGCCTGTTCGACCTTCGCGATACTGCGCTGCTCGCCGCCCCTCTGGCGGGGGACTACACCCTTGCAGGCCTGTGCCGCCACCTCGGCTTCTTCATCCCGGACGACATTCAGCAGATGCCCTTGCTGCTTGCCGAGCTTGAGGAGGCCCTCAACGCCCGCTTCACCCGCCTGCCGGATACCGTGCAAGGCATACTTCGGGACATTCTGGGCGATGGCGGCTATGCGGAGGATGACCCGCGTCGCACGCTGCTTCCGTTCAGCGAGCAGGCCTCGCGCGATCTGTTCACCCTCGCCCGAATCGGCACGGTCTTGCCGCACCGGGCCAAGGCCGCGAAGCGCACCTCCGAGGCCGCGTCCGGCCCGATCCACACTCTTGCCGCCGAAGCCCTCGCCCCCGGCGGCGTTGTCGCCTCGGCGCATCCGGCTTACGAGCACCGTCCGGGCCAGGTGAAGATGGCGGATGTCGTCGCCCGCTCTCTCTCCGGCGGGGAGTTCCTCCTCGTCGAGGCCGGGACCGGTGTCGGCAAGTCACTGGCCTATCTCATCCCGGCCATACTATGGGCGCGTGATGCCGGCGAGCCGGTGGTCATCTCCACTAACACCAAGAATCTCCAGCAGCAGTTGATGGAGAGCGATTTGCCCCTGCTCCAGCGTGCGCTGCCTGTGACCTTCGAGGCCGCAGTGCTCAAGGGGCGCAGCAACTACGCCTGCGTGAGATCGCTCGCGGGTCTGATCTCTGATGTTCGCGGATCGCTGTTCGCCGCTGAGAGGCTTGCCGTCGCGCACCTGTTCTCGTGGCTGGCGCACTCGGCATCAGGCGACATCGACGAGCTGGCCTCGGAGGTGGGGGAGGTCCTCCCGGCCCTGGAATCGGTCCTCGCTCGCGTCCGATCAGACAGCTACGCCTGCCTGGGCCGGGCCTGCTCGTATCATTCCGTGTGCCCGGTCGAGAACGCGCGCACGCGGGCCCGCAACGCCGATGTTGTCGTCGTCAACCACGCCCTGCTCCTCGCCGAAACCCGCAGCCAGATATTGCCCAACTACTCACGAGTGATCCTGGATGAAGCCCAGAACCTCGAGACCGTAGCGACCGATTGCCTGAGCCTGGAGGTGTCGCGCTTCGCGGTCAACAGCCTCCGCCGGGCGGTGTACGGCGAATCGCGCAGCTTCCTCGAGACGCTCCAGAGGCGGCTGGCGGACATGCCGGAGGATCGCGCCGGATTGGACATCATCCGCGCCGGAGTGACGGCTATCCCGCCTCTCGCCGAGGAGGCCTTCGGCCGCCTGGAGGATCTCGGCGAATACGTTATGGACCTGTTCGCCGGCCCCTCATCGGCGCGAGGCCACGACCGCGCAACCCTGCGCATCACGTTCGCGGTGAGAGAGAGCGCGGCCTGGAAGGAATTACAGGGAGCCGCACAGGAGGCGCTTCGGGGCGGGCGGGACCTTGTTCAGGCTTTGAAGGTGCTTGTCGAAGCTATCGAGGAGTGCGACCTGGCCGACCTGCAGCCCGCCGAGGGGCTTGGCGCTGAAGCGGCCGGGGTC
The DNA here is from genome assembly GCA_964455745.1 of uncultured Armatimonadia bacterium. Lineage (GTDB taxonomy): Bacteria > Armatimonadota > Zipacnadia > Zipacnadales > CAYWBK01 > CAYWBK01. The sequence continues at coordinate 3,942 of CAYWBK010000464.1, forward strand.
ATGCAGCGGGTGAACGAACTCCTCGACATGCTGGAGGCGATCGCCGGTCCGGGTGCAAGCGCGGGCGGGCATGTCTGCTGGGCGGAGACCTCGCAGGGGCGCTACGGGGTGGACTGGTCGCTGCGCGCCGCGCCCGTCGACATCGGCGCGGTTCTGGGCGAGACCCTCTATAGTGGCAAGGAAGCGGTCGTCTTCGCTTCGGCGACGCTGGCCGTCGACGGAGGCTTCCGGTTCTTCCGCCAGCGTAACGGCCTCGATCCGTTCGCGGAGAAGCTGACGGAGCTGAGCATCCCGTCCGACTTCCACCTGCCGGAGCAGCTTCTCCTCTGCGTCCCCGAGGATTTCCCCCTCCCTGGCGAGGCTCGGTTCGCCGACGCGGTGGTCGATGCCGTGGCTGAGATCGCCGCCGTCACGCGCGGGGGGACGCTGGTGCTCTTCACCAGTCGGGCGCGGATGAAAGCGGCGCATCGGGCGCTTGCGCCGCGCCTGGCGGAGATAGGCCTGACGCTTCTCGCTCAGGACATCTCCGGCAGTCGCTGGGCCCTGGTCGAACGCCTGCGCCGCGACGAGGGCGTGGTGCTGCTCGGGCTGAAGAGCTTCTGGGAGGGCGTGGACGTGCCGGGTTCGGCGCTGAGATGCGTCATCATCGAGAAGCTGCCCTTCGCGGTCCCGGACGACCCGATCACGGAGGCCCGCCAGGAGCACGTTCGCACCCTGGGCCTCGACCCGATCCGCGATTATTATATCCCGGACGCGATCCTGGGCTTCAAGCAAGGCCTCGGGCGTCTGATCCGCACGGCCACGGATCGCGGTGTGGTATTCGTCCTCGACCGGCGCATCCTCATTCGCGGCTACGGCCCGAGGTTCTTCCGGTCTATCGCCCGCTGCGCCTTCTTGCGCAAGGGCCTCGCGGAATGCCTGGAGCGCTCGCGGGAGTGGCTGGGGCGGATGCCGTAGAGGTTATCGTTGCAGACAGGGGAGTGTCCCATAGGCGCTAAGTTAAGGCCAGACGCCGTCCAAGGAGGGGCCGGACTACGAG
>CAYWBK010000465.1:0-4974 GCA_964455745.1 uncultured Armatimonadia bacterium
GGCGTCCTGCGGACGCAACGGCACGGATAGCGATCACGTGCCGAGGTACTCTGTTTAGCCACTGTCAAGCACCCACACACATTGAAGAAGAGCCAGTCAAAGGAAGGATTGACCACTAAGACACCAGAACATTAGGCGGCCAGACCATTTTTAGCGGCGTGCTTCGTCGTTTCGTGCTTTTGTGTCTTCGTGGTCCAAACCGTCGTCTATTACCACGGTTCGGCGGCGCCCGGTACGGGGATGTACGACCACCCGCCACCACATTCCACCCATGAGGCGCACTGCGATGTCAGCTAAAGCGTTATCGATCCTCAGCGTTTCCCTCGCACTCCTGCCGGTGTTCGCCCATGCCGCCGTCGAGAAACGCGGGGATGCGTTCGTGGTCACGGGCGCTGCCTACACCGTCTCGTTCAGCGCGCAAAACGGCTCGATCCTGTCGGTCGGCGCTACAGGTAAGACCGGTTCTATATGGCAAAGCGGCGAGAGAGGCCTTTGGAGCATCCGCTTCGCCGACAGCAGCCAGATCGATGCGGCTGCGTTCTCGGCGGCGGACCCGGCGCGCAAGTTCGCCTGTGTACCCGACCCTGCAGCCAACCAGTTGCGGATGACGTACACTTCCCCGGCCATCACGGTTTCCCTGACAGTGAAAGGGCTGGCTGAGGGCATCGACATAATAGGAGAATCAACACCTGTAGACAAAACGCTGCTCGACTTCGCCATTCCGGGGCGGCTGCGGTTCGATCCGGCGCTTGTAGATCGCTTCATCTGCCCGATGAACGGCAATACCGGGGTCGGCGCGGCATTCAAGAGCGCTTTCTTCCGCCTGCAGCCACAGGACAACGTCACGGGCTGGCGGCCCGAGGTCTCCGGCCCGGCGGGATATGTCGCGCTGTACGGCGGGGGCCTCGTCCAGCGGGCCGATCAGGACCCGGCGACGGCCCTACAGGTGACGGCGGAGGGGCGGCAATGGCTCCCGGACAGCCTTTCAGCCCGACTGGCGGGGGCGACGGCCACGGTCAACCGCCCGCCGACGCGGGCGCAGGCCGATCTCGTCCTCGTCGATTCCGCCAACGGGCCGTACTTCTCCGCCAGCCACCTCGGCGGTACGGGGGCGATCTGGCGCATCGGCGGGGGCGTCGGCGACCCGGAGAAGCAGAATGCGCTGGACATGGTGATGGCGGTCGTAGAAAAGCTCGTCGCCTCGGCGGGACCGGGGCGCACGAAGCTCGGACTCGTCACCGTGAAACACGGGCCGGAGCGGGGAAGCTGGGCCGAGGTCGCCATCGCGGACTGGCGCAGCCGATTCAAGGGCATTGCCAATGCGAGCCGGGGGAAGGTCAGCCTGGTCGAATTGACCTCGGCGCGCGAGATGCTCGATGCCGCGAACGCCGGTGACTTCCTGACGATCCTGAACCCCTATGGCGAATGGGTGCCGGTCCCTGAAGCCGCCTCGGCATCAGAGGGGGTTGCAGCGTCCACCGCCGCCATCGGGCGCTTCGTCCGAGCGGGAGGCAACTGGTTCGAGGTCGGGGGATACCCGTTCTTCTACGCCATGACGCCGCTGCGCTACCTGTCCTACAGCACCCCATATCCGTCGGGCTTCGCCGACTTCATGCACCTCGACAGCGCCGCCGGCAGCGCCTCGCTCTACCGGGTGCAGCCACAGAGCGCCCAACCGTGGGCCGGCGCGAACGACCACGCGCTCATCTTCGTGCCCGGCAGCCTCGGCTGCGGCGGAGACGAGCGCGGCGGGTACTGCGACCGCACCTTCTCCACCTACGTGCCGGCCGGCCAGACCTGGCGCGCCCCGGTCGTGCGCCTGACGGTGGGCAAGTCAGCGTCCGAGGACCTCGTGGCGTATTGTGCGGCCAACAGGATCAGCCGGGGTCTTACGGATAAGGTCAAGCCGGACACGCTCAGCAAGCTCAAGCAGTCCGTGCTCGTGTATTACGCCGGGAACTGCCGGGACAAGACGGAGAACCTGCCGCGCCTGCCCGTGCCGACGCTCATCCATTTCGCCGACTATCTCCACGGAGGCTTCGACAAGCAGTACCCCGACCATCTGCCGCCGAACCCCAATTTCGGCACGCCGGAGGAGTTCCGCGCGTTCTTCGACCGCGCCCATGCGCTGGGGCACCTCGTCTACCCGTACACCAACCCGACCTGGTGGTGCGATCATCCGAAAGGGCCGACGTTCGAGCGCGAAGGCGACGCGCCGCTCGCCAAGGGCCTCGACGGCAAGCCCGGCTACGAGCGCTATGCGGCGAATGACGGCTGGACGATCACCTTCTGGCACCCGGCGGTGCAGGCGGCGAACCGCAAGACCGTCCGCCAGTTTACCGACGAGTACCCGGTCGATGTGCTGTTCCAGGATCAGTGCGGCGCGCGAGGCTGGGGCTACGACACCAACCCCGCCTCCCCGACGCCCTACGCCTACAGCGACGGCCTCATCTCGATGGTGGCCGAGGACTGCAAGACCAAGCCGCTGGGCACCGAATGCGGCTGGGATCGGGTCGTGAACTACGAGACGCAGCTTTGCGGGATGACCTGGGGCATCGTCCCCACCGAGGGCCGCCCCAGTTGGTCGCGCCTGGTGAAGAGCGACATCCCGCCCGACACCTGGGAGATCTACCCGATCGCCGAGTACATCGCCCACGACAAGACGATGATGCTGCACCACGACCTGGGGCAGTTCGTGATGAATGACGAGACCCTCGCCTGGACGCTGGGCCTCGGCTTCAGCCTCAGCTACACGACCGGCGCAGTGGCGCTAAACGAGGATGCCAACCGGGAGTGGCTGAATTGGCTGGCGCGGCTGCAGAAGTCGGTGTGCGCCCGGTACATCGGCGAGCCGGTGCGGGCCTTCAGCCATGACCGAGGCCCGGCGCTGACGGGCACTGACCAGGAGCGGATGGCGGACGACGGCATCATGCGCGCCACGTATGGACCCGTCAGCGTCACTGCAAACCTGGGGCCGAAAGCCCGCAGCATCGGCGGGCACAGCCTGGCCCCCTACGGCTTCTTCGCGACGGGATCGGGCATGACAGCCGGGCATCTCGACGGTACGGCTTTCGTGACCGAGGGCGATGCCACGAAGGCCGAGGCGTGGGTGTACAACTTGCCCGATGCCGAGGTCGCGGTTCCGATGCCCACCGGCATGACGGGCAAGGTCAGCGTCGCATTCGACGGCTCGCCCGCGCCTATGCAAGCGTCGGTGGAAGCGGGCGTAGTGAGCCTACGCATCCCGCCGAAAGCGGGCAAGAAGCGCGTCGCACCCCCCGAGGCAGTGGCGGCGAAGGCCCCGCGCGACTGGCCCGGAGCCAGGCCCGCCATCGGGGTTCTCGACTTCGGCCCCGGCATGTCACCGACCTGGACGCACCTCTCCCCGGCTCAGTGGGTGGAGGCGCTTCAGCAATCGCCGCTGGGGACGCGCGATGGGCTGGCGGTCAAGCGCATCGCCAGTTTCGATGAGTTGGCGGCGGCGCTCAAGTCCGGCCCGCAGGCATGGCTCGCGGTCGTCAATCCCTATGGCGAGCTGTTCCCGGAGGCCGGACCCGGCCAGTGGCGCGGCGCTCTCGACCTGATCCACGACTACGTGAACAATGGCGGCTGCTGGTGGGAGACGGCGGGGTACTCCCTGTATGTGGCCTTCTACCGCGATGGCGACCAGTGGCGGACGGAGGCGGTCGGCCCCGGCGGCATGGGTTACCTCGGGCTGCCGATCGGCAGTGGCGACGTGGAGCAGGCCCCGGAGGACCTCCACGCCACGCCCGTCGGCGTCGAATGGCTCGGCGCGGACCTCGCGGCCCAGGTCGGGAAGCTGCAAAGCCCCGTGAACCGCGGGGTGCCAACGCGCGATGCCTCGCCTGCGGTGGTGCTCGTGGCCGGAGCGGACATGGGCTTCATCGGTGGGTACAGGCTGGACGGCTGGGGCTGGCTGTGGCGCGTCGGGGGCTTCAACCCGGACCCGCAAGCTGTGCTCCCGGTCGCAACAGCGGCGTTAGGCTATGTCTACGCACATCCCCCGGTGCCGCCGGCAGCGGCAGGGGTGAGGAGCTTGTGGCATCTGGTGGTGAGGAAGGGATGAGGCTGGAGGCTGGATACTTGGTACTGGATACTGGATGCTGGGAACGGCATCGAGCGTAGCGACTACCGCCTCTGTCTTATCCACTCCGCTAGCATCTGCACCCCGGCTTCCGGCATCGTGAGGCCGTTGATGACTATATCGACGTGCCAGCGGCTCGGCTCGACGTATTGCTCGTGGCGGAAACGGACTGACTCGAGGTAGAAGGTTGCGATCTCGTCGAACGTGAGGCCGCGCTCGGCCATGTTGCGGCGGAGGCGACGCACAATCCGCTCGTCCGCGGGGGCATCGACGAAGACCTTCAGGTCGAGGCGCTCGCGCAAAGGCTCGTGTTGCAGCGTCATCAGGCCCTCGACGATGGCGACGTCAGGGGCTTCGGCGGAGAATATCAGGGCATCGAGGTCGGCGACCAGGGCGTCGAGGTGGAAACTGTCGGGGCTGTTGAAGTCCGGCCACTCCCGGGCGGTGAGAGGCGCTTTATGCAGGGGCTTGTCAGCCTTGAAATAGCGGTCCATGCCGATGACGGTGACGCTCAGGTCGCCGAGAGCCTCGGCGAGCTTGCGGGCGAGAGTTGACTTCCCGCTGGCGGTTCCCCCGGTGATCCCGATGATAACGGTGCGGTGTCCAGGCATTCACGGTCTCCCAGGGTCGTGCGGATAGCAAGGAACCCCTGCGTGAGTTGCGGTATTGCCCGCAGGCGGCGGCGAGACCTGCGTGCGGCGAGCTCTTCCTCAATGCGTATGGGTAGCTTGATGGGGCCTGGATAGACCATTTGGCATATCAGGCTGTGCCCTTTTCTCTCGCAACGTCTCGGGCATGCGGCCGTTGCGTCCGCCAGGACGCCCGGCCCCGCCGCAGGCGGGGACCCTCAGCCGGACGCTTCAGCGTCC
>CAYWBK010000466.1:0-4967 GCA_964455745.1 uncultured Armatimonadia bacterium
GGCCTGCAGGACTGCACGGTGGCGTGGGGAATATCCTTTCCGCGCCACTTTCGCGTTCTGGAGGTCTTCAGAGATGCTCTCGCTACGCCACTTCGCCCTCTTGCTCCCAGTATCGCTTCTGATTGTCCCCTCGCTTTGGCAAAGTGCCCAGGCTCAGGAACTTCTCACCAACGGCGGCTTCGAGGGCGCTTTCAAGCCGCTCAACGAATCCGGCAAGACCTTCAAGGCTACCGGAGAACTCGCCGACGGCTGGAACGAGAACTCGTCGTGGGCCGACATCGACCTGCGTTACGAGCGCGTGACCGATCACCCGCACTCGGGGACGAGTTGCCAGCGGATGACGGTCACGCGGTTCTTTGGCGGTGCGGGGCAGATCGCCGCCAATGAGGTGAAGCTGCAGGCCGACCGAGGCTACTTCCTAGAGGCCTGGGTGCGAAGCGCCATCGGTACGCCGGTAACGGTTCTACTACGGCAACCGGGGCCGCCATATAGCACTTATGTCGGCAAGACCGTCACTCCCGGCCCCGAATGGCAGCGAGTGCGGGAGTTCTTCGCCTCGCCGGGGGAGGTGCCGGCGGTGTTCATGATCATCTTGCATGGGGTAGGCAGTGTGGATGTGGACGATTGCTCCCTGAAGCTCGCCCCGGAGGAGTCGGATAGCCCGGTGCGGGTCGGCAGCCTCCTGGGGGCGCGCCTGGGAGCGGGGATACCGACGGCGTGGCATTTCGGCGGGGAATACGGCACTCTGGAGACCGACCCAGCAGATGGCCCGGTCGGCAAGGGCGCGCTGAAGGTCACGATTCCGGCCGGCGGCGGGCTGGAGGTCTACTCCCCCCCGGTGAAGCTGGCTTACGGTCGACAGCATACCGTCTCGCTGTACGTCAAATCGGAGCCGGAGGGAATGAAGGTCGAGTTCGGTATCCAGCCGCTGAAGGAGTGGTGGAAGGGGCCACACCTGTGGAACGGCAAGGCCCCGGCACAGTGGCAGCGACTGAGCGCGTCGGGGAAGCTGCCCATCGCCAGCGGCGACAATTACGCGGTATGGATCAAGGCATCGGGGCCGGGCGCGTTGTGGCTCGACGGCCTGCAATTGGAGGAGGGCGCGGTCGCCACGGAGTTCAAACCGCCGCACCCGGTCACGATCAGCGTCACGCCGGGGCAGCCGTGGGGAGTGTTCGTCGGAGCCGAACCGGAGATGGTGAAGATCGGGACGGTAGGGCCGATGCCCGCCGGCAGCAAACTGCGCCTGCGAGCGGTGCACGTGGACGGCAGCCGGGACGATCTACCGAGTGTGGCCCTCCCGAAAGGAGAGGCCTGGTCCGGCAGTGTGGCGTGCGCCTCGGCCAACTGCCGCAAGTTCGGCATGGTCCGCATTGAGGCGACGGTCGTGGGGGCGGACGGCATGGCCCTGTCGGATCAGGGCGAGACGCTGTTGGCGCGGGTGAGCAAGCCGACGCCGGGGCCGGATGACAAATCGCGGTTCGGGATCCATGTGTCGCTGCGCGACCCGGACCTTACCGTGGCGCAGAAGCTGGGGTACAAGTGGTGCCGGCTGCACGACGCCTCGATCTTCACCAAGTGGGGCATCGTGGAGCCGGAACCGGACAAGTGGGTGTGGCACGATGCCGAGATCGAGCTGGCCCTCAGCCACGGCCTGAAGATCATGGGGATGCTGTGCAGTTCGCCGCCGTGGGCCTCCGGCACCACCGATACCAACGGGTATTGGTCGATCTACTATCCTCCTAAAGACATGAACGCCTGGCGCAACTATGTGCGAACCGTGGTGGGGAGATACAAGGGCAAGATCGACGCCTGGGAGGTCTGGAACGAGCCGTGGGGCGACTTCTTCCGCGGCGGCACGCCGGAGAAGTATAAGGAGGTCCTCCAAGCTGCGTATGAGGAGGCTAAGAAAGCGAACCCGAATTGCACCATCGTGGGCGTGGACACTTACGGGGGAACCGGTTGGGACGAGAAGGTCATGGCCGCCGGGGCGTATCCGTTCTTCGACGCCATGTCGTTCCACACTTACACGAGCCAGCTTTGGGGACAGTCCGGTGATGAACCCGGCCTGATCGCGGAGCGGTTGCGGGGCGAGATGAAGCAATCGGGAGCGCTGAAGCCACTCTGGGACACGGAGGGCGGCCCCGGCGACGGGCCAGACCACGGCTCGTTCCTGAGCATCGCCGACCCGGAACTGTACGGGGACTGGTCGCGCTGCGCCGACCAGGTTGTGCGGATGTATCTCGGCCTGGCGGCGGCGAAGGTGGACCGCTTCTTCCTGTACTCCATCCACAACTGGGGACCGTATGGACAGCCGAGCTGGATGCTGGTAGATACCGGCCCGCTGCTGCCGCCGCTACACTGCGCCGTGAACGCGCTGATTCGGTTCACCGAGGGCGCGCAGTATGTGGGTCGAGGCACTCCGGCCAAGAGTGCTTCCGCGCATCTGTACGAGCATGGGGACACACTGACTGCGGTCCTGTTTGCCGATGGTGAGAAGGACGTGCCGCTTACCGGCGCGATTCCGGCGGCGGTCAAGTGCTACGACCGCTGGGGCAATCCGTGCGCCGCACCGAAGAAGGCGACAAGAGGCCCGGTGTACCTGGTGGCGGGTAAGGGGCAATGGGAAGGGCTGAGAAGGGCGATGGGGGCGCCTCACCCCCCGGTCCCCTCTCCACGGGGTGGAGAGGGGGGGAATGGCAACGGCTAACGGCGCCTCACCCCCGGCCCCTCTCCTGAGCGCATACGGCGCGCTCAGAGGGGCCGGGGGTGAGATACCGCTCCCGTCCACGCGGATCACATTGAGCCGCGGTCAGTCCGCGGCAGGTGTCCAGTGCGACAGGGCGAGGCACTGGATGCCGTTGTACTCGGCGTCACTCTTCATCCACTTCACGTGCCCGTCCACGAACGCGATATTCCAGCCCTCGTTGTGGCGAGCAGCGGAGTTACCAGGCATATTGTAGCTGCCCGGGTCCCAGTAATCGGCACGAGTGTTGTAGTTCGACTCGATGAGATGGATCGTGCCGGCCGGGTCGCCAACGGCGGAATCCTTGACGCCATCCATCTCGACGTTCGGTTGGTACGAGCGATACACCGGCACGCCACATGCCGTGTTGAGGGGGTCGCTCGGGCAGATGAAGACCTGATCGTTCTTCACATACGGCGCCACCATGTCCTTCCACCAGTAGACGGTGCCACAGTAGGCGGTTGCATAGGGGCCGGTGGGCGTGGCGGGATTTGAGGTGGCTATCCGGTTGACGATGTTCACCTCGTCGTAGTCCTGCGCATACATGAGCAAGCTGAGTTCAAGCTGCTTGAGATTGCTTTCGCAACTTGCCTGCCGCGCTTTTTCTCGCGCCCTGGCGAACACGGGGAACAGGATCGCCGCCAAGATGGCGATGATGGCGATGACGACCAGTAACTCGATAAGTGTGAAACCACTGTGTCTCGTCATTGAACTGCCTCCATCAGTCAGTATGGCTCGGTCTCGCCGAGCAGCAACACGAACGGGCATCTCGAACATTTAACATTACCATATTGCCGTTGTACCCGACAACGGCTATTTCGGGGTTGTCTCTCGGGCCGCTCCTCCCACCGCTTCGCCTTTCTGCTATAATCGACCGACTGTAACCTGGCTTTGGAAGGAATGGTGCTTGCATGTACAAGATCGCAGTATTGCCCTGTGACGGCGTCGGACCGGAGGTCGTCACGGAAGGGCTTAAAGTGCTGGCCGCCGCGGCGGCGAAGTTCGATGTGAAGTACGAGACCGTGCCTTACGACGTGGGCGGCGATCGCTATCTTCGCACCGGGGAGATCCTGCCGGATTCGGTCATGGCCGAACTCGCGCAGGTGGACGCCATCTACCTCGGCGCGGTCGGTCATGCCGACGTGCAGCCGGGGATTCTCGAGAAGGGCATTCTGCTCAAGCTGCGCTTCGACTTCGACCAGTACGTGAACCTCCGGCCGATCAAGCTGTATCCTGGCGTCGAGACGCCAATTAAGAACAAGGGGCCTGAGGACATCGACTTCGTCGTCGTCCGCGAGAACACCGAGGACATGTATGTGGGGATCGGCGGCTCGATGAAGAAGGGCACGCCGGATGAGGTCGCCGTGCAGGAAGCCGTTTACACCCGCAAGGGCACCGAGCGCATCATCCGCTATGCGTTTGAACTCGCCCGCAAGCGCGCGAAGAACAACACGCTGACGATGGTGGACAAGGCCAACGTGCTCACCCACGGCCACGACCTGTGGACGCGGACATTCGCCGAAGTCGGGCAGGAATACCCGGACATCAAGCAAGAGCACGCCTTCGTGGACGCCTGCTGCATGTGGTTTGTGAAGAACCCCGAGTGGTTCGACGTCATCGTGACTACGAACATGTTCGGCGACATCATCACCGACCTGGGCGCGATGATCCAGGGCGGGATGGGAGTGGCGGCCTCGGGCAACATCAACCCGAACGGGGTGTCGATGTTCGAGCCGATCCACGGCTCCGCGCCCAAGCACGCGGGCAATAACGTGATCTGCCCGATCGCGGCCATCGCGGCGACCGGCATGATGATGGATCACCTCGGCGAGACGGAGCTTGGGCTGGCTATCGACAACGCGATCCAGTTGGCCCTGGCATCGGGCAAGCTGGGCGATCTGTCGACGAAGTCGGGCGTGAAGACGACGGAGGCGGGGGATTTGGTGGCGAGTCTGGTGTAGGGACGGACGACGTTGTAGAGAGGATGCGGAGCGGCCTACTTCAGCAGTTCGAGGAACTCCTCCGGAGTGATCCCGGCTTGCCTGAGTATGTTGTGCAGCGTGCTGATGATCTCCTGCGCGGACAGCGGCGGAATCCTAATATTACTACGCCGGTTGTGCGGCCCTGCTCAGCAATGAGATGCGATGCGGAGAAATGGACGGCGATTGACCACAGTCGTCATGCCGGTTTCCGGCACTCTGAAACGATGAAAAGGCGACGG
>CAYWBK010000467.1:0-4947 GCA_964455745.1 uncultured Armatimonadia bacterium
AGAGGGGTTGGGGGTGAGGTCGCCGTTCGCCCGGCAGCGGCGATTTTCGAGGCAGTCGTCATGCCGGTTTCCGGCACTCTGGAACGATGAAAAGGCGACGGCCCTACCCCGTCCCCGCTTCGCGGGGCCACCCCTCCCGTTCCGGGAGGGGAGAGGCAAACGGCGATTTTTGCGCAGTAGTGAACCGCTGCCGTTCTCCCCTCTCCGCTTGCGGAGAGGACGTGGCCGCCGTGGGCGGCCGAGGGGGTGAGGTCGCCGTCCGCCCCACGGATTTTCGAGGCAGGCTCCGATAACCCGATCCATGCGGCAGGACAACAAGGGCTGGCATCCCGCGACCATAGAGCGTCCGTCGTCGCCCGCCGCCTGTCTGGCAGGCGGCGGGCAAGGACCATGGCTCCCCCCTCAGGGGAGCTGAGCATCCGGGAAGATATGACGCCGGCGGGGTTGGAGCTACGAAGCGACGTGATGGAACAAGCCGGCCAGGTCGAGCACGTGGTACAGGACCAGCAGCCCCATGAGGATCAGATAGGCGCGTAGCGAGAGCAGGGACCACTTAACGCTGCGGGTCATTGGCATCGGCCCAAGAGCCTCGGCGTCACACTTTTGTTCCTCGACATCATCGAGCGGATGAATGACATAGTAGCATTCCGTCTCATTGGTGATCGCAGCCATGTTGATCTCCTCCTTCTGTGATGCGGACTTCGGTGTTCCCTAAGTTTGAGGGAACAGATTCGGCGCGATGACCTGCGCCGCGAGGATCAGAGAGAGGGCGAAAAGGACGACGATGATGGTCCAATTCACCCAGTTGTTCCAGGGCTTGTTCACGAACCGATCGCCCAGGAGTTCGCGGTCATTGAGCAAGAGTTGTAGAAAGATGATCGCCGACGGCAGAATGATGCCGGCCAGCACCTGTACGCTGAGAATGATGAGCTGCAACGGGGCGCCCGGGATCAGTACGATGCCGGCAGCCAATACTACGGCGCAAATGTAGACTGAGTAGAACCCAGGCGCCTGCCTGACGCTCAACTGGAGGCTGCTGGGCCATCCCTTGACTTCCCCGTAGGCCCAGGCGCTGGACAGCGAGATGGCCGTGACACCCAGTATCGCGGCATTGCACATCAGCAGCAGCAGGGCATTCTTGACCCACGGGCCGCAGACGCCGCCCAGGAAAGAGAATAGCTGGGCCGGATCGAAATCCTTCAGCACCAACCCGTTGCGGCGGCCGCAGTCACCGGCGATCATCATCCCGGCGGCGACGCCGATGACGACCAGGGCGCCGATGAAGGTGTCCAGACGCTCGGCCCTCAAGTCCGAAAAACGCAAGCGCTTGTCAGCGACGCAGCTTTGCTGGAAAAACAGTTGCCAGGGCGCGATGGTCGTGCCAACGATGGCAATGACAAGGAACATAAGCTGCGAAGTCAGGTGGCCGCCAGGGATGCCGGGAACGACCGTATCGTGTGCGGCGATACCGAAACCCGGGCCCAGCTTGACGGCGAAGTAGAACCAAAGGGTGTCGAGTAAGCAAAGAAAGACGGTCACGCGCTCCCAGCGGCGGTAGCTGGCCGTGCAGACCATCAGGATGAGGCCTGCGGCCGTCAGTGGCACCGTGACATAGGGCGAGAAGCCCATCATGCTGGTCGCCAGGTTGATGGCGGCGAATTCGGTCACCAGGGTGAGAAAGTTCACCAATTCCAGGTCGGTCAGTGAGAAGATACCCCACCACCTGCCGAAACGCTTGTAGATCATGGCCGCGTGGCCCTGCCCGGTCGCAATCCCCAGCCGCACCACCATCTCCTGAATGAAGTAGCAGCAAGGCAACAGGAGCAGGAGCAGCCACAGCAGGCCCGTGCCGTAACGGTAACCGGCCTCGGTGTAGGTCGAAACCGCGCCGGCGTCATTATCGGCGGCCATGACGATCAGACCTGGCCCCATTACCATCAGGAATATCAAGATGCGTCTTGCCGTCTTTGATCGAACGGCAACGCCAATGGGACGGGTTCCGGTCACTCCTTCAGGGCTGACAGCTCGCTCATCCGTCGCCGTCGGACGTGTGGATATCAGGGTCATGGTCGTTTCCTATGAGCAGTTCTGCGGGGCTGCTTCGTCGCTCGCCATGTCCATGATGCCTGAAGACACAGGCCTTCAGCGCGTCTCGACGCTGCGGTCTACAGCGGGCGGAGCGCACGAAGCAAGCTAATCGGCGGAGGCTGGTCGCCCTCGTCGTCCCCGGTCGGACGAGCGTCGCCAGTGTCATGGCGAGTGCCCATATCTCCGTGCCTCCTTTCAGGTGTGCAGGCGGGATCTGCGAATCCGGTCGGACATTGCGCCGCCTAAGCGCGGGCGCGATCACCCGCAAGGGGTGTCGCGCAGAACGGCGCAGAGGACTGGGCGCGGCATTGCACAATGGGCGAGTGTATGTGGGGGAAGGCGTGCCGCCAGAGGGGCACGCACAAATAAACCCACCTCGGCTGTCGAGGCGGGCTGTGGGGGGATGATCTCAGAACCCGTTACGGGTCAGGGAAACCCTCGCGCAACTTCAGACGTGCGCCTGGGCATTCACCCTTTCGGTCGCACGGCCTCGACTCACCAAACACGCCGCTGATTGTGTAGGTCCGGCGGCGCGCGCTATCGCGCGCTGTGTACTATGACCTGGGACTGAATCCATATACCTTCTCTCTCTGTACACGGGCAGAACGGTTTGTGCCCATGTAGCCGCGCCAGCGTCCGTCTTTCGCCATGAGCCACACTGCGCCATGGGCGTGACGCCGGTTTGAGCAGACACAGTGTACACTCAAACACTCGGCAGGTCAAGACCGGCGCGGCGGCCAAATATACGCTGCAGAGCCGAATTCCGAATTCCGACGCACCGCTGACCCTCCTTCACGAAAGGAGTTCACTGGCATGAACGCGCGTGAGCGAATTGCGAAGGCGCTCAATCACCAGGAGCCGGACCGCGTGCCCCTCGACATCGGCGCGACCGCGGTCACCGGCATCTCCGTCAGCGTGCTCTCTCGACTGCGGCTGGCGCTGGGCCTTGATGACCCCGGAGACCGAGTCAAGATCGCCGAGCCATACCAGATGCTGGGCGAAGTGACCGACGACCTGCGCGAGGCCCTCGGCATCGACACCACCGGCCTTGTCGGGCGCACGAATCTCTTTGGGTTCGAGAACCGCGACTGGAAGCCGTGGAACATGCCCGACGGCACGCCGGTGCTGGCGCCTGCGGCGTTCAACACCGAGCCGGAGCCGAACGGAGACCTCCTGCAATACCCCGAGGGCGACCGCTCAGTGCCGGCGAGCGGACGGATGCCGCAGGGCGGCTTCTACCACGACAGCATCATCCGCCAGGAACCGATCTACGAGAGTGCGCTGAACCCGGAGGACAACCTCGAGGAGTTCCCGCCGGTCTCGGAGGCCGACCTCGCCCACTTCTCAAGCGAGTGCGACCGGCTTTGGGCCGGCGGTGAATATGCGATCGTCGCCAACTATGGCGGCACGGGCTTCGGCGACATCGCGCTCGTGCCCGCCCCGTTCCTCAAACACCCGAAGGGCATCCGGGATGTCGAGGAATGGTACATGTCCACGGCCATGCGCCGCGATTACGTGCACGAGGTCTTCCGTCGCCAGTGCGAGACAGCCCTGGGGAACCTCGAGCGTATCCACGCCGTCGTCGGCGACCGAGTGCAGGTCGTCATGCTGACCGGCACGGACTTCGGCACCCAGCGCGGGCCGTTCCTGTCCTGCGCGAGCTACCGCGACTTGTTCAAGCCCTTCCACAAGACGCTGAACGACTGGGTTCATGCGCACACAGCCTGGAAGACGTTCATCCACACCTGCGGCGGGGTCCTGCCGCTGATCCCCGACTTCATCGACGCCGGCTTCGACATCCTCAACCCGGTGCAGTGCTCCGCCGAGGGCATGGAGGCGCGCCATCTGAAGGCGGAGTTCGGCGCGCAACTCACCTTCTGGGGCGGCGGAGTCGATACGCAAAAGACGCTGCCGTTCGGGACGCCGGAAGAGGTCAGGCAGGAAGTTCTGGGGCGTCTGGAGGTCTTTGCCCCCGGCGGAGGGTTTGTGTTCAACACGATCCACAACATCCAGCCGCGCACGCCGGTCGAGAACCTGCTGGCGATGTTCGAGGCGATCCGGGAGTTCAACGGGTAAGGCGTGGAAGTGTCTTCCGGCTGCTACGAAACCACTTTGGCAACTGGCGGGCGAGGCGCGCGGCATCTTGTCAGAGGCTGACCGGATAGCCGGGACGAAGGGCGAACGGCGTTGAACCACAGAGACACAGAGGGCACAGAGAACGGCTGGGAAACGGCCGGCCCAGTCACGGACATTCGAAAGGCGTTGCCGTTCACTGTGTATTCCGTGTCTCTGTGTTTAATTGCCGTACGCTCCTCCGCTAACACCGATCCGCCTCGCATCGCGCCGTGGCTGCATTGAGGAGCACCATGTCCGATACTGAACGCAAGAGTTGGTTCACGTTGCATCGCTCTGTGACCGCATCGAAGGACGCTCCGTCCAGTAGTGATCGCAAGATACCGCTGGCGCTGCTGGGCGTCTCGGTGTTGGTTCTAGTCCTGGCGCTCTCGCATGACAGCTCAGGCCTCAGCTCACCGAAGGCGACCCAGCAGGTCCTCGACCGGCTGGGAGTGCATTGGCAGCACCTTGGCCCGCCGGTCATTCTCCTATATGGCGCAGGGTGCGGCGATTGCGCCGTCATGATAGAGCAGTTGGAGCATGAGGGCGTGCCCTACGAGCCTTTCGACATCGTTCACAATGAGACCGCCAAGCAAGTGCTGGCCGAGGTGAGCAGGAACCGGTTCGGGCGTCCCGTCGAGGCGATGACCCCGACAACCATTGTGGGCACAAAGGTCATTCGCGGCCCCGACATCAAGGCGGTCGTGGCCGCGGTGAAAGAACAGCACGGCTGGTAGAGACGCC
>CAYWBK010000468.1:0-4941 GCA_964455745.1 uncultured Armatimonadia bacterium
CCCCTCCCGGAACGGGAGGGGTGGCCCGCCGCAGGCGGGACGGGGTAGGGCCGTTCTCATCGTTCCAGAGTGCCGAAAACCAGCATGACGACTGTGGTCAATCGCCGTCCATTTCTCCGCAGGGCATCTCATTGCCAAGCAGGGCCGCACAACCGGCATAGTAATACTACCTACAATCGAAAGACATACCCCAAAACCCGATGCTAACTTGACTGTTTCTTGAGTTTATGCAATACTCCTGCCGGGCGGAGTTATGATTGAGATGCAGCCACCGCAAGCTTCATGCCGGCTCGTCGGCTGGTGCCTGTAGTCCTCGCGCCCTTTACGTGGAAGGGCCATCCCTTCGGTTGCGGCGCTCCTCCCGATGCTTACAACAGGTCCCTCCGGTTGGGAGGCAAGCCAGATGTCCGATGCGTCCACCTGGAGTCGCGAACGGGTGCGTCTGCAGGACGAGGAGGCCAAGATCCGCCTCGTTGTCTTGCTATTCGTCACCACCCTCGTGTGTGTCCAGAGAAGCATCGTGGCGAGCCATGAAGCCGTCGCGATGGGCCTGGCGCTGATGGCCACCGTGCTGGCTCTGTCATGGTTCGGGGTGAGACGCCAGCGACTGCGCTCCGCCGACGATAGCAACCTCATCGCTGTAATCACAGCGGTCATCGACCTTGCTGCCGTGTCACTCGTGGTTCGGGGCACCGGCGGCTTCACAAGTGACCTTTTCCCCCTGTACCTGCTGTGTCTCATCTTCGCTGCAGCGTTTTTCCGCCGCCTGGAGCTTGCGTTCCTGACGCTGATGGCCTGCCTGTTCTACTCCAGCGTCGTGATAGGAGGCGAGGTCACTCCCGCTCTCATCTCGCACCTCTCGATGCGCCTGGGGGCGATCGTGGTGGTGGCCTGGTTCAGCTACGTCCTGGCGGCAGCGCTGCACGGGGCGAAACAGGCCAATGACCAACTCCTGCGACATCTTGCGGAGGGTGTCATGGTCCTCGATGAGCACGGGCGCATCGCGACCGTCAACCCTACCTTCTGCTCTATGTTCGGCGTCCAAAGCAGCGAGTTGCTGGGGTTGTCCGCCGAGGAACTCGGCAAAGCCCGAGGCCCGCTCGGGTGGGTCGTCGCCGACGTCGCCGAGGGCGAACCAGGCGGCGTGCACACGGTGCGCACCGGCTACTTCCCCGAGGCCGAGCTGCCGGTCCTGGAAATATCAACGATACCGTGCAGCACTAACGACGGGCACCCCACCGGCTGGGTGCTCGTGAGTCGAGACTTACGCGATGCGGCCGGCCGTTCTCCGGTTGACTCGCGGGGCATCTGCGACAGCCTGTCCCCTCTGGCCAACCTCCGCGCTCTGACCGAGGCCCTTTACGATCTGGCCGACAATCTGGACGACGACGAGCGGGTCAAGGCGCTTTCACTGGTTGAGGAACACAGCCAGGGCCTCAAGTCCCTCCTTTCAGACCTGCTCAGGAGTCGCGCGGAGATCGGCGCCCCATACCTGGGTCTGCAGATGGTCGATCCGGCTGGCATCCTGACCAGCACGCGGCGGCTTCTTAGTATCCAGACCAAGGCCCAGAACGTGGGAATCGAGGTCCGCTGCCCCGACAATCTTCCGGTCATCCAGGCCGACCGCGGCCAACTCGGCAAGTGCATCCTGCACGTGTGCAGGTCACTCTTCGATGCGGCCAGACCAGGCGACTACGTCACACTCGAAGCCCGCGTCCAGGGGCCCGAGATCGTCTTCACCTTCGGCACGACGCCGGCTGTCCGCAGCGACAGGGACACACGCGCAATAGGGCAGGCCGTCCGGGACGTCGATGCCATCGAAGCGGTGCTCAGGGATTCGATGGGCAAAGTCTCCCAGGTCATCGAGGCACACTCAGGGTCGTGGTCAACTACCCACCGCAAGGACGGCTACTGCGGCGTCGCGATCTCGCTGCCGGCCGACGGAGCGATGGTACGCCCGGCGGAGCGCGAGGGGATGGTGATGAAGGACGGAGGTGGTGGAAGAGCGATCCGCATCGGTTCCAGGTCGGTGACAGCCACACTATCGGCCGCCAGCATCAACAATCTCAACAACATCCTCAGCGCCATCAGAGGCTACGCGGAACTGGCGCTGTCCACCCAGGAGGAGGAGCGCATCGCTCGCGCGCTCTCGCAGGCCATCGACCTCTCGGACCAGGCTGCCGAGCTTACGTCCGCGCTTGCCGCTGAAGCCGCCGACGTCCCCTATGTGCCCCACTCGACTGCGAACCGGGGTGAGCCCGGTCCGAGGCCCGTCGAGCCGGTGGGACACGGAGCCGGCGGCGGCGCGCAAGCCGGGCCGATCCTGATTGTAGACGACCAGGAGGCGATCCGCTCACTGCTTGCAGATCTACTCCGAGCACACACGCTGGACGTGGAGGTGGCTGCGGACGGGGAAACGGCCATCAATATGCTCGATGAGGTCAGGCCGCGGCTGATCTTCGTCGACTTGCTGATGCCGGGAGTTGGCGGCATACAGGTGCTCCAAGCGGCGCGGGAGCGTTGCCCGGGCACCCCGGTGATCGTCATGTCGGGCTCCGGCGCGGCCTCGGTTGAAGAGGCCCTGGGGAGCGAGAGGCCCTTCGCCGTCCTCCACAAGCCCTTCACCATGGAGGAGGTCATTGCGCTGACCCGCCGAGCAGCGGA
Organism: uncultured Armatimonadia bacterium; assembly: GCA_964455745.1. Classification (GTDB taxonomy): domain Bacteria; phylum Armatimonadota; class Zipacnadia; order Zipacnadales; family CAYWBK01; genus CAYWBK01. The sequence continues at coordinate 2,665 of CAYWBK010000468.1, forward strand.
AGCCGCGTCCACCCGGCCCTCAAGCGGGTCCACATAGAATAGACTGTTGTCGCTGCCGCGGTATGCAAACGGCGACGCACCCGTTCCAGGCGGGCGCGTCGCCGTTATCGTATGTGCCTTCGCTCGTCAAATGAACCCCACGTCCAAGCCGCTACTTGTCGGTCTTCCGCCAGGGGTCCTCGTCGATAAGGACGTGCCCGGCCCCGAGAACTTGTCGCGGCTCGCCCGTGAACTCCAGCTCGATGACCGTCGCCAGCGGGTCGGGCGCCTCCTCCGGTAGGCCCTTGAGCACCAGCCGATCCCGGACCTGCTCGACCTTCACCTTCTCCCCGCCCAGGAGCTTCGCCGACTTGATCTCGCATACAAGCCCGCCGATCGCCAGCTCCTTGCCCGGCCAGCGATTGCAGTGGTAATACAGCGTGTTGCCCTTGCGGGTGAACGCGCCGGTAATCATCCACTCTTGCTCCATCGGGTCCGTCGCGTCATAGATCGACTCCCCGTACTTCTCCAGCCATTTGCCGGCCTGCTTGAACTCGCGTTTGCACTCCGGGGGAACGTCGCCCTCGGGGGTAGGCCCGATGTTCAGCAACAGATTCCCGCCGCCGGCGGCCACCTGTCGCAGCATGCTCACGATATGCCAGGCATTCTTGTAGTTCTTGTCAATCGGCGTGTAGCCCCAACTGTCATTGGACGTCATGCAGGCTTCCCAGGCTCTGCCCGGTCCGGCGGGTGTGATGTGTCCCTCGGGAGTTCCGAAGTCCTCGGGGATCTGCGAGCGGTCATTGATGAGGATGTCCGGCTGCAATCGCCGCACCATCGCATTCATCTCCGCCGATTCCCACCCTGCGGCATCCAGCGGCCAGGAGACATCGTACCACATGATGTCGATCTTGCCGTAGTTGGTGCAAAGCTCCTCGACCTGCCCGTGGATGTAGTCCACGAACCGCCGCCGCGCCGCCTCGTCCTTGGCGCAGTTGGCCCCGTCGGGGTGGTGCCAGTCCATCATCGAGTAGTAGAAGCCGACGCGCATGTCCTGCTCGCGAGCGGCCTCGACATACTCGGCCACCAGGTCGCGCTTCGGCCCGGTCTTGGCGGCGTTGTAGTCGGTGAGCTTCGAGTCGAACAGGCAGAAGCCCTCATGGTGCTTGGTAGTCATCACCATGTAGCGCATGCCGGACTCTTTGGCGAGCTTGGCCCACTTGCGAGCGGGGCAGGCCTTCGGTTTGAAGGACTTCGCGAGCTTCTCGTAGTCCTTCAGGGGGATGCGCTCGCGGTTCATCACCCACTCGTGCCTGCCGAGCTGAGCATACAGGCCCCAGTGGATGAACATGCCGAATCGCGCTTCTTTGAACCACTTCAGACGACGTTGACGATCTTTCTCTTCGGGCGTGAGCTTCTGGGCGGTGGGCATCGGATAGTAACCTCCCTGTGCATTTGTAGACACTTGTCCAGCCTGCGTCCTATTCCTCTGCTTGACCTTGTTCGTGCTTCATGCGCGCCTCACGCGCCGATTTCAGTGCTGAGGTTGTGAGGCGCGCTGCGTCGAGGTAGTCGAGGGCCTGATCGCGTGTTGGTTCGAAATCCACGTCGTGTGTGGCCGTATTCCTGATGACGCGGAGACGATCCAGTAGCTCAATGATGGCTGGCGTGACCTCCTCGGTCCGGCGTAAGGCCGCAATCAGCCTCGTCCCCGTCGCATGGGCGGGCACTGCAGCGCCGACCGACTTGGCGAACTGCCGCATCTCTTGTTCGACTGACAGCCACCCTGCCACGATGGCACCACGGGGCAACTCGTCCGCCAGCGCCACCAAACGGTCGTCCGATCTCTCGCCCCGGTCTGCCGCCGTCAGGTTGGCCTCCCCTGCGGCCTCCTCTGCAGCCTTCTCAACCGCCTGGATACCCTCGACGAAGTCGAACTCCGAACTGCTCACCTTTGCACGCCGCAACCTCCTCAGCAGAGCTACAATCTCCGGTTTCAGAAGCACCGCTATAGTGATGATCGTGGCGGGCCAAGCGAGCGACTTGACGATGCTGGAGATGAACTCGAGAGCGCTCATGCCATCAGCCCCACAAGGAGAACTCCGGGTCCTCGGCGATGGCGCGGGCCAGTTCCGGGTCAACGTGGATACGACGGTGCTCCGGAGGCTCACCTTCCTGATCCAACGGTGCCACGATCAGGCGTACCCGGCAACCCTCGGGCAAGTCGAGCTTGCCGACTGGCTTCAGCACGCCGTCCTCGTAAACTGCCTCTATCACCAGTGCCATGTCAGCCTCCAA
>CAYWBK010000469.1:0-4941 GCA_964455745.1 uncultured Armatimonadia bacterium
AAACCAACGGCCCCAAACAGCGCCAAGACAGCAGCGTCCGGCGGGGCGTCTCTACAAGGGTACCTTACAGCATTACCTTCTCTCCGCCGCGAATGCCTGCCACTTGGTCCGGTTGCACGCTCGCACCGCGGTGGCGATGTCCCGTACGTTGTCGACCGGGCCCTTGCAGCCGAAGAACCACGCCGCCGGCTCGGGAGCGTCATAGCGCTGCCCGACTGCCAGGGTCACATTCGGCTCCCGCCATACATCCGCGTGCTCCGAACCCTTCGCCCCCTCGTCCTTCCAGAAACTCATCTTGAAATCGTCCGCGTTCCCTGGCACGCATCCGTAGAAGACATCAACGGTGGGATTTGTCCAGGCGACTACGCCGATCGGCATGGACTTGGCTACGGTGTCGGGCTGGGCGTCCGCGCCTTTGCCGCCGATGAACGACGGCGCATAATGGTAATAGCCGGCGAGTTGCCAGGGCTCCTTGTCCGCGTTTTCGACCCACAACAGCCGCGATGAGAACCAGGGTTTGCCAGGGTAGGCCGCGATGCGGTAGCAGGCACGGAAGGCATGCGGCCGGGTCTGCTGCGGCGCGTAGCCGCCCTGCTGGTCCGCCGCCGTCTTGGTGTCCGCCCCGCCCTGCGTGGCTGCGACGACGATGTCCGCCGCGAAGCGCACCGGGCCGGAGTACACCTTCACGCTCTCGGACTTGTCCGAGGCAACCCACAGGTGCTGCGCGAGCTGCTCGTGCATCATGGCGAAGAAGCGCCCTAACGGTTGGTCCCCAATGCGCACCTCTGACAGAAGGTCGCCTGAAGCGCTGTCATGCGTCAGAGTGAGGTCGCCCGTGCTGACCTCGAAGCCGTTATCCGAGACCTTCGGCTGCAGCGCCGGGGCGAAGGTCGCGGCAGTCGCCGAAGCATTGGTCGGCAGGTACGCGACGAACGTCTTGCAGGTATACGGGGCCAAATCGCCCGCATTGAAGCACAACTCCGCTTCAGCCCCGGTGCCGTCAACCTGGAACGGCACCGCCTCGCCTGTGTCTCCGCTGACCAGCCGCAGAGCGTTCCAGACGTAGACGCCGCTCACCCGCATGTTGGCCGCGACGGCCTGCAAGGGCTGCGAGAACACCGCTGCGGGCATGGGGTTAGTCGTCGGGTTGCTGACCACGATCGGGAGCCGCACCGCGGCCTTCGCCGAACCTGCATTTCCGGCCTCGTGCCAGGGCAGGCCGGGGCGGTAGGCGACCACGGTCGCGGTGTTATCGGAGCGGTCCACCTCGCCGAGCGTGTCGTCCGGGTCGGCGATGGCGGCCACGAAATGCCCACCGGGCTTGTCCGCCAGGCCGGTCTCGAGCTTCGCGGCGCTGTTCGGCCCCAGGTGCTCGCGCTTGACGGTTGCGACGCCATCGACCCGAAGCTCCAGGTCGAAGTCCGCCGCTATCTCGCCCGCGTTCTTCAGCGTTACCGTCTTGCCGTCCGGCGTGAGCGCGACCGAAAGCTGCGGGGTCTTCCCGGCATGGATCTCATAGACCCGGGCATTGACCTTGGTGGCCGTCGCGGTCAGATCGGGCCACGGGTTGTCATTCACGTCCACGAGGCCGTAGTTGCTGTCCTCGGGGAAGGTCTTGGCGATGCCCAGCGCCGGTTCATCCACCCACATGAAGTAGTTCGAGCCGACCATGAAGGGGAAGTTCATCAAGGTCGTCTGGTAGATGCGCCAGCATTGCGCGCGCTCTTTTTGGGTGGCGACGCGCTGGCCGGCGCCATACTGACAGGGCAGCCCGCTGTCATACGCGGGGAAGCTCCACTCGGTAATCATCATCGGGCGCTTGCAGTGCTGGAAATAGTCGGTGAATATCTTGGGCATGTCGGTCGAGATGCCGCGGTCGAGGTCTACGTTCCCGTAATAGTTTACGCTCACGATGTCACAGAATTTGCCCGCAATGTCGATGATCCCGTCCGGCATGTACCCGGCGAAGCGGCAGCCGAGGTTCAGGTGATTCGGGTCGGCCTTCTTGATGGCCTTCGCGGTCTCGGAGAAATACTTTTCGGCCACGAGCCGCACGAACGCCATGCGGTCCTCGGTGGCTTGCTTGCTGCTTGTTTCGATGACCTCGGTACTGCGGGCGAAAGCGTCCCAGCTTGCGAACTTCGTGCCCCAGGCGGCGTTGAAAGCCGTGATGGACGGGTAGCGCGCCTTGAGGAAAGCGACTTGCGCCTGCTTGCCGCTATGGTCGGCGGGCTTCTTCGTGGTCTCGTCGAACAGGCCCCACTGCTTGCCGTTCTTGCCGAACCACTCCAACTCGTTGTCGAGGAAGTAGCCGATGACCCACGGGTCGGCCTTGACGGGGCCGCACACCAGCCGCGCGCGTTTGTCGCAGAAGGACGGCCATTTCGGTGAGAAGACATTCGGGAATCCGGTCCAATAGATCCTCGGGCAAATGTCGTCTGTCCCCGAGAACGTCGATCCGAAGCTGATGAACTCATCGCGAGGCAGGCCATTGCCCTTGATGGCCTGGGACCAGCCGCACCCGACCGCATTGAAGTTCCAGGCCTTCAGCCGGTCGGTGGTCGACTTTGCCCATGTCTCCTCGTTACCGTACTTAGCGGCGCAGTTTCTATTATAGGGAGCATATCCCAGCTTCTCGCAGAAATGCGCGTAGTAGTTCGCATGGTCGGTGCCGACGGCGTAGAAGCCCTCGCCCGTGGGCGTGATGAGCCACCACCGCCCGCCGATCTGCTCGACATGGAAGTAGCCGGTGGCCTTGCCGCGAACGTCTTGGTCGCCTTTCGCGTCGAACGGTGCGAATGTAGGCTCCGGCACGGTCTTGGCCGGGACGGCTTCGGTGACGTTCGCGCTGAAGTCGGCGAACTGCGCCTTGAACCCGCCGCAGTCGAGGGCGGCGGTGCCCTCGTTGACCGCGACGTTATCGAGCTTGTAGGCCCAGCGGGAGCGTTCGGTGCCGTCCAACTCGCTGACAGTGCCGGTGATGCTGTCGCGGGTCAGTTCGATCTTCAGGCGGTAGGGGTGATTGTACTCCCAGGAGTAGTTCGCGCCCGCGGTCATGGTCAGACGCGACCCCTCGGCTGAGGTCGCCAGCCAGGTGCCCTTGTAGCTCTCCTGAAGCTCGACGAAGTGACGCTTGTCGGCGTTCTCGGGAGCTTCGACCAACGCGAGGTGCCAGTAGTTGCTGGCGTCATCGAACAACGCGACGCCGGCGGTCTTCCAGTCCGTCCCGCGCCCCTCCAGCAGCGTCAGCGTGGCTTCGATGACTTGCGCCCGGCCTCGGGAGACTTTGGCGCAGACCGCAAACGTCCTTCCGCCGCAATCGGCGACGTACTTGCCGCCCTCGACCGACCAGCCGATGTCCTGGGTCAGCCAGTTAGAGTCGGCGTCACTGCCGGCGGCGTAAGTGGAGAAGTTGTCCTTGTATGTGGTAGCGGACTGGGCGAAGAGCGGAGCGGCTGCGATGAGAGTGACGAGGACGCACAAGGCGCGCATAGAGGGACCTCCAAGTCAGTACCGTGTGTGATGCACCGTCATTATACAACACCAGGCCTGTGTTGGAATACACCCTCAGCGACCGCAGGTTGTAGGCTGCCGTCCGGCGAATCCCCCGCGACATGAGGTCAGGCATCATGGCTGGTTCTCTCGTCCTCGTTCTATGCGTGGTGAGCGCTGTATCTATCACTGCCGTCGTATCCGCCGATTCCACAAGCCGACATTTGTTCATATACTCCGGCGAGGATGGGTTCATGGGCTTCGCGCGGCGTAATGTCGTCTGGGACGACGCCAGAGGGGTGTTTAAGCTCGCGCCGGGCCGGAGTGTCGGCACGATCACCTCTCCCATCGTGGCGGTCGGCACCCCCTTCGATCAACTGATCCCCTCGTGGAATGCCGTTACCCCGCCGGGTAGTTGTGTCACAATCCTCGCCCAGGTCAAGGTGGGGGAGAAGTGGAGCCGGTGGCTGCGGATGGCGGTCTGGCACCGCGACGGGCAGCCGCCGGAGCGAACCACCATCGCGGATGAGGGTGATGACCAGGCGAAGACGGATGTCGACGCCCTGGCGGCGAAGCATCCGGCCACCGCCTTTCGGGTGAAGGCGGAACTGACGGCCTCGGCTACCGGGGCTTCACCCACGCTGCGGCGGCTGGTCGCGCACGTCTTCGACCTTGCAGCGGAGCCGAAACTCGGCGCCGCAGGCAGCCGGATCGGGCCGGTCGAGTTGCCGGTGCCGGAGATATCGCAACTCTCCATCGCCGGCGGACACGCTTTCTGTAGCGCGTGCTCGACAACGATGGCGCTGGCGTACTGGAGCGCGGCGGCCCATCGGCCGGAGCTGAAGGCGAGTTTCGCCGACGTTGCGGCGGGCACTTTCGACAGGGGCTATGGCGGCACCGGCAATTGGACCTTCAACACCGCTTTCGCGGCGGAGTTCGGCGGCCTTGTGGCCTACGTCGACCGCTTCGACAGCATCGCGCGGCTGAAGCCCTGGCTCGATGCGAAGGTGCCGATCATCGCCAGCCTCGATCGCAACGTGTTGACCCATGGCGGCAAGCAGCCGATGGGCCACCTTGTCGTGGTCCGAGGGTTCACCGGGGACGGGAGGATCATCCTCAACGACCCCTGGGCCCATCTGGACAAGGGCGAACACGTCCGGCAGGTGTACCCCGTCGCCGACTTCGAGCAAGCCTGGCTGACCAAGAAGGGCTCTTGCGGCATCGTTTATGTCATCTACCCGGAAGGGTGGGCCGTGCCGCGCTCGGAGTAGTGTCGCGGAAGTTGGTCTGACTTCAGTAGCATGCGGAATGAAACGGACGAGCGATTTCAACCACGAAGACTCGGAGACACGAAAGCACGAAACGGCACAGTCGGCCACAAGGGCAGCGGTGTTGCCGTTTAGTGCTACTATAGGAAACTATATCGCATTTTGGTAGCGTTAGAGTTGT
>CAYWBK010000470.1:0-4919 GCA_964455745.1 uncultured Armatimonadia bacterium
CCGGAGGATCATTCATGACTCGTTCGCAGAAGCAGTTCTGTATTGTCCTGATCGTCATCGCACTCTTGGCGTCCGTCCATGTCGCCATGAAACGCGTCGCTATCGAGCGCGCCAATCGCACCGTCGCCTTCGCGCTCGACTACGACGAGGCTGCAACCCTCGCCGCGATGGCCGGCAAGCCCGTCGCCGATGTCCTCGGCGAGTTGAAGGCCGCCGGAGTCACGCACCTGGCGATCGGCGAGCGCACCCTGCTCGATACCATCAACCAGGGCGATATCGAACTGAAACACATTGACGATACGGTATCCCTCACCAGCGGCTCACCCCTGATCTTGACCAGGGTGAAGCGCAATCTCGATGCCAAGCTGCCGGATTCCGCGTCGTCTGCCCGAGCGCCGTTGCCGGCAGCGCCGGGGGCGGCGGGCGAGATCGTGCGCCCCCGGCTCACAGCCGCCGCGCTGAAGCTGGGGGTCGGCTATCCCGAGGACGCCATCCGCGCCGCGAAACAAGCCGGGCTGTACCCGGTCGCCCGTCCGATCTCGGACTTCGCCTCCACCCCGCAGGCGGTCGAGTGCAGCCTTGCCGAGGCCCGCCGGATCGGGGCCGAGATCGTCGTATTCCAGGGCACGATGGCCCTCGGCGACCGCGACCTGCTCAAACAGACCGCCGAAACGATGGCCAGGCTGGGCCTCAAGTGGGGGTACATCGAGTTGGTGCCGCAGGCCGGCGCGGACAAACTCGCGGCTATTATGAAGGCGCACATCCTGCGCACGCACAGCATCAGCGACCTGGAGATGGTCGAGACGACTCCCGACCGCGGCATCGGCCGCTTCAGTCTCGCGGTGCGCGAGCGCAATGTGCGATTGTGTTACGTGCGGCTGATGCTGACGGCAAGCCCCACCGTCTATGAGGACAACCTGTCCTACGTCAGGGGACTGGCGGCGGACCTCAAGGACGACGGTTTCTCGCTGGGCCCCCCCGAGTTATTCCCCGACTTCGCGCCGCATAAGGCGGTGCTGGCAGTGGTGCTCCTGGGCATCGTCGGCGGGAGCCTGTGGCTCATCCAGATGATCTTCTGCCTGCCCTTCCGGTGGTTTTGGGGTCTCGCGGCAGTCGCATGTCTCGCGGCCATCGGCGCCGGCCTCACCGGGATGAATGCCCTGCTGCAGATCACCGGGCTAGCGGCCGCAGTCGTCTTCCCGACCCTGGGGCTGCTCATTTTGCGGCCGCCGGTGGACGCCTCCGGCAAGCGCCCCAGCATCCTGCGCGGCGTCGGAGCGCTCGTGGTTGCGACCGCCATCACAGCCATCGGCGGCATGTTGATCGTCGGCAGCCTGTCGAGCCTCGCCACGATGATGCAGGTCGAGCAGTTCCGGGGCATCAAGCTGGCGACGATCGTCCCGCTGTTCCTGGTGTCCGTCATCCAGGCCGCCCGGTTCACCAACGCCTACCGCGACACCCGCATCGAGATGGGGGAGGACGGCTCGGAGTGGCCCGCCTTGTGGGCCGGTCTGCGCGAGACTTCCGAGGGGGTCATCCGCTACTGGCACGCGGGTGTCATCCTGGCGCTGGCGGCCGTGCTCGCTCTGGTCCTGTGGCGGTCGGGCAACCAGCCGCCGGTGAAGGTCTCCGGGTCCGAGCTGCAGGCGCGGAACACGCTGGAGAAGGTCTTCGTGGTTCGTCCGCGCACCAAGGAGCTGGCCATGCACCCGGTGCTGGTGCTCTCGGCGATGCTGATGTTCGCCGGGCGGCGGCGCGGGGTGTGGCTGGGGTTCGTCGGCGCTACAATCGGCCAGGTCAGCGCCCTGAACACCTTCTGCCACCTGCACACCCCGCTGACATTCTCGCTGATACGCGACTTCAACGGCCTGTGGCTGGGGGCGGTGCTGGGCGTGGCGTTATGGGGATTCTGGCTCGCGGGAGAGGCTCTCTGGCGTCGCTGGACGCCGGAAGCGGCGTGAGTCATCACATGCGCATCCTGATCTCCGGCTATTACGGTTTCGGCAACATCGGCGATGAGGCGATCCTCGCCGCGCTGCTTGACCATCTGCGCACTGCGCATCCCGCCGCTCGGGTCTGCGTGCTTTCCGGCGACCCGGCCGCGACCACCGCCGCCTATGACGTGGAGGCGGCGCAGAGGTGGTCGCTTGGCACGGTCACGCGCCGAGTCCTGCGCGCCGATCTGCTGATCCAGGGCGGGGGCGGACTGCTGCAGGATACGACCAGCGCGCGTTCGGCGGCGTACTATATGGGGATTCTCCGGCTGGCGCGTCTTATGCGCACTCCTTACGCCGTTTTCGCACAGGGAATCGGCCCGCTGACGCGCCCTCAATTAAGACAGCGCGCCCGCGCAAGCCTGGTTCGCGCCGCCTCGATTACCCTCCGCGACGACGAATCCGCTGCCTTCCTGCGCGACATCCTCCGGCTTGCCCGCCCGATTGCCGTTGCCCCCGACCCCGCCCTGTGCCTGAAGCCCTCCGGCGGGGATGTCGCCGAGCGGCTCCTCGCGAACGCCGGCGCGCCTAAAACCGAGGGTATCCCCCGCATCGGAATTACCCTGCGCGACTGGCTGGGCGTCGAGCCGGCGGCGGAGGCCGCGGTCGCACTGATCCGGCGCGCGGCCGAGGAGTGGGGAGCGCGCAGTGTGCTCATCCCCTTCCAGCTGGCGGCCGATATGGCGCTGTGCGAGCGAATCGCGGGAGAAACAGGCGCGGGCGTGCTGCGGGGCGAGGCGTCGCCGGCGGATCTCGTGGCAGTCACCGCAAGCCTCGATCTGGTGGTCGCGATGCGCCTGCATGCGCTGATCTTCGCCGCCTCGCAGGCGGTCCCGGCGGTGGGGCTTAGCTACGATCCGAAGGTCGCCGCATTCTGCAAACTGGCAGGCCTACCGTGCCTGGAACTGGGGGAAGTCAATGCTGCGCGACTGTGGGAGCGAGCCGTATTCGCCTTCCGCGGCAACGGCGGCTTCCGCGAGGCCTACAGCGCCACCGCAGAGCGCCTGAAGCGGGCCGCGATGGCGCATTTCGAGGCGCTGGATGGAGCGATAGAGAGGATCGGACGGTAGCGCAACGGTCCCTCAAAGGAGGTCGCCGCCATGAGTGATAGGAGCCACGACGAGGCGTTGGCCCGTCTCCGCGCAGTCGGCTACGGCGACGAGGAGATCGCGTCGGTGCCGGTCGAAGCGGCCGCCGGGCGGGGCTGCGGAAACCCCGTCGGTCTGGCGACATTGCGGGCAGGCGAGACGGTCCTGGACCTGGGCTGCGGCACGGGCTTCGACGTGTTTCTGGCGGCTGCGAAGGTTGGGGAGTGCGGGCGGGTGATCGGCCTGGACGCCGACGCCGAGGTGATCGAGCGCGCCAGCGGCAATGCCTGCAAAGGGGGCTACAGCAACGTGTCCTTCGAGGTGGGCGATGTGGCGCGAGTGCCGCTCGATGGCGGCAGCGTAGATGTCATCATCAGCAATTGCGTCATCAGCGACGTGCACGACAAGCTCGCCGCTTGGAGCGAGGCTTTCCGCGTTCTGAAGCCGGGCGGGCGCGTGATGATCGCCGACCTCGTGATCGAGGGGCCGGCGCCGGCGGGGGGGCCGGACACGCCCACTATCTGGCATGAATGGCTGGCCGGGGCTCTCGACCACGAAGCCTACCTTGCGCTGGTGCGGAAGGCCGGATTCGCCGACATCGCCGTGATAGCCGAGCGTCTCTTCACCGAGCTTGCCGTCGCCGGCGGTGCCACATGCCGGGTTACGAGCATCGCATTGTCCGCGCGCAAACCCTCGGAAGTGTGACCGCCGGATCATCCCCCATGCTTGATGAATGTGCCGTTCTGGTACTCATCGAAGGCGATCCGCAGTTCCTCCCGCGTGTTCATCACGATCGGGCCATACCAGGCGACCGGCTCGCCCAGCGGCATCCCTGAGATCAGCAGGAACCGCACCGGCGAGTCGTTGGCGGTCACGAGGATGTGGTCGCCCTCCGGCCTGTAGAGCACCAGGCTCTCCGTGCCGAACTTGCAGTCCCGCTCCAGGTCGAAGTAGTTCGCCCCCACGACATCGTGCGCATAGGCGTCGCGCAAGTCGTCGAAGTACGCCTTCCCCTCGATCACATACGCCAGCGCCTTATGCCCCTCGGCCACCGGATGCGCAAACGTCGCCCCGGCGGGGACCGTCACGTCGAGATACTCGGGATCGATGACGATGTCTTGCACCGGCCCGGTGACGCCCTCTACTGTCCCCGCCACCACCTTCACCTTCGCGCCTGACGACAGCGTTACCTCAGGAACCGTACCGGCCTTCACGTCCCGATAGCGCGGGTCCATCATCTTCTGGGACCGGGGGAGGTTCGCCCAAAGCTGGAAGCCCCCCATCAGACCCGCCGCGTCGCCTTTGGGCATCTCCTGGTGGATGATGCCGCTGCCGGCGGTCATCCATTGGATGTCGCCCGGCGAGATGACGCCTTCGTTGCCCAGGCTGTCCCCATGCTCCACCTTGCCCTCCAGCACGTAGGTGATGGTCTCAATGCCGCGATGCGGATGCCAGGGGAAGCCGGGGAGGTACTTGCGCGGGTCATTGCTGCGGAAATCGTCGAGAAGCAGGAACGGGTCGAGCAAGGGGACTTCGTCGAAGCCGAAAGCGCGCTTGAGGTGCACTCCGGCGCCTTCGATGGTGGGCTTGCTGTGCCAGACCTTCGCCACGGATCGGGTATCGGTTGCCACGGGGAAACCTCTGGTAAACGCTGAACTCTGAACGCTGAATCAACGGCAAAGTACGGCGAACGGCCTCCTACCCTCTCGCCCTGCCGATCCGCCTGCGGCGGATACCGCGGAGCACTCCCCCTCCCTCGTAGGCTATGCTTTACCCACATTCCCGCACCTGGGGGCCGCGAATTGGTCTCAAGCCGTTGCCGTCAAGCCCCCGAAGG
>CAYWBK010000471.1:0-4916 GCA_964455745.1 uncultured Armatimonadia bacterium
GATACCTGGAGGGTAGCTCTTTTCGTCTCTACCTACAACTGGCGAACGCACCCATATGTGTGGGTAGCTTGACAGTGGCTGAACAGATCACCTCGGATGCACGGTCGTTATCCGTGCCGTTGCGTCCGCAGGACGCCCGGCCCCGCCGCAGGCGGGGCCCCTCAGCCGGATGCTTCAGCGTCCGGGATTCTCGCCGCACAAAAGCCTCCCCGTCCGCAGGACGGGTGGCCGAAGGCCCGATCAGCCCGCGTGCCCAACGGCTCCGGGCGGCTTACGCCGCCAAGCGTCCTGCGGACGCAAAGAGGGTAGGGGCCTTGCTATCCGGGCGCTGAAGCGCCCGGCTGAGGGGCGCTTCGCGCCGGGCGTCCTGCGGACGCAACGGCAACGGCTTACCCACAGCAGTCGGCTACCGCCCTCGCCAAGACCAGTTCATGGCATCTACCCACACACATTGAGGAAGAGCCCCTGTTCGCGTTACCGCTACTTGGAGGGATTCCCATGCGCTCAGTGAATAACCGAGGCCACATGCCCGACAGAGGAGGGAGACGCCCATGCGCGCCGGCATACTCGCCATTCTTGCGATTCTCACGCTCGCCGGGACATCCTGCGCTGCTCCGATTCGGCTGCTGCCGGGCAGGAACTCCTCGGACATCGAGCGGTATGCCGTACAGGAGCTTCGGGGCTATCTGGCCCGGCTCACGGACGAGAAGGTGGCGCAGGAGCCGGGCGACGGAACGGCCATCGTGATCGGCGCCCGCGCCTCGAACCCGACCCTGGCGGAATTCACCCCCTCGCTGCCGGAGACGCTGGGGGAGCAGGAGATCGTCGTCGCCAGCGGCTCCTACGCCGGCCAGCCCGCGGTCGCAATCACCGGCGGCTCACCGGCTGCGGTGCTCTGGGCGACATACGCGTTCCTCGAGAAGCTCGGCGTGGTCTTCGAGTTCTCCGGCGAAATCCTGCCGCCGAAGCGTCAGGCCCTCGACCTCTCCGGCATCGGCATCCGTCAGACGCCCTCGATCAAGGAGCGCGGCCTGCGGCTCCATCTCAACTTCCCGATGGATCAGTCGTCGTACTCGCTGCCGGACTTTTTCGCCTGGGTGGACCGTATCGCGCGGATGAAGTGCAACTACCTGATGCTGCACTTTTACTCGGCGCACCCGTGGTTCTTTTTCCAGTACAAGGACGCGAAGACGGTGACGGGCGCTTTCTTCGTGGGAAGCTACCTGTTCAACGGCAGATACGACCTGCCAACTGACATGATCGGGCGGTCCCTGATCGCGAACAAAGCGCAATACTTCCCGCCGGAGCTTGAGGGCACGGCGCCCGGCGAAGCTCTGTACCATCGCACCGAGGAGCGCATCCGAGCGGTCATTGACCACGCCCACCGTCGGGGAATCAAGGTGGCAGTCTCGTTCGAGCCCCTTGCTCCGCCCGGCGACATCGCCGCGCACTTGGGGGAGTGGGAGCAGGCAGCCGGCGGGCGCGACGCACTCATGCACGACCTGACCGTGGCGCGGCTGAATGCGTGCATGGACGCGTATCCGAACGCCGATGAGTTCCAGATGATCTCGGTCGAGGGCAGCGATGACGCGCCGGCGGGCCTCGATCTGAAAGCGGACTTGAGGCGCCTGTGCGACAAGTACAAGATCCCGTTCGACCCGAACGACGAGCGGCAGTTCGCCGGGGCGCGCGAGGCCGGCGTCAACCTCGCCCCGTATAATGCGCCCGCGGTGGCTGCGGACTTGGACCACGGCCTCATGCGGCCCGTTGTAGCGACGCTTCGGTACGTCGATCTGGCTTTGGGGGTCTTCGCCGACCCCCGCGTTTCCGACCGGATGAAGCGCGAAGGCAAGCAGGCCAATGTAGGCATCTACCTGCCGAACGCAGCGGCAGTGAAGATGTGCACCCCGGCGCTGCGGGAGATGATTCCCGCGAACGGCCGGCTGCAGATGATGGTCGACTACGGCGCGCGCGGCACGGCGGATCAGATGCCGACCTGGGAGGCGTTCCGGGACGCGAAGCTGCAGCTAGGAGTGATCTCCTGGCTGGAGTTCGACGGGTCGATGTTTCTGCCCGAAAGCTGGCCGAGATCGGTCTACGACTGCGTGCACAACGCGAAAGGCCTCCCGCTGACGACGTTGGTGTGCAATCACTGGCGGGTGTCGGGGCTGGAAGCCGACGCGGCCACACTGGCCGATGTGCCGTGGAGTGCGGGGGAGAGCTACGACGCCTGGATGCAGCGGTATCTGGGGCGGACATTCGGGCCGGCCAACGCCGCGCAGGCGCGGAAAGCCTATGACGCGCTCGAGAAGGCGACACTGTATTGCCGGGCGCGCCTGTTCAACATCGGCTTCTGCTTCGAGGGGCGCTTCAGGGGCGATTTTGGCTATCCCCCGGAGGACCTCGACGGGGCGCGGAAACTGTTCTCGGAGGCCGGCGACGAGTTCGCCAAGCTTGCCGGTGCGCTGGCGGAAGGACGGTCGAAGCAACGGGCCGCGTATTTGGCGAACCGGTGTGCGTGCGCGGTCCTGCACATCGACACCGTGCACGAGTTGGGCGGCGCGGATGTGCGGCCCGGCGACCCGCTCGACAGGGTGAAGCAGGCTTCGGCGCACGCCGAAAAGGCCCTCGAGTATGCGCGCGGGTACATGCAGACTTACTCGAAGTTTGTGCTCGACCGTGGCGATCAGGGCATGTTGGTCAACTACGAGTTCGCGGTGGTCAAAGAAGCCGAGGCGATGGCCGCCGGGGCGAAACAGGTGGCCGTCATCACCGGGGCCGATCCCCGGAAGCCGATCATGGCCTGGGATTTCGAGAAAGGGGATGCCGTGCGCGTGCCGGACGTCACCGGCAACGGCTTCGATGCGGACTGCGTCGGTACGGTGGCCTACGCTCCGGGGCGGGCAGGGCGGGCATTGAAGCTGGACGGGAAGAGCTACCTGCAGGTGAATGGCGCGACGGCGTTTAATCCCCAGAGTTTCACGATCTGTGCGTGGATCAACCCCGAGAAGACGAACGTGCGGCGCGGCATCGTCGTCAAACGCATCGGAAACAGCGCCGCCCCGTTCGTGTTTGGGATCAGCGACGGAGCCCTGCGGTTCGAGGGCCTGGGAACAGGCGGCACTTTTTGGCCGTTCAACTTCTCGGGGCCGGCGATCGCGGCCGGGAAGTGGAGCCACGTGGCCGTCACTTTCGAGGGATCGAAGCGGATCGTCCTCTATGTGAATGGCGCGGTCGCCGCCACGAAGGACATCACCGAGAGTCCGACGAGCAACAATGAGCCGATCTGCATCGGCAGGGAAGCATGGGGCGGCGAGGATGGCCAGGGCTCACCGGCTTACTTCCGGGGTATGATCGAAGATGTCAGGATATGGAAGCGGGCGCTGAACCCGGACGAAGTGGCAAGGGAAGCGCAGTAACCGACCCGCAAGGCGTTACCGCGCCTTTGACTGGAACCCGAAAGGGGGAGAACGACGTGGAACACGGAACCATCACCGGCCGATTTTCATGGGACCACCTTGGTGATCTCGACCTCGGCCGTCCCAACCTGGGGCTGCACGCCCCCGTATTGGCCTATCGGTTGATGCAGTTCACGATTCGTGATGTGCTTGTCGCCGATCTCGGCCGTGAGCGCGCGGACGATGTGGTCCGCAGGGCGGGGCATCTCGCCGGGATGCAGTTTTGCCGCCGTCTGCTCAGCACGAAGGCCGCCCTGAACGAGTTCATCGCTCAACTGCAGGCGGCTCTCAGGGAGCAGCGGATCGGCATCTTGCGAGTGGAAGCGCTCAATCCCGAGACGCTGGAGATGACCCTCACTGTGGCCGAGGACCTCGACTGCTCGGGCCTGCCGATCACCGGAGAGACTGTCTGCGTGTACGATGAGGGCTTCATCGCCGGAATCCTGGAAGAGTACACCGGCGCGGCGTTCCATGTTCGCGAGATCGATTGCTGGGCGACAGGAGACCGCGTGTGCCGATTTGAGGTGAAGCCTCTTGGCTCGTGACACGATCACGCGACAGGTCACCGGGCGGCTGGAAAATCTCCTGCGCGGCGGTGCGCCTGAGCCGATACCTGCTCCAGTGGACGCCGACGAAGACGAGCGCGGGCTGGTCGATGCGGTGAACCGCCTGATCGGCTTCATGGCCGAGACGCAGGCCTTCGTGCTGCCGCTCTCACGAGGCGAACTCCACAGTGTGAGCTTCAGCCCCGCCAACTATCTCGCCTCCCCTTTCAAGGAGCTGGTATCCCGCCTGAAGCACTTGACGTGGCAGGCCGAGCAGGTGACCCAGGGGGATTACGCTCAGCGGGTCGACTTCATGGGCGAGTTCTCAACCGCCTTCAATTCGATGGTCGAAGCTCTCGCCCGCAATGAGCGCGAACTGAAGGACAAGATCGCGCAGCTCGAGGAGGCATTGTCACACGTTAGACGCCTCGAGGGGCTGTTGCCCATCTGCGTCAACTGCAAGATGATCCGACGCGCCGATGCCGACGGCGACAGCCCCGACGACTGGCAGCCGATCGAGCAGTATGTCGAGGAACATACGAACGCCGAGTTCACGCACGGCCTGTGCCCCGACTGTCTCCGGGAGCTATACCCGGACGTGTTTGGCCCGGGCGGGCAGCCGGGGTCGGCAAGGTGAGACCGAGGCACAACCACCGCCCGCCACGAGAATCATCGGGTAGGCCAGGCGTCTCTTCTTACCTTTCCTGTGGACGCGCGGTTCACCGCGCGTTTCGCGCCATGAATGGCGCGACCACACGATGTTTGGGGGGGGGGTGAGGTCGGAAGCAGGCGTCATGCCGGGTTCCGGCACTCTGAGACGATGAAAAGGCGACGGCCCTACCCCGTCCCCGCTTCGCGGGGCCACCCCTCCCGTTCCGGGAGGGGAGAGGCAAACGGCGATTCCCGCACAGCA
>CAYWBK010000472.1:0-1891 GCA_964455745.1 uncultured Armatimonadia bacterium
GGAATCCGGGGGCTTGCGCCCCCGGCTAACGTCCGGCACCCCTTCGGGGTGCAAAGGCGAGACGATCAGACCGCCTCGACTCCCTCCCACCAAGATGTGAGGAATGCATAGCCGGGGGTGAGGTCGCCGTTCGCCCGGCAAACGCGATTTCCAAGGCAGCCGCAGATCAGGCGGCTGGGGAACGGGGTGTCATCGGGGTACTACTCGATGACATCGCCATTCCCCAGCACACCGAGACCGAGGCATGACAGTCCTGGCAGGCGAGATCTCGCCGAGACCGGACCCCACGCGCGGCAGGATTGCCGCGCCTACTCCGTTTTCCAAGCAGTCCTCGCCGTCTGCCGTCCTTTGCCGTTCTTTGCCGTTTTCAGCGTTCAGCGTTCAGCGTTGCCTTCACATTCGCCAGCACCTTCTCCGGGCTGGGGATGTTCTCTTTCTCCAAAGGCTCCGCCATCGGCGGCGGGACGTTGTGCGCTGCGACGATCTTGACCGGGGCCTTCAGCGAGGCGAAGCAGCAGCTTTGGAGTTGGTACGCGATGTGCTCGCCGAAGCAGCCTTGCTCGGGGGCCTGCTGGACGATCACCAGATGTCCGGTCTTCTTCACCGAGGCGGCGATGGTCTCCGTGTCCAGGGGCATGAGCGTCCGCGGATCGACGACCTCGACCGAGATGCCCTCCGCCGCGGCCAACTCGGCGGCCTCCATCGCCACGTGGTACATGTAGCTGTAGGCGACCACGGTGACGTCGGTGCCCTCGCGGGCGACCTTCGCAACGCCGATGGGGATCGTGTAGTCGTCCTCCGGGCACTCGCCCTTCTCCAGGTACGAAAGCTGGTGCTCGATGAAGACGACGGGGTTGTCGTCGCGGATGGCGGACTTCAGCAGGCCCTTGGCGTCGTAGGCGGTCGCCGGGGCGATCACGCGCAGGCCGGGGAACATCGTGGCGACGGCCTCGAGGCTCTGCGAGTGCTGCCCGGCATAGCCTTTCCCGCCGCCGACCGTGGTGCGGATGACCATCGGCACGGTCGCCTTGCCGCCGAACATGTAGCGGGCCTTGGCGACCTGGTTGCCGGTCTGGTCCATTGTCATCAGGATGAAGTCGATGTACATCAACTCGACGACCGGCCTCATGCCGACCATCGCCGCGCCGGCTCCGGTCCCGATGATCGCCGATTCGGAGATTGCGGTGTTGAAGCATCGGTCGCGGCCGAAGATATCGATGATGCCCTTCGTCACGCCGAACGCCCCGCCGTAGTCGGCTACATCCTCACCGTACAGGATGACGCGCTTGTCCCGCATCATCTCCTCGATGAGCGCCTCGCAGACCGCGTGCCGGAACAGGACGCGTCCCTGGTTGTCGCGGCGCACCTTCACCGGCTCCTGGAGGATCTCGGACGCGGGGGTCTTGTACTCATCGCCGATGCCCTCGGAATCCGTGTCCGTGTATAGGCCGTCATAGATGTCCTTCGGATCGGGGTCCTCGCACTTGGCGGCGAAGACGGTTGCGAAGTCGACGCGCTCGCGGGCTTGTTCCCGCCGGGCGTTGACTTGCTCGCCGGTCATCACACCGGAATCGACGACTTGCCGCTGGAACCGGCGGATCGGGTCTTGCGCCTGCCAGGCCGCTTCCTCTTCTTCGGTGCGATACGACATCCGGTCATCGCTGAGCGAGTGCCCCATGTATCGGTAGGTGAGGCATTCCAGCAGCACCGGGCCCTGACCGTTGCGGCACAGGTCCGCGGCGCGAGACACGGCGTCGTGTACCGCGAGGACATCCATGCCGTTGACGACTTCGGCGTGCATGTTGTCGAAGTTGTAGGCGGCCCCGCGGCGGGCGAGATGGTCGATGCCGGTGACTTCGCCGACCTGCTGGCCGGTCATGCCGTACTGGTT
>CAYWBK010000472.1:1991-4905 GCA_964455745.1 uncultured Armatimonadia bacterium
GATGGTCGATGCCGGTGACTTCGCCGACCTGCTGGCCGGTCATGCCGTACTGGTTGTTCTCGATGATGAAAATGACCGGGCAGCCGCGCTTGAACTGCGTCATGCAGGCGAAGTTGTAGGCCTCGTGGGCGATGCCGTTGTTGGTGGCCCCGTCGCCGACCAAGCAGGCGACGACCCGCCCGTTCTGCAGCTTGTCACAAGCCATGGCCGCGCCGGCGGCGATGGCATACGACCCGCCGACGATGGCGTTCGCGCCGAGGTGTCCGGCGTGGAAGTCGGCGATGTGCATCCCGCCGCCGCGACCGTGGCAGTAGCCCAATTGCTTGCCGAAAAGCTCGGCCATCGTGCGGTTGATGTGCTCCTGGATCGCGCAGTCGAGCAGGCCGGACTTGGCGCGGTCGGCGGTCGGCCCGACGAACTCGCACAGGTAGTCGTCATCGGCGGTGAGGAGGGCGTAGTAGCCCTTGGCGATGGAGTGTCCGTGGCCGCGGTGGGTCGAGGTGATGTAATCGTCGTGGCGGATCGCCGACATGGTGCCGACGGCGACGGCTTCCTGGCCCATCGAAAGATGGGTCGCGCCGATGAACTTGAAACGCGCCAGCGGCTCGAACTTGCCCTTCTTGAGGGTAACGATCATCTCCTCGAAGAAACGGACGGAGAGCATCGCATCGAGCATGTTGATCGCGTCAGGGCGCGTGATACGGCCACTGGCGGTCTCATCCGCGAGCGAGTTCGCATAGGTGAACATCGGAACCGGCTTGAAGGTCAGCTCACCGGGGGTGAAATCTGGGAGCACAGGTAGGTCGCGAGGCATGGGGTCAACACTCCTTCTGAGCGCGAAACATAGGACGCAGAATCAACAACAGACGGCTGAGAACGTCGCCAAGGCAACGCGCGTCTGTCGGTGGGTGAGAACATAATCCGGCATTCGTAGTACGTGTGGTCGAAGTATGCCACAACGAAGAGCGATTGTCTACCGCAACCGGGAGGATAGAGTGCAGCGGCTACGGCTTCCAGTGCGTCATCGCCTCCAGCTCGTGAATAACCCCCACTGAGTCCCCGGCGACGATGATGGTGAGGCCGTCCCCCGGCAACAACGAGAAGCTCTCCGTCGGCACGACCTCCTGGCCCGCTCGTTTGATGATGACCAGCGAACACCCCTCGGGGATGTCCAGGTCGCGCAGCATGTGGCCGTCGGCGCTGCTCCCCGCTTCGACGACCAGATCGATCAGCACCGGCTCCGAAACGGCGGCAGGCTGCCCCCGCTTGTGGAGGTCCTGCTCAAGAAGAGCATCGTAGATAGGGGTGTCGCGCATCGCCTCGGCGACCATGTACGCGCTCAGACAGGCAATGGCAACGACGAAAAGCTGATCGTAGTTCCCGGTCATCTCGGTGATGAGTACGATGCCTGTCAACGGGGCGCGGACAATCGCCGTGAATGTGGCAGCCATCCCCAGGACGGCGAACGCAGCCGCATTTTGGGCGAGAGACGGGAACCAAATCGTCGCAAAATGCCCCACCGCCATCCCGGCAAGCGCCCCCAGCACGAGAAGCGGCGCGAATATCCCGCCCGGCGCCCCCGACGCATAACTGAGCATCGTCAGGGCGAATTTCACCGCCAACAGGATGACGATGAAGCTAAGAGAAGTGTATTCGCCACGGAGGATGTGCTCCCCCGTCTGGTGCCCTCCGCCGACGGCTTCGGGAAGCCACCACGCAACCAGCCCCATGATACAGCCGGCCAGGGCGGTGTGTGCCCAGCCGGGCGCGGCCTTCCACTGTCGCATGCGCGCGACGGACCACAGGAGAGTGCGGTTGAACGCGACGCCCAGTAGCCCGCACAGGCAGCCGAGGGCCGCCGCAAGCGGCAAGACGCCCAGCGGTGGGGTTGGATACCCGTAGGCATGGAAGGAGGGGAGTTGGCCGGTGAGGCTCCGTGTGACGATGTCGGCGGCGATGGCCGCGATCAGGGCTGTGCCGTAGGTGATCGCGCTAAGCTCGCGGCGCAACTCCTCGATCACGAACACGAAGCCCGCAAGCGGCGCATTGAATGCCGCCGCGAGGCCGGCGCCTGCCCCGCAGACGACCAGGTGGGCCTCCGACCGCCGGGGCACTCGCAGGATGTGCGCCAGTCCCTGGCCGAGTGCCGCCCCCATCTGCACCGTCGGCCCCTCGCGCCCCAGCGACAGGCCGACGAACCCGATGCCAAGCACCCCGCCGATGAACTTCACCGGCAGCACACGTGTCCAGTGAAGCGCCCGCAGGTGCGACTGCACCGCCTTCACATGTGGGATGCCGCTTCCCGAAGCCTCCGGCGCATACCGGCGCGTCCCCCAGCCAACCAGCGCGCCAAGGACCGCTCCAGCCACCGGCAACACCAGCCACCCCCAGACCGGGTGCCCCCGGAGCGCCGAGAGACACGCATTCCGCGCGCTTTCGGCATAAAACAGGCTCCACTGGAACAGCACAGCCACGCCGCCTGCCAGCAAGCCCACGACAGCAGCCCGCGTATAGTGCACTCGACGGCTTTCGCGCAGGGTAGACAGACGCCGTCTCCGCCTGCTGGGGCGACCTGGACCA
Organism: uncultured Armatimonadia bacterium; assembly: GCA_964455745.1. Classification (GTDB taxonomy): domain Bacteria; phylum Armatimonadota; class Zipacnadia; order Zipacnadales; family CAYWBK01; genus CAYWBK01. Next base: position 4,572 of record CAYWBK010000472.1, read on the forward strand.
CGGGAACCCGCATCAGGCTGACCGTTGTCTGACGGGGGACCGGCAGGCCCGTGACTCTCCGGGCGGGGTTCATCAGGAGGCGGGCATTGATCGGCTGGTATGGGACCTGGGGAGGGACTCATAGGGGCAACCTGCTACACGACGCGCCGGCTCCCAGGCGGGAGAAGCCGGCGCCGTTTGGCGTCAACTGCTATTGCGTACTACACGTGCAGCCCGAGTATGCCACAACACGCGCAGGTTGTCCATGACGGCTGCACACGCGGCAGGAGCATCGTTTTGGGTCGCGATGCGTTCAACGGATCAAGGCGCGGGCCGTTCAAGGAGGGGCTAACAT
>CAYWBK010000473.1:0-4888 GCA_964455745.1 uncultured Armatimonadia bacterium
GTGATTCGCACGCAAGATGTGGGTAAAGCATAGCCGCAAGCGGAGAGGGGAGAACAGCAGCAGTTCCCTACTGCGCGGGAATCGCCGTTTGCCTCTCCCCTCCCGGAACGGGAGGGGTGGCCCGCCGCAGGCGGGGACGGGGTAGGGCCGTTCTCATCGTTTCAGAGTGCCGGAACCCGGCATGACGACTGCGGTCAATCGCCGTCTATTCCTCCACATGGCATCTGATTGCCGAGCAGGGCCGCACAACCGGCGTAGTAACACTAACTCGAAAGTCCGGGCCTCGGCGCCCGCCAACCCACGCGGCGTCAGTGTTGACGATTTAGCAATGATATGGCAATATCTATGGCATTAGAACAGCGATATTGTGTGTATGCCCGAATGCGTGGCCCGATTGTAAACGCCTCCCCCACATGCTATAATCCCAAGCGAAGCTGCAGCACGGGAGTGTGATGAGTTTGGCTTTCGACGGGTTGCCGCCTCCAACGACTGAGAGCCGAGCTGTTACGGTTGCATCCCAGATAGTGGGCCTGCTGGTCTTCCTGGCTGGGATAGCGATGATCGTTCTGGTGTTTTCCTGGACTTACCGGCTGTTCTCCAGCGTGGACCAGCAGATCGCGCAAGTCAAGCCTGCGCCTGCTGTCGCGTCGCCCGCAGTGTCGGGGCAGGGGAATGCAAAGTCGGCGGAGACCGGCAAGTCGGCTGGCGTCGTGGTCGCAAGTCCGCACGCCGGCCCCACGTTGGCCCAGGTGTCGGTAGTCCTGGCGCTGAAGCTGCTGGCGATGTTCGTCCTGGGGTGGACCGCGTCCCTGGTCGCCGCCAGAGGAGCCGCCTTGGCGACAGGGCGGCGCGGCCATTAGGTGTGCCGTTGCCTGCACATGAGGAAGTGGTAAGCCTGCACGCGTTCGTTCGCGGCCGGGTGCAGGGCGTGGGTTTCCGCTACTTCGCGATCGAGAAAGCCCAGGCCCTCGAGCTGGTGGGGTGGGTACGGAACCTCGAAAGCGGCGAGGTGGAGGTGTGGGCCGAGGGGCCCCGGCAGCGCCTGGAGACGCTGCTGGAGGAGTTGTGGGAAGGGCCCAGGCTCGCCCGAGTGCAGTCTGTGGCTGCAACATGGTCCGAGGCCACCGGGCGGCACAGACGCTTCAGCGCAATATCATCGGCCTGGTAGAGAGGGCCGATCCGCGCACGAGGGGGCGGTATCCCACGAAGACCCGATCTGAAGTCCTGCTCACCGACGACAGCAACGCACTGCGCACGATCTGTGCGGAGGCGTTGACCGCGCGCGGGTGGGAGGTCCTCGAAGCCGCCAGCGGCAGAGAAGCCTTCGCGAAGATGGAGGGCCACGACCCTCCCGTCGCAGTCATAGACCTCGTGCTGCCCGACATGGGCGGTCTGTCGATCCTCACCGCTCTCCGAGAGCGCAATCCCGACTGCAAAGTGATCCTTATGACCGGCTTCGCGTCTCTGGACTCCGCTGTGGAGGCCGTGCGGCGCGGAGCCTATGATTACCTGCGCAAGCCCTTCGCCGCCACAGACTTGATCCAGATCGTAGACAAGGCCTACACCGCCTACCTGGAAGCCCGGCGTGCCGGTGCCCTGCAGCAGGAGGCGGCCCCAGGCAATGACGCCAAGCTGGGAGCTCTCGCGGGGCTGAGCGCCGAGTTGCAGCGCGCGACCTCGAACGAGGAGGCCCTGCGCCTGATCCTGCACAAGGCTGTGGAGCTGACCGAAGCGGACAGCGGCGCAGTATTGCTGCTCGACGAGGGACTTCCTGTGGCCCGCGTCGCGGTTGCCGAGGGCGGCCTGGCCGGGGGACTTGCGCGGGCGGAACTGCCCCGCGATGCCGGGCTCATCGCGCAATGCCTCGCCGCGGACGGCCCGGTCTCGTGCCATGACATGGGCGGACGCCACCCGGTACAGGATGAGACCCTGGATGCGCTGGGCACATACTCGGCGATGGCCTGCCCAATCTCCGTCAACGGACAGGCCGTGGGAGTGCTGGCGGTCTTCGACAAGTTCCACGCCCCCTTCAGCCACCAGGACAAGGCGCTCGCCACCGTGCTGGCTATGCACGCCGCGACACCCGCAAGCGCATTCCCGACCGCTGAGCCGACCGCGAACGAGCCGCCCGAGCAGTCGCGGGATAGCTTCGTATCCCTGCGCGAGGCGTTCGGAGGGTGATGAAGGCGGGCGAAAGCGGACCAACGCGCCGAGACCTTGCCTTGGATAGCGAATCGGGGATATGCACTGGACAAACCAAGGACCACGATCGCACAAAGGGATTTGTCCGCAAGCACCCATGTGATGTCTAGTCTGGTCCGATAAGCCTTTTCCTAATGATCTCGAAGTCAAACGGCTTGAGCCAAGGACTCCTGCTTATCCCTGTGAAAGGATTTGGCATCGTGGTACAGAAGGGGCAGCACATGGAGAGGATCCGAGCGCCGCGAAACAGAACCCTAACATGCACTGAGGCTGAGATCGCGGAGATGTCGACCGCTCTGATGCATTTGACCGAGAAGATAGACAGCGGCTCACTGGCCAACCAGATCATCAACCAAGACCTTTTCGAGGCGCTCCCATTCTTACCGGATAGGTTCATCGATCTTCTGATCGTCGACCCGCCATACAACCTGACAAAGGACTACAACGGGCATCTGTTCCGCTCCAAAGAAGGGGCTGAATACACGGCTTGGTTTGATGGGATCATATCGTCCATTATCCCGCTTCTTGAGCCAACCGCTTCGATCTACGTTTGCAGCGACTGGCAGACATCAACTCTCGTCTTTCCAGTTCTAGACACTTACTTCAACGTCAGAAACAGGATCACCTGGGAGCGCGAGAAAGGCCGGGGCTCAAAGACGAATTGGAAGAACAACACTGAGGATATATGGTACTGCACTGTAGGGGATGAGTTCATCTTCGACGTTGATGCGGTCAAACTCAAGAGACGCGTACTGGCGCCATATCGCTCTGACGATGGACAGCCCAAAGACTGGGATGAAACTGAGAATGGGAACTACAGACTGACCCATCCCTCTAATCTGTGGTCAGACATAACCATTCCTTTCTGGTCAATGCCCGAGAACACAGATCACCCCACTCAGAAGCCAGAGAAGCTACTGGCTAAGCTTATCCTCGCCAGTTCTCGTCCCTATGACTTCATATTTGATCCATTCCTCGGCAGTGGAACTACTGCAGTTGTCGCACAGAAACTTGGCCGACGCTTCTGCGGAGTTGAACTCAATCAGGAATACTGCTGTTGGGCACTGAAACGCCTTAGGCAGGCAGAAGCAGATAGCAGCATCCAAGGCTACTCAGATGGCGTTTTCTGGGAGAGAAACAGTCTATGCGAACAAGCCCCGAGCAAGGTAGTCAAGGTGGCCCACATGCCGATGCTGGAGCTTTTCGATGACTGATCTCCTGGATAGAATGCTGGAGTTGATTAGATCCTATGACGGCATCAATGACAAGGCTCTGTTGGCCCGCATATTGATGGATGTACTACACCTCACGAAGGATCGATCCGTCTACTACTGCGACGACTTTGCGTTGAGGTTCAACTCATCAGCTACTCGCAGCTTTGGAAACACTGTTCTGTCTTTGTCCAATCTCCGTAAGTACGATGGACGCCCATTCATCGTGTGCCTTGTTACACCAGACCGGAACTACTGTCTGATAGCCAACACGACATTTCTGAAGAAGATCAGCCATAGCTCTCAAGAACTCAGGGAGAACAACATCAGGGGCAGTTTCAACGGATCTGATATTGTTAGAGATTTCGAGGGCATCCCTAACTCGGCAAAGAACATCAGCCGGCTATATCGCATTCATGCAGAAATCGGCTTTGATGGCAATCTGGTCCGACTCGTAGAAGCAACGAACAACATTTCGCCCACGGGCACTCCGTATCACGTTGGCGACAGAGAGCGCGCTATGATACTGGGCGCTCCCCAAAGAGCAATAGGCTTCGTCAGCTCTGATTGCCATACCACGCTCAAAGCTGGGCTTGATATGCAAGTCAGCAGGTTCGAGACAGAAATCCTGTTAGCTGCTCTTATTGAGAACGTGAATATACGAGGACGCATTATCGAGTATCTCATCGCCGGGGCTGACGAGTCTTTGCGGCAACACCTCGTCGAAGCATTGAGGGCCGGCAACCGAGGCATCCCTCAATTCAAGACAGACAACACGCTCGGGGATTACCAGAGGCGTTTCGACGATTTCGATACCGAAACAGACGTGAAGACCAAGATCATGGTTCTGAACTCAAACCCCAAGGCATACAACCTTGACAAGATGCTTGAGTTCCTTGCCAGCAGTAGGTCGGTGTTCATGTTCTACTTTGTTGGGATTGATCCGGGGAGGATCGTCAGCACAGTATTAGTCTCTATGTTCCAGAGCCAACTACTGCGCTCCACAATCATACTTGGGCATTGGGCCGGCCGCAACTCACGAGGAGTAACTCAGTTCGATGGTAAGGCAATCAACGACCTAATAATCACACCAAAACTAGAGATTGACGAAAGCACATCCGTCGATTTCCTAAGGCGGGTCATTGAGCTGTAGAGTGCCTACGTCTATAGACGAGTCTTGCCGACGGACGCGGAGGGCTTCAGCGAATGATCATCTTTGGCTCAGAATCCTATGGCCCTGCATATCGTGAGTAGATCACTCCGCCATTCATGGTAATATAACGGCGATATACGAACTTATACCCTGCGTGATGTACCTCCTTGATCCTGACCACCTCCTTTCTCAGTGTAAGCGGGAGTAGTAGGGCATTTACAGCGCGCTTCATTTGGTTTGAAAAGGTGTCTGGCAGATGCCCCATGTCCCGAGTTCAGTTGAAAGGAGGTGGCGTGGAAGAAGAGCCCGCATCACACGCCCG
>CAYWBK010000474.1:0-4879 GCA_964455745.1 uncultured Armatimonadia bacterium
TGATGTGGTCTGTTCAGCCACTGTCAAGCTACCCACACACATTGAGGAAGAGCCGACATGCAGGGATATCTGCGCAGGCGGCGAAATCTGACGGCAACCCAACTGGAGGGAACAGCGATGCGCCGCCTCTATCGAGTTCTCGTCTTCGCAGCCGTCGTTGCCGTTGCCCTGTCCCAGGCAGTTGCCGACCAGAGAGCCGACGATGTCGCCGCCTGTTACGCCCGTGGAGACGCCCTGAACGGACAAGAGAAGCCCGACGCCGCGATCGCCGAGTTCAACAAGGCCCTCGCACTCGACCCCAGTTGCGCCGAAGCCTACAACGGCCGCGGGCTCTCGTACTTCACCAAGGGCGACGTCGACCGCGCCCTCGCCGACCTCGACAAGGCCACCACGCTCAAGCCCGACTACGCCGAAGCCTACTACGACCGGGCGGTCGTCTACGAGAGCAAGAACGACTGGGACTGTACTGAAGCGGACCTCAAGCAAGCCATCGCCCTCAAACCCGACCACGCCCGGGCGTACAACAGCTACGGGCTGATGTACTTGGCCATGGCGGACAGAGCCCGGGCAGCCGGTAACGAAGACGAGACCACGGGCGATCTCGACCGTGCCATCCCCAAGTTCGACAAGGCCATCGCCCTCATGCCCGACTACGCCGAGGCTTGGTCCGACCGCGGCAGCGCCTACGACCACAAAGGCGACTTCGACAGCGCCATTACCAACTTCGACAAGGCCATCACGCTCAAGCCCGACAACGGCCAAACCTACAACAGCCGTGGGGTCGTATACCTCGAGAAGGGCGACTACAACCGTGCCATCGCTGACTTCGACAAGGCCCTGGCCCTCGTGCCCAAACTCGGCGAGGCCTTCAGCAATCGGGCCTGCGCCTGGTACTTCAAGGGCAACTACGACCGGGCGTGGGAAGACGTGAAGCGCTTCCGCGAGCTTCACGGCACGCCCGACGCGGCGTTTCTCGACGCGTTGCAGAAGGCATCGGGGAGGAGCGAGTAAGAGCACCAGGGCGTGTGGTCTACCGGAGCTGGCGGGGGGGCGCACGGCGATGGTCAACGGTGCGGGCGGTCGCTAACGATCCGCTGCCGGGCTCGATCGGCCTGAGCTTGGGCGACGCCTGTCCCACCGCCCCGGGCGACCTCGGCGTAGGGGGCCCCGCCGCTCCAAGGCCCCGGAAGTGCCGGTCGATGTCTGGGAGGGGGATGTCCGCGGAGGCCAGCCTGGTGGCGACCTCGAGGATGCCACCCACGTCACACCGGTGCGGCCGCAGCCGCGAGCCTGCGGTCCGTACCGTTCGATGCCCGCACCCTCCTACCGACTCCCGCAGGTCGCCGATCAGCCCCCTTGCCCCGCCCTCACGCTGGCTACTGTGGGGCAGCCCACATGAACTTCATCCCGTGTTCGAATCTGGTTGCGAGGTAGAGCGCGCCTCTCCCCTCAATGGAGACGGCGAACAGTCCGTTGGTCATCGGCGGGTGTTCTAGTTCCGATGTGATCTTCAGATCCTCCCCATCCGACTGGTGAACGACAGGCTCAAGCCCGGAGACGTCCGTCGCCTTCCCCGTGTCATCCCAGGTTATCTTCGTCACGCCCAGCCGGATCTCGGCGCTCCCCCCGCTGCTGCCAAATCTGCTGAACGAAAGCGGGAAGTACTTCCCCTTGAGGGCCTGCAGGAAGCCTGCTCCCCTGACCGGTTTCTGGTCCTTGTCGAGTATAGCTTCCTTCCCGTGCATCTCGATGGTGGCCGGTTCGGGGGCCGAGGCGGTGGCCACGCCGAGTTGTATGCCCCCGGACTCGCCAGCACGGAAGAGCAGGTAGGGGCCCTGGGGGGGACCGTGGGCTCCCAACTCTATCAGGAGGTCAACCGGACCTCCGTCATCGCTCAAGATGCGGGTATTACTGTAGACTTCCTCGATGGTGGAGTCGTGCAAGGCGTATCTGGCGGTGGCACCGGGGCAGGGTCGCGAGAGTCCGTTGGAGCCCTTGCTGACCCTAAGGGTGTAAGCGAACTCCGGTTTGGTGCTCCAGCACGCCGACGCGTCGTTTTGGAAGTCGTCGAGTGCCTGCCGCGCCCGCATAAGCGCTGTCGCTTCCGGCGAATCCGAAGCAGAGGGCCACTTGGCGAGAAACTGCTGGAAGGCCGCCACCGTGCCTTCAGCCTTCGCCAGTCCGAAGTCGGCTCTCTCCCTGCGGTCATTCACCACCTTGAGAGCGTACAACGCTGCAACCGCCACGAGTACGACGGCAGCGACGCTCAGCACAATCCACGTCCGCGCTCGCGTGTCTCGCCTCTCGCCCGCCCGACCGGAGTCTTCTGAGTCCGTGTGTGCCATCAGAGCCACCTCGCGATGGTGGAATGTGCGACCTGCGGCAATCTGAGCCGGGATTATCCAGATCCAAGTGGGGTGTCGCTCTTGTGTGGGCTGAACAGCCGCCGATTCGCAGTACATGTTCGCCGCTGAAGCGACAGGCACCTTGTGGGCTGTGGGAGAAGCTGCGCCCGCTCCTCGCCATCGTCTAAGCTCATCAGCACGATTCTCGACTTGTTGGACTTCATTCCGAGCGATTTTGGCGCGGCGGATTGGCGCATCAACGTTTGTGGTATAACATGCTTGACAGTCATGCACTAAACTCTTATAATGCTGCTATCGTATAGGGGGCAGCCGGAGCACAACATTCCGGCACGCACCCTATCTAGCATGTGGGGCCATACGGGCGGCCCATGTTCCGGCCACCCGGTGTCCGAACACCACGAAAGCGGTGACTTACTATGGCGAAGGTTATCGGTATCGACCTCGGAACGACCAACTCGTGCGTGGCCGTCGTAGAGGCCGGCGACCCGACCGTTATCATCAACCAGGACGGCGGGCGCACCACGCCCTCGGTGGTCGGCTTCTCGAAGACCGGCGAGCGCCTGGTCGGCATGCCTGCCAAGCGTCAGGCCGTGCTCAACCCGGAGCGCACCGTTGCGTCGATCAAGCGCAAGATGGGCACCCGCGACAAGGTTACCATCGACGGCAAAGATTACTCGCCCGAGCAGATCTCGGCGATGATCCTGCAGAAGATGAAGGCCGACGCGGAGGCGTACCTCGGCGAGACCGTCACACAGGCGGTCATCACCGTCCCGGCGTACTTCGATGACACGCAGCGCAAGGCCACCAAGGACGCGGGCGAGATTGCGGGCCTCGAGGTGCTGCGGATCATCAACGAGCCTACGGCGGCGGCTTTGGCCTACGGGCACGGGGAGCAGAAGAAGGAAGCGACGATCCTCGTCTACGACCTCGGCGGCGGCACATTCGATGTCTCGATCCTCGATGTCGAGATCGATAAGGCCAACACCGCGGAACTGGACTACTACGAGGTCCTCGCGACCTCCGGCGACACCCACCTCGGCGGCGATGACTTCGACCAACGCCTGATGGACCACCTCGCCGAGGAGTTCAAGAAAGACACGGGCATCGACCTGCGCAACGACCGCCAGGCTCTCCAGCGGCTCAAGGAAGCGGCGGAAAAGGCCAAGTGCGAGCTTTCGACGACCCTGCAGACGACGGTGAGCCTGCCGTTCATCACCAGCGTCGAGGGCGAGGGGCCGAAACATCTGGAGATGACGATCACCCGCGCGAAGCTCGAGGAACTCATCAGCGACCTCATCGAGAAGACAGCCGTGTCGGTCAAGCAGGCGATGAGCGATGCCAAACTGACGAAGGACAAGATCGACGAGGTTATCCTGGTCGGCGGCTCGACCCGCATCCCGAAGGTGCAGGAGCTTGTCAAGGAACTGACCGGCAGCGACCCGGACAAGGGCATCAACCCGGACGAAGTGGTTGCGGTCGGAGCGGCGATCCAGGCGGCGGTGCTTTCCTCCGGCGGCGCACAGGGCATGGTCCTGGTCGATGTGACGCCTCTGACGCTGGGCATCGAGACGCTCGGCGACGTGACGGACGTTCTGATCTCGCGCAACACGGCGGTCCCGACCAAGGTCTCGCGCATCTACAGCACGGCATCGGACTTCCAGACCACGGTTGAGGTGCATGTGCTACAGGGAGAGCGCGCACGGGCTTCGCAGAACAAGTCGCTGGGCCGGTTCCATCTGGCCGGCATCCCGCCGAAGCCTCGCGGTCTGCCGCAGATCGAGGTGACCTTCGACCTCGACGCCAACGGCATCCTCAACGTCTCGGCAGCCGACAAAGAGACCGGCAAGCAGCAACAAATCACGATCACCGGCTCCGGCGCGCTCAGCCGCGACGAGATCAATAACATGGTAGGCGAGGCCGAGGGACACGCCGCCGAGGACGCGAAGTTCAAAGAACTCGCCGAAGCGCGCAACCAGGCGGACTCGGTCGCCTACCAGCTCGAGCGCACGCTTAACGAACTGGGCGAGAACATGCCCGAGAATGAGAAGCAGGCCGTGAAGGCGAAGATCGAGTCTCTCCGCGAGGTGGCCAAGGGCGAGGATGCGGCGGCGATCCACGCGGCCGTCGAGGCGCTGAACCAGGAGTTCCAGGAGGCCTCGCGCCGGGCTTACGAGGCATCCGCCGCGGCGCAGCAACAGGCGGCCGCAGCGGGCGGCGGCGCTGCCGGCCCGTCGGCGGGTCCAACCGAGGGCACTCAAGGCCCCGGCGCGCATGACGACGTGATCGACGCCGACTTCACCGCCGAGGACGACAAGAAGTAGGTAGTCCTGATGCCGGGTTCGAGCACTCTGAGACGATGAAAAGGCGACGGCCCTACCCCGCCCGCTGCGCGGGCACCCCTCCCGTGCCGGGAGGGGAGAGGCAAACGGCAATTTTCGAGGCAGTCGTCATGCCGGGCTCCGGCACTCTGAAACGATGAAAAGGCGACGGCCCTACCCCGTCCCCGCTTCGCG
>CAYWBK010000475.1:0-4876 GCA_964455745.1 uncultured Armatimonadia bacterium
GCTGAACTCGGAACGCTGAACGCAGAAGAAACGGCAACAACGGCGGCTGGGCGGGAGGGCCTGGCCGCCGTTTGCGCCAGGAGGGGGAGAAGGTGTATTCTGAGACTGAGAGCGATTATGTGCAGGTAGCGCCGCGGCACGTGGCTGACGCGTACAAACTCCTGGAGCCGCCTCCATTCGATGCCACTACTCCGGGCGCGACGACGAGGCATCTGGCGGGGGCGAGGTATATCGCAGGCTATGCAGTCGAGTGCGCGCTGAAGGCGTACCTGATCAACTATACCGGAACGAGCACTTTCAGCGAAGCCCGTGCCGAATTGAAGAAGCGCGGGGTGGACGTATACGCAGGTTTCGTCCATGAGTTGACCCGGCTTCTCAACGCATCTGACCTGGACACGTCCGCTGATCCTGCGGTCGCCAGTCAGTTCGGCATCTGCGCGGTTTGGACGACGAACTGGCGCTATGACCCGAATACATCCCTAACCGAGGCCGACGCACTCGACTTCGTGGACGCTGCATCGGCAGTCTGGCGGTGGGTCGAGAGCCAACGGATCGCCAATGGAGGAGGTGCATTCGCATGAGCACGGCGGATCTGACCTACGATCGGATCGCGCAGGACGTAAGGCTTGCCCTCAAAGGCGAGTTCGGCGCGGACGTGCCCGTGAGCACGGAGAAGATCCAGGGCGACAAGGTAGCGGTCGCCATAGCCTCGGAACGCTTCGACGGGATGACGCCGAAGAAGCGGCAGGACGAGGTCTGGAAAGTGATACGCAAATCCCTGCAGGAAAGAGCTCAGCGGGTGTCGCTGGTGATGGTATACGGCAGCAAGGACCTGCTGTAGGGAAACGCTGAACTCGGAACGCTGAACGCAGAAAAAAGACGGCAAGAACGGCAACGACGGCGGCTGGGCGGGAGGCCTGGCCGCCGTTGCGTATTTCGATTGTGGTATAATGCGGGCGGGATCGAAGGCACGGCTGAGCGCTAAGGAGCCAGTATGAACGAGGTCATCATCAACATCGAGCTGGAAAGACTGCCTGAAGGCGTGTGGCTGGCAACCAGTGAAGACATGCCCGGACTCGTGGCGCAGGGACGAACTGTCGCTGAAACGCTGGAGATCGCGCGGGATGTTGCGCGGAAGCTGATCGAGTCTTGTATTGAGCACGGCGAGCCGCTGCCGTCGGCCCTTACCCATGAAGCGCCCGAGCACTTCGCGGCGCAGATTCCAGTAGGGGTCGGTTGATCGTGGGGCGGCTGGCGGGGTTCGGCTATCGCGATGTCATACGGAAGCTGCGCGCAGCAGGGTTCGAGTTCGATCGCCACGCCAAAGGCAGTCATGAACTTTGGTGGAACCCGGCCACGCTGCGGACGACGGCTGTACCTCGTCACCCGGGCGATCTGCCTGAGGGAACGTTGCGTGCAGTCATCCGTGGGGCAGGCATCAGCGTCGATGAGTTTCTAGAGCTGTAGAGAGTGGCCGTTGCCGCCCGTCTATCTCCCGACTTCCACCAACCCCGCGCCTTCCACCGGAATGTAGCGCGCGGCCTGGAAGCCGCTCTCCGCGTACATCGCTATCAGGTCCTCCGCGTGTTGCGTCTCGACCAGGACGATGATGCAGCCCCCCAGGCCCGCCCCGGCCAGTTGCGCGCCCTTGACCCCCGGATGACGACGCGCCATATCCACCAGCCTGTCGATGGTCTCCGTGCTGCAGCGATACTGACCCGGCTGCCTATATAGCAGCGCGCGTTCGGTACGACTTGGGTCATCGCTTTGCGCATCGCCAATAAGAGTGTGCAGGTACTGATCGGAGACGTCGTAGTCGAAGAGCAGTTGGCCGAGGTTCGCATCGTGGGCGACGAGGCGGTCGCCGTCGTGGGATAGATACCAAAGCTCACCGAAGCGGTCGGCATCCCCGGCCCGCAGGTACTGCAGGCACAGCTTGCTGCGCTCGCACTCCGCGAGGCCGAAGAGCACCACTCCGCGCACATCATACGGCTCATCGGCGCCCGTGGCGCGGGTGGCGGCTCCGAAGAGGCTTTGCAGCCTCTTATTTTGCTCCGGGGTGAAAGGCCCGAGACTGAGAAGCTCCTGACGGGTGATGCGCTCCGGGACTTGCAGCAGCATCCAGTATAGCTCGTGCAACTCGATACCCAGGGTCTCGCAGTTGATGTCTCGGAGGTGCTTGATCTTCGGGGCGTATTGCGGGAAACGCTTGCACAACAGGACCTCGCCTGTTGTGTAGCCGAGAATCTTCTCGTTGAAGGTCTTCTTCGCGCCCTCAGACTTGCGGGCCTGCTGGCCCGAGTTGCACACGACGAGGGAGTGCCCCTCGAAAAAGGGCAGGTATTCCTTCGTCTCGAAGGGCATGAACTCGACGTGGGCGACCAGATTGCGGCGGCCCAGCTTGATCGCGGCGTGATCGCCCTTGCCGCCGCGCGTGCCGACGAACCACTCTCCCTCGCCACACAGATCCACAAGCTCCTCGGGCTGCACGGGCAGGTTGTTGAGGGCGATGGCTGCATCGCCGGTGGCGACCACGACTGCGGAGGATGAGCTTAGCCCCGAGCCGACCGGCACCGAGCCGCAGACCGCGACATTCATCCCCCGCAGCTTGCGGTCACCGAAATGAGACTGCAGGCGGAAGATGGCCGCTCGGACATAGTGCGCCCAATCGCCCTCGCTGCCTTTGAGCAGACGAAGGGTCTGTGGGCTGTTGACGCACACGATCCAGTCGCCCCAATCGAGCTGCGACATCTCCCCACCGATGGAGAAGCCCGAATCGACGAACTGCTCGCCGGTATTGCGCAGCTCGATGCGGTCGTCATCGCGGGGAGCCGCGACGAAAACCACCTCGTCGCTGATCGCGATCACGTTCGTGCGCCCGCCCCGGTGGTCGATGTGTCTTCCCATCAGGTTCAGCCGCCCCGGCGAGCGGACGATCACGGCCCGATCCTCGGGCGAAAACTGCCGTGCATACAGGTCCAGCGCACACAGATACTGCTCGCGCTTACGCCGGTGCAGCGTTTGGTCGTCTCCGTAGTAGGCGGTGAGCGCCACGGCGACGAGCGGCGAGTCCTCTGCCAGAAGCTCCTGCCACTCGCGCACGGGGCGGAAGCAACCTGCCGACAGCGCCGGAGCGGTCTCGCGCCGACGCAGGAAGTCCTCGATGGCGTACAACTCCTCCAGCGTGTTGAAGCCCTGGACATCGGTCGGGGCCTGCGTATCGACCGCGATCACCCGGTAAGCCGACACAGCCTCGGGCGCGGCATCACCGGGGTCGGACAGTATTTTCACGATGTCGGTGATGTACTCCTCACCTTGCACGTTCGCGCGGGTGATCCGATCCAGTCCGTGGTATAGGGCCGGCGCTTTGAACAGGTAGACCGAGGCGTTGCACTGATTGGTGAGCGCCTCGGCCTGTGCCAGCGACACGCGTTGCGGCCCGCTCTCGGTGCGCAACACTAGCGAGCGCTCCTCCAGGAGCGTCCGCAGGGCGGCGATCAATTTGTCGCGGTCGGCGGTATCGCGCCCGTAGATCAGCGGGTGCACCGGCCCCAGCGCCGCCGGGACGCGCGCCGGCTGCATGTGGCTTTCGATGAGCTCCTGCAGTGGGACGGTGAGCGCCGGCCCGTCCGCGAGGGAGCTGACCCGTTCGAGAAGCCGCTCGACCAGCCCGGCGGCGCGCATGTCTCGCGCCTCGACAATCGCCGCGAGGGTTCCGTCGGCGTGGGAGATGACGCGCCCGCCATCGGGGTTGAACTCGGAGGGAGTGACCAGGAGCGCCAGGTCGGCGTCGGTTTCGGCTTGCGCGGCGAGTAGCCGCCGCACGGCATCCGGTTCGACGATCTTGTCGCCCGCTGCGATCAGGACGAGGCCCTGCCAGTCGAACATGCGCAGGACCGCGGCTCCGCAGCGCGCCGCATGTCCGGTGCCGAGGGGCTCGGGCTGCCGGGCGTAGACGACCCGGTAGAGCTGGTCGGCGAGGCACCGTTCGACCTCCTCGCGCAAGTCGCCCACGACGACGACGTGGCGGTCGACGCCCGCGGATGTGTATGCCTGTAGGGAGCGCACGATTGCGGGGACGCCCAGGACCTCGAAGCAGACCTTGTTGCGATCCGGCCTGTTCATCCGCGAGCCGCGCCCGGCGGCGAGGATGATAGATACGACTTCATTGCTCTGCATTGCGGACTCCGGGTGTGGTGTGGCCAACGGCCCTACCCCTGCCGCCCCCCCTGCGGGCGGCTTTCCCCTCCCGTGCCAGGAGGGGAGAACCTTAACGGCTACGGCCGCTATCCATGCGTCTCGGATGCAGGGCAGCGGCTTTGTCGCCAATTCCGCGCCCGACACCCCCGGACCTGCCGCGATGCTCTTCCCCGATGTGTGTGGGTAGCTTGACGGAAGCCTCGTAAGCTCATCTCGATGAATAAGTGAATGCCGTCAAGCCCCCAAAGGGGGCGGGCCGCCTATTGCCTGGCTGACGCTCGCGTCAGCACGGCGGAAGCCGGTGGAATGCCGGCATCTTGGCGTCCAAGAGCCCCGCAAGGGGCGACAGTGAGCGGGCAGCCTGCCGCCTCTTGCGGGGCTTCGATAGCTTCCTCGCCGACGGAATCCACCGGCTGCCGCCGGTGGCAATTGGCGGACGCCCCTTCGGGGCTGACGGCAACGGCTCGTCTTGTGCAACGCCCGGATATCGCTTGGCGAAAATCGCCAGGACCAGTTCGCGGCATCTACCCACACATTGAGGAAGAGCCGCTACGATGCAGCCGCAGGTCTACCCGCGCGTCGCAGCGAATTGCCCGCTGCGGCCCGGTGGGGCACTCCCGTATCGGCAGTGCCCCTTGCAGCTTCCCCCACCTTGAGAGGTGCATCATGCCCATTT
>CAYWBK010000476.1:0-4870 GCA_964455745.1 uncultured Armatimonadia bacterium
TCCGAGGACGCCGCAGGCGGGGCCTTCTGTGGGGCGCTTCGCGCCGCCCGTCCTGCGGACGGGAAGGTCTTTGTGCGGCGGGAATCCCGGACGCTGAAGCGTCCGGCTGAGGGTCCCCGCCTGCGGCGGGGCCGGGCGTCCTGCGGACGCGACGGCACGGATGACGATCACGTGCCGAGGTACTCTGTTCAGCCCCTGTCAAGCACCCACACACATTGAGGAAGAGCCGGATCGGAAGGGGATTGACCACGAAGTCACGAAAGCACTATACGGCCAGACCGCCCCTCGAAATATACATTGCCGTTTCGTGCCCTCGTGTTTTCGTGGTCAAAATCGTCGTCTCATCCTTTTACCGCTCGCGTTTCCCCAGCAACGCCGCGAAGTACCCCGCGCCGAAGCCGTTGTCGATGTTGACCACCACTACGCCACTGGCGCAGGAGTTCAGCATTGACAGCAGCGCTGCGAGGCCCCCGAAGCTCGCGCCGTAACCCACGCTCGTCGGGACCGCGATCACCGGCTTGTTTACCAGGCCCCCCACCACGCTCGCCAGCGCTCCCTCCATGCCCGCGACCACGACGATCACGTCGGCTGCCTCGAAATCCCCGTGATGTTCCAGCAGGCGGTGCAGGCCCGCCACGCCCACGTCGAAGACCCGGCGGACCTCACAGCCGGCCGCCTCCGCCGTCGCCGCAGCCTCCTCGGCGACGGGGATGTCGGAGGTGCCAGCGGAAATGACGAGCACTCTTGGCGCATTCTCGCTCGAGCGCGGCTCGCCGATCACGATGATCCGCGCGGCCTCGTTGTAGATCGCCTCCGGGATTGCGTCTTGCACGGCGGCGAAGACCTCGGGCGCGGCGCGCGTGGCGAGCACGATGCTTGCGCGGGCGTAAAGAGCTTTCACGATCCCGACAACCTGCGGGATCGTCTTGCCCTGGCAGAAGACGACCTCGGGGAAGCCTTGGCGGATCGCGCGGTGGTGGTCGACCTTGGCGTAGCCGAGGTCCTCAAAGGGCAGGCGACGCAGCGCCGTCACGGCCTCGTCAACGCTGACGTGGCCGACGCTCACTTTCGCCAGAAGATCGCGGAGTCGATGTTCGTCCATGAGAGGGAAACTCTGAAGTCTGAACGCTGAACGCTGAACCGGACGGCAGGGATGGCCGCACCGGCAACTGCTCGGACGCTCGTTGCCGTCAGTTCAGCGTTCAGCGTTCTACGTTCCGCGTTTCAGAGCGGCAATTGCACGACGCGGTTCTCTGCGGCTGAGATCTGGGCGGCTTCGGCTATCGCCGTATTGGCCAGACCCTCCTCGCCGGGGATCGTTACGGGCGTGTCGTTGAGGACGGCCTCGACGAACTCGCGCACTTCGCGCTGGACGGCAGGCTCGTACTCGCCCAGCTCGCCGTAGGGGATTGTGAGCGGGTCGCTGCCCTCGACCTGGTAGCGGACGTTCCCCCGGTCGTGGTCGAAGTACACGGAACCCTTGGTGCAGTAGAGCTTCCCGTCGTAGCTGCCCAGGATTGCGGCGTGCCCGCCGAGGAGGCAGCCCTTGCCGCCGTTCTGGAAGTTCATCAGCACGTAGGCAAGGTCTTCATAGTCGAGCATCTTCTCGCGGTAGTTGCCCATCGCCCCGTACACGGAGTCGACCTCGCCCATGATCTGGCGCATCCAGTCGATCTCATGGGCGTCGATCTCGAACAGCGGCCCGCCGGCGAACTCCTTCTTCACCCGCCAGTGCTGGCTGTACTGGCCGCCCCAGCCGCCGCCGATACGGGTGACCTGCATCCCGAACGGTTCGCCGATCTCGCCGGAGTCGACGAGCTGCTTCACCCAGATGAAGGGGGCCATGTACCGCAAGACCTGCCCGATCATCAGCTTGACGCCGGCGCCCCTGCAAGCATCGATCATGGCCTGCGCGTCCGAGGCATGGAGGGCCATCGGCTTCTCGCAGAAGATGTGCTTGCCTGCCGCGGCGGCGGCTTTCACCGTCGGCGGGTGCAGGTAGTTCGGCGGGGCCACGACCACCGCGTTGACGTCATCGCGTGCCAGCAGGTCGGCCGGGTCTGTGAAGTACGGGACGCCGAACTGCTCGCCGGCAGCCTTTGCGGCGTCCTCGAGCGGGTCCGCGACGGCCACAAGCTCGCCGCCGTCGATGTTGTCCAAGCTGCTGACGAGGCCTTTGCCCATGCCGCCGCAGCCGATGAGTCCGATGCGCACTTTGTCCACTTTGACGACCTCCGAGAGGTAAGGTAATCCTGGAACAACGGCAAGCGCAGCCGGCCGGACCGCATTCCGACCAGCCTGCGCCGAACGGTCTTTCAACTTCGCGGGCTACTCGTCCGTCATCAGCGCGGGGTGCCGGGCCTGGGCGGCGTGCGCGTGTTCGCCGGCCTGACGCTGGCGGCGCAGCAGCACGCTGAGGTTGACGTCGCCGCACATCATTACCGGCTCCCAGCCCTCCTGTACGAGGCCGTTGATCCGGTCGTTGAGGTGCGAGATGTTACCACCGGCAAGAAGCTGTGTCACTCGGTATTCAAACATTGTATCGTCTCCTCATCTCGCGAGTATGCCTGGTGTGAAAGGGCCGGGGGGCCCACGGCCATATCGGCCGAGACATAAGTCAGGGGCTCACCCCGGCCCAAACCGCACGGGCGCGTGCGCACCGCCTCAGGCACGCCCCAGAATCGAGTCCATCGCCAGACTGGTGAAATCGATCAGGCGCAGCGGAAAGTTCGCGTATGGCGGCATCATCTCGGCGGCGACCGCGAAGTCGTAGCCGATCTCGGCGAACGCCGCCATGACGCGGTCCCATGCAACGTCGCCCTCGAGGAGGTCGACGAAGCCGGGGATCGTGCCGACACTGCACCGGAAGTCCTTGAAGTGCACGGCCTTGATGCGGCTGCCGAGGATGCGGATCCACTGCTCGGGATAGCCGCTGTTCAGCACATTGCCCACATCGAAGTACGCGGCGACGAACTTGCGGCCGATCTCATCGAGCATGTTGCGGAATTCCAGGGGGCTGAGCAGGAACTTGTTCCACACGTACTCGATGCCGATGTAGACGCCGGCGGCCTCGGCGGCATCCCCCAGTTCACCCCTGAACAATTCCACACAACGATCGTAGGCGACGTCATAGGGGAAATCGGGTGTCACCGTGCAGGGGACGGCGAGGACCGTCTGGGCGCCGAAGACCTTCGCGACCTCCAGGCACTTCTTCGTGACCTGGACGCCCTTGGCGCACAGCGCCGGGTCGGGGCCGACCAGCGGGAATTGCCAGTTGAGGCCGGTCGCGACGGTGGGGAGGAGCATCCCCAGGTCGTCGGCGGTCTCCTTGATGCGCTTGAGGTCGTCGACGCTTGTCTCGAGGGTGATCTCACCGGAGGCTTCGAGCGTTAGCTCAACGGCCTCGAACCCTGCGTTCTTGGCGGTGCTGAGGATGTCTGCGACTGACATTCCACCCGGGAATGACCAGAAGCTGACTGACTTTATCATGGAACATACCCTCCTGCGAACTCGCGTTCCGCGAGCAATATCCTTGGTGTGCTGTCGCCAACATCGGTGCGGTTGACGCACTTATATTCGCCGTAGTAGGGCGAGAGTCCTTCGTGGCGCATGTTCATTCCCGCGATGGGTCAAATGGGCGTAACGCACCCGCAAAGCATGGCTCGGTGGCCTCAACGCACAGGCCGATAGGCCCGATAGCCACCGTGATCGAAGTCATCATCGCGCACGATTAGGAACCCACCACATGGCAATCGACTTCGCACATCGCTCAGCATCCATTGACGACCTGCCCCTCGCGCCGGCGGCGTCCGCTCCGCCCGACAGGCAATTGCTGGTCCACATCTTCGCGCGGATTCACTCCAGCCTGGCCGAGTGCGGCCTGAGCGCCTTCGCGTACATGCCGCTGTCGGGATCGCGTCCGGCGTGCTGCCTGTACGCTCCGGGGCTTACCGGCGACCGCGAGGCGCTGCAATGGGCAGCCGACATGCGCCAACATGTGGCCGATCACCTCCAGACGGGCTTCGAGCCGGACGACCCGACCTTGCTGGATAACCTGGCAGGTGAAGCCGACGAGTCGACCCTCGCATTGGGGGCGGCGGTGAGGCAGAAGGTCATTTCGCTGGACGGCGCGCCCTTGGGCCTGCTGCGGTGCGCCTGCGAGTCCGAAGACGCCTCCGTAGCCCCGGGGCTTTGGGAAGCCGTCGCTCGCCTGCAGGCTCGGTTTGAGGCGGCCTCGCATGTCCTCGGCAGCGGGAACCTCATGCAAGACCCCCTGACCGGGACATACAGCCTGACCTTCATGGAGGACCTGCTGCGTCGGGAAATCCCAAGAGCCTACCGGCACTCGCAGCAGCTCTCGCTGGCCGTATTGCGCCTCCGCACCGTCGGGGCCTCGACGCCGGGGGTGGTCGCGGCGGGGTGGGTGCGGGCGGTGGTCGCGGCGGTGCGCGAATGCGTGCGGGAGACGGATGTCGTGGCGGCGGTGGGGTCGGCCACGTTGGGGATCGTCATGCCCAACACCGGCACGCGCAACGCGCTGGTTGCAGTGGGGCGGATCAAGGACCGGCTGGCCGAGGACTGTGCGGTGCCGCGTGGGATCGAGTGTCACATCGGGGTGAGCGGCTGGGACATCACGGGGCCGCACATGCCGGAGATCATCGAGCAGGCGATGTCGGCCATGCACGAAGCCCGACGCAGCGGCAGCGACCGGCCGTTCCTGTACTTGGCCTGAACGGCTTAACATTACTACGCCGCTTTGACAACCGGCAGACGAAGCGCTCGAGATCTTGTCAGAGGCTGACCGTCAAGATGAAGGGCGAACGGCGTTGAACCACAGAGACATCTCTGGGAAGGCGATGTCAAGGCAAAA
>CAYWBK010000477.1:0-4853 GCA_964455745.1 uncultured Armatimonadia bacterium
TGGAGATCATCTTCGCAGCCTACGAGAGCGCGGGGACGGGGCGGAAGGTGGAACTGCCGTTCACGCCGGAGAAGGGCAAGAGGCCGATTGAATTGTGGCTGAGGTAGGGACCGCGCGCTCGCCTGTACTGTGGAGCCGGATGGAGGCAACGTCGTGGCTTGCATCCCGGAGAGTTGGGCGTGGCGTCCGCATCTTCTGAACCGGAGGTTGCGGACGTAGCTTGCAGGGATGCGGACGAGTGGGTATCATCATAACACACGCACACGTGCCGCACGCGCTCGCCGACGGAGAGCGCCGGGGAGGCGACGTTACTGTGGCGACGCTCGTGGCGTGGCTCTACGTCCAGGAGGAGGTGCAAGTGTGAGCAGAGTGGCCGTCAGTGAGCGGGTTCTACTTTGGGCAATGGATCGATCCTCCCTGACCGTGGCCGATCTGGAACCCAAGTTCCCAGAGATACAGGCGTGGATCATGGGCAAGAGCCTCCCGACGCTGCGGGACCTGGAGGCGCTCGCAAAGAGGACGCTGACTCCGCTCGGGTTCTTCTTCCTCGGTGAACCACCCGAGGAACGCCTACCCATGCCTCACTTCCGGACGCTCGGAGGCACATCCCCTATCAGGCCCAGTCCGGAGCTTCTGCAGACGGTCTGGGCGATGCAGCGGCGGCAAGACTGGTTGCGTGAGTATCTACTCGACAACGGTGAAGAGCCGTTGCCGTTCGTGCGGTCCGCGCGCGCGGACGAAGCACCCGTGGAGGTCGCCAAACGGATGCGGGCCGCTCTTGCCATGGGCCCTGACTGGGCGACTGAGCAACCGACCTGGGAGGGCGCCCTGAAAACCTTGCGCCACGCGGTGGAAGACGCGGGGATCATGGTGGTGGTGAATGGGATCGTCGGAAACAATACCCATCGCAAGCTGGACGTGGACGAATTCCGGGGCTTCGTTCTGGTTGATGAGTATGCCCCGCTGGCGTTCGTCAATGGCACCGACAGCAAAGCGGCCCAGATGTTCACGCTTGCCCACGAGTTGGCTCACGTGTTCCTGGGCAGCAGCGCCGCATTCGACCTGCGTCGGCTGCAGCCGGCCGACGACGCAACTGAGCAAGCCTGCAACCGGATCGCCGCGGAGTTCCTCGTGCCGGAAGCGCGGCTGCGAAGCGTCTGGGCAGCCGTCTCCCGAGAACGCGAGCCCTACCAGGCCCTCGCACGGCGCTTCAAGGTAAGCGAGATTGTGGCCGCTCGCAGGGCCCTGGATCTGGGTCTGGCAACCCGGGAGGCGTTCCTGGCCTTCTACAGTGAGTATCGCGAGCGCGACCGCCGCGCCTCGGCTGGCCGAGCTGGAGGCGGCAACTTCTACGACAACCAGGACTCGCGCGTGGGCCGTCGCTTTGCATCTGCGGTGATCCGGGCTGTCGAGAACGACGAGCTTTCCTACTCTGAGGCCTTCCACCTCACGGGACTCCATGGACGAACCTTTGATGGATACGCGTCTCATATCGGGGATAGGGGGGGCTACTGATGTCCGACGCTGTGTATGTCCTCGACGCCAATGTGCTGATCGACGCCTCGCGACGCTACTACGCATTCGACATCGCCCCGGTGTTCTGGGAGAGCCTCGTTCAGGGCGCCGAAGGTGGCCGTGTCGTTAGCATCGACCACGTTCGCGATGAGATCAAGCAGGGACATGACGAACTATGGGACTGGGTGAAACAGAACTTCGCCGCCTGGTTCATTTCGACTGATGACGATGCAATCATCAAGCGGTACGGGGAAGTCGCCCGATGGGTGCAGGCACAGGTCCAGTTCACAGAGGCGGCGAAGGCCGCCTTCCATGATGGGGCTGATGGCTGGCTGATCGCCTGCGCTCTGAATGGCGGGCACGTGATCGTCACGCACGAGGTTCACAGCCCGGACGCCAGGAGGCGGGTCAAGATTCCCAACGTCTGCACAGCGTTCGGGGTGCGATTCATAGATACGTTCCGGATGCTGCGAGAGTTAGGCGTCCGGTGGACGTAGCCCCACCACGCAGGGCTCGCGCACGCCTGGTGGTCCTTCGTCCTCCCGGCGGAAGAAGTCTCCCGGTTGGCGCGCTACAAACAGGAACCGACAGGCCGAATGCCGCCCAGACCGAGCGCCCTGTGTAGGCATAGCCCCTGTCGGGATATGTGGCTTACTGATCCCCGAATGGGTCCTCATCCTTCTCCGGCGGGGCCTCGGGCGCTACGCCGAGATCCTTCAGCACGTCCTCCAGAAACTCCCTGGTCTCGGCCGAAGAGGCCAGGGCCCAGAGGTTCCCCAATAAGCTGAGGTCAAGGTCGTCCTCTGGGATAACCGGCACCTTCCGCTCACTGCCCTCTCCGCCAGCCCGTCTGACGTAGAGCGCTGGATCGCTGCCGTAGCGACTGCCAAAGTCGTCGAGTGCGTCCTCCATTGTTAGCTCAAAGACCATCGCCCCGCCGGGCGTGGTCCTTGAGGCAATGTAGGTGGCCTCAGTGGCTGTGGCTTCCCACCTCAGAGCCCGAGCCTGTGTCATGGAGACTAATTTCCTGAGCAGCGGCGCGATCAGAGTCGACATTCCGCTTACCCTCCTGATAGAAGCGGCGGCTTCTTGAGGCCCCCCGAGAGTCTCGCAAGCCGCCGTACGGCCTCGCGGGCCGCCCGGTGTACGCTATCACTCTTCGGTCTCGTTGCCCTGGTCGTATCCCGTGTGATCTTCACGCATTCCTCGTAGATGGAATCGATGTGCTCAGCGACGACCGCGAACTCGGCCTCATCGAACAATTCGCTGCCACGGTGCTGTCCCTCGAAGTCGCCGAGCAGCATCACCATCTGGCGAGAGCAACCCGAAGCACCCACCCAATCCTGCTTCTCCAGGTTCCGCAGTAGGTCGTCGCCAGTTCGGGCGATCAGGCCGAGTTCCTCGCGCGCCGACCTCCTGTTGGCCGCCTTCGTGGCGGCCTTGGCTGCTTCCTCCGCACCGGCGGCGCGTTGCAGCGCTTGGTAGGCGTAGTACAGGCCGAAGCTGCTGACAGCCAGGCCAAGTAGCCCGACGACTACAGAAACCCACATCTCGGCACCTGTGGCAGCCTTGAGGAGTGCTTCCCACATGATTGCACCGATCATAGAGCTATCGCCGGAAACGCGTCAATGCCCCCGATGAGCCAGCAACGCGACGCCAGCTCAAGCCCCGGTCGCGCCTGCACGTTCGGTTGGCGCTATTTTGGCCGACCTGCAAACGTGTGCATTCTCCCGCAAGCGGCTGCCCAAGTGGTGCGCCTGGGAGGTGACAGCGTAGCATCACGCCTCTTTCGGCTTGATGAAGAGCACCTCGGCTTGCTCTACCCACCCCGACCTCAAGTCCACCCGGAACCAGCCCTCGCTGTTCTTCTCATGGAAACGCGTCGGCGACCGTTTGCCGAACTCCTTCAGATCATACTGCGCCCACGTTTGTCCCGCATCGGTGGAGACGATGATGCCTGTGTTCAGCGGTGATGCCGGCGCGCAGTGTGAGGCGAGGATCACGTTGTCCTGGATGACCATGTTGCCGGATTCGACTTCCGGGTTGAACAGGAGCGTGTGCGCTTCGGGACGGGCCAGGTCTTCGGGTGCGCATCGGAAGACGCCCCGGTCGTATGGCTCGCGGCCATTCGAGTCGCTGATCCAGTAGAGCTCGCCGTCAACGAAGGTGATCCCGCCGGCCTTATAGCGCGAGTTCATACGGTCCGAGATGAGGACTTGCCAGTCCCAGCGGTCCGCGGCTGCGTCATACGTGCCGCGAAGCCAATGGCACTCGTAGCCCTCGGGCTTGTCGTGATCGCCGGTGCAGGTGTAGAAGGCATCCTCCACGGGATTGTACGCCACCGTGTGCACGTGCCGGCAGCAGATCGGGTTGTCGGGGTTGCCCAGCGCCGTGCCCTCGGCGCCTCCGCCCGGGGAGCCGTCGTCGTGGGTGTAGGGGCTTTGCCCGAACTTGTAGGCGATCTTCACGGTCCGCCCGCCGTCGGTGGAGTAATAGATGTTCACCGGGGCCGCGCCGCCGATGACGTTGCAGTAGTTGCCCCAGACCAGCATCTCCGTGCCCTTCACGTCCCACGAGTTGACACCGGGGATGGTGTGGTAATACCAGCCGGGGTAGTTCGGGTCCTGCGGTGTGTGCGGAAGGTAGTCGCTGCCGTCAACGTCCTGCACCGTGATTTGCTCGCACGTTCGCAGGTTGTCCGTGCTGACGTACAGGTTCGCACGTGTCGCAAAGACCACGTTCCCGTTCTTGAGTATGCAACTGAACGTGAGGTTGTGGGCGTCGGGGAAGGCCAGGCTATGGGGCCACGTGCGACCGTTGTCTTCGGACAGCACGAGCCGGCCATCCGCGTGCGGATCGCTCGCGGTCCGCCTGCCGAAGGCCTTGTTGTCGCGCTGCGAGTCGATGTAGACGCCCTCCGGCTGCAACCGGTACCAGAAGTGATCCGTCTCGGCGATGTGGGTCTGTGGCATGGTCAGGCACCTCTGTTCAGCATCGTGCGGCAAGCGGTGTTGGTACGCGAGCTGCGGCAGCACCTACTTCCGCGCAGGCCAACGGTTTGCCTCCCTGAGGAAGCAGCTCCGACAGCGGCGCCAATGCCGCTATTGCCATCGGCTGATCTTCCGCCGGCGCCGGAAGGTACTGGGATGGACTGGCGGGCGGCATACGAGAGCGCCGTGACGGGGCGACGGGTGGAACTGCCGTTCACGCCGCCGAAGGGCAGCAAGCCCATTGAGCTGTGGCTTGAGGCAGGCACCGCGCGTTCGCCATCACTCATGGCGAGTGAGGCGATTGCAAAAGTCTGTAGGAGCACTCTCCAGAGTGCGAACAAGCCGTTA
>CAYWBK010000478.1:0-4835 GCA_964455745.1 uncultured Armatimonadia bacterium
CGCATCCCGTCGAAGTAGAAGTGTTGGTGACTTTGCGACGTGATCCGCGCGATGAGTCGCGCTGCCACATAGTCTGGGAAAGATGCCGCTGAACATATATACCCGCTTGCAGGGAAGGCGGAGAGCCGTTCGCCCGCCAGGAACGGCCCTACCCCGCCCGCGGGCGCCCCTCCCGTGGACCCGCCGCAGGCGGGTATGAGCGGGGAACGACTAACGACAACGTCATTGGCGGACGCCCGCCCCGCGCGCGACAAGATTGTCGCGCCCACTCCGTTCTCGAGGCAGCGTATGCCGACGCCTCTCCCCTGGCTCTTACGCCTGCGCGTCGGCGCCTATGCTTGGGGCTTGGCGAGGCGCTTCGTAGACTTGCCCGGTCGGATGAGCCGCCCGCCAGGCGCCCCAGAAGCAGACCACCGTCCAGACATCGCCGGAAGCGGCCGTCGCAGTCGCGTAATGCCCGTGAGCGTCGTATTTGACCTGCAAGTCGACGCCGCCGACCTGGTCCTTCAACGAGTTGCCGGCTCTCACGATTTCCGAGAGCGGATAGGCCTTCGTCGTGCCACCGGCCTCGACCCCCAGGACAAGCTCCTTGTCGCCATATTTGCCGAGCGGCACGCCCTTGGGCAGCGGTGCGATGAGGGCGTCCTGCTCCCGCCAGTAGTTCACCGGGTCCGCGCCTGCGCTCATAACTGCCTGAGCATACGGGTCGTCCTCGTAGGGACGGTCGAAGCCGGTGTCCTCCTGCAGGACCGCCGTCTTGGCGTGCTGCCCCCGCCATCGGGCGAAGGTCATCCGGTCCACGTGCAGGCGGCGCAGTTTCGTCCCCGTCATCGGCCCGGCAAGGGCGCTGCCCCGCAGCATCGACCACAGGCTGTTCGTCTGCCGGTCGAACAGCAGGCCCTCGCCCATGTAGGCCCGCCCGGACACGCCGAACTGCAGCGGCCTCCCGTCCGCCCCGGCATCGACGAGCACGGCGACGCCGGCGTTGCTGATCGGGTCGAAGGCTACGGCCACCGGCTTGCCGGCGATCTTATCGTTCACGACCACATGCCAGGCCAACAGGCGTAGCGGGTAGCAGTGAGCCTCGCCGCCGATCTTCACGCCGAACACGAGTTCATCGGCTTTCACCGACGCGCCTTCACCCGCAGTCGCGAATGCAGGCCGGTCGAGGCTGGGCACGGCGTCTCGGGCCGGGATGAGAGCCACGATCCGCTGGGGATCGACCGCACATCGGTGAACGTCGAACTCGCGGACAAGCGGCGAATCGTGCCGGACCAGGAAGCCGTCCTGGACGACCCCGGGGCGGGCGAGCGGCCGCGCCGCCTCTTGGTCCCCGGATGCCCCCTCGGTCGCCCCCGGACCGACCAGCCAGGCGACAACCACGGCGGCAACAACCGCCGCGCCGGAAACCGCCCAGATCCACCCGGGCACATTACGGTCCGGCGCGAGTAACCGGTGCATAGCAGTGACACAGCCCCTCATCAGGATGATCGCCCGGGCCCAGGTCGCGGTCGATGAGGCCTTCGATCGCCGCGGCGAGGACGCTCTCGTCGCCGGCCATGAAGCCCTCCTGATAGCGCACGACCGCGCCCTTGGGGTCCAGTAAATAAAGCGCCGGCGCGGCCCTCACGCCGAACAGGGCCGCGATCCGGTGTTCGGGATCGAGGAACACCGGATGACGGACGTTACGGTCGCGGACGAAGGCTCGCACCGGGTCCGCCCCACCGGAATCGAGAGCCACCGACAGGACCGAAAGCCCACGGCGCTCGTAGCGCTCCCGCAGGCCCTCGACCATGCGGATATGCTCGACCTCGTCTTTGTAGGTGGTCACGAAGAAAGACAGGAGCGTCACGCGCCCCCTCGTGGAGGCAAGGTTCAGCGCCTTGCCATCAGCGGTATGGCCGACGAAGTGAGGCGCATGGGCTCCCGGCGTCAGCGGACCGTCGGCGCAAACGCTTGCGACGCCGGTCGCTGCGAGGAGGGCGATGAGGGCTTGAGGCGCGATGCGGGTGCGAATCATGCTGTAAGAGCCGCGTTCAGTATCCGTGACTGCGCCGACACATAGAAGTAGCTGTTATGCCGAGTTCCGGCACCGCCTGCCGAAAAAGCGCTTGTCTGGGCGGGATAACGGCGTCTCTCGCCTTCGATCTCACCACTATATAGCCTCATGTGGTCGCGCCTGTCATGGCACAAAACGCGCGGTGAACCGCGCATCCACAGGGAAGGCAAGAGGAGACGCCCGCCTTACACGGGATTCTCGAGATGGATTCGCCAAACGAGCCGTCAGGTCCTGCCTGCCGGCTCATCGCGGGGAAGGGGCGTCGTGTTGTAGAACAGGGCGGGCGGTCAGTACCCGACGCTGATCCCCGTGGTAAGCAAGTGAGCGCGCCACAAGCCGACAAGATGATCCGGAGACGTGCGGGCGACCAACACCTCGGAGTATGGGTGATCGCACACTACAACTACGCTGCCGCCATCGTACTCCCCGGCCCACACGCCGTCGCCTGTTGCAGTGGCCGGGAGAGACTGAAGGCCGTGGGTGTCGAGAGAGGCCGTCGGCAGGAGGAACGCGGAAACCGGCAGGCGACCGGCGACATACACGGTCTGGCGGACGACAGCGTCGCCATGTGTCAACAGGCGCTGCCACATAGGCTCCCACGGACCGCAGGCATTGCCCACGCTGACGGCGTTGTATGGGGTCTGGTATCCGGCGGAGTGACCGATGACGTCCCCGGCCGTCTCGTGCGCTTGTACGAGTAGTTCAGGGCGTATGCCCACGGGCTCCGCGTGATGACGGATCACCAGAGCGATCGCGATGAGAGCGACGCCGGCAAGAGCCAGGCTCAGCGTGTGACGGCGATGTCGGGGGCCGGTGTCGAATCCGGCCGCCCGCGCGACGCTGTCCACGCGGTCCAATTCGCGCCGCAGTCGTTCGAAAAGCCCCAGCGGCGCATCGGAGAGTACCGGCGTCTCCCGTCTGAGGGCCTCCTTCGCCGCGACGAGCCTTCCCAGTTGCACGGCACACGCGTCACATCCGGAGGCGTGCTCCGCCACCCAGATGCGCTGGTGCCCGCTGAGTTCCTCGTCGATCAATGCCGAAAGGAACTCCCCCGGCATCTCGCAGGACGGTTCGTCCATCTTCGAGTCCTCTTGCAGCGTATCACACTCTCAGACCAGCCCGCGCTCCGCCGCATACGTGGCTAGTTTTTCGCGAAGGAGTTTGCGCCCGCGGAAGATCCGACTGCGTACTGTGCCAAGCGGTATTCCCAGGGTGGCGGCGATTTCCTTATATGAGAGCTCGTGCATGTCCGACAAGACCACGGCCTCGCGAAACTCGTCCGGGAGGCCCGCCACCGCGGGGGCGATGTGTTCGTCGGGGATCGACGCCAGGACCTGTTCGTCGGGTCGCGGATCGGAGGAGGTCTCCTCCGGAATCGCGCGCCGCCCGTTCTCGGTCAGGTCCTCCCACGCGACGACATCGGGAGAGCGCCGCTCTCGGCGGTAGCGGTTGATATGCGTGTTTGTCAATATCCTGAGCATCCAAGCGCGGAAATTAGTTCCAAGCTTGAACTGGTCGAACGCCACGTAAGCTTTCACGAAGGCCTCCTGGGTGAGGTCTTCAGCTTCCGTGTAGCTGCCCGTCATGCGCAAAGCAGCGTTGAAGACATCGCGTTGGTGCTTCTTCGCGAGGCCCTCAAAGTTACGACGCTGCGTTGCTTGCCAGTCGTCTGCTCTTTGGGCGAAGAGCCGCATCAGGGGTCCCTCCTGCGCGACTACGTGTATTGCGGCGGCTGGGGGCCGAAGCGACGGCTCACGCCTGCCGCTTGGCCGATGCTCGCATCTGCCCTCGAACTGCGTACTCAACAACCTCACCGCCTGCGCGAGTTCCCGCAATGATCGTGTCGTCGAATTGTTGGCCGACTTGTAACTAAATTATACACCATCCTGGTCAGACTGAAACCCCGTCCTCCCGCCTTCCGGCGGACCACCGCTGCACGGCATGACGGACGCCCACGCGCAGCCGACGAAAACTACGCTCGGGAGCGCTTCGGAACTCGAGAAACTCGCTCTCCTGCGGGGTCAGAAGAGCGGGAACGTAGCGCTTCTTCAGCTTGTAGATACCCCGGTAATCGTCATCCTGCAACTGGCCGAAGAGCAAGCCCGTGAGCGGATTCGAGCCGGTCACGAACGCGGCTGCGAAGTCGATGACGTAGGGCTTGCCGTCCGCCCCGACCATGATGTTATCCAGCTTCTTGAGGTCGCAGTGCACGACGCCTCGCTTGTGCAGTTCGCCGATGATACGCTCGAGTGATGCGAAAAACTCCACGGTCAGCCGCTCGGCGGGGGCCTCGGGGGCCGAGGCAGCCTCGACGTACTCGGTGGCGAGGGCATAAGCGTCGAGGCGGCCGCAGTATCTCGGAACGCCCTCGACGTGGCTCACACGACACAGCGCCCTATGCTCCCGAGCCACCAGGTACACGCCCAGCAGGCGCTTGAACCGGGTTCCCCCGGATGCGTAGTCCTTCAGGACGATGCGCTTACCGTCGACCTCGAGCAGACGCACGTCCGGGCGCGCGTCGCTAGGGGGGCGAAGCACGCGCACTGTGGCCTTCTCGATTTCCTGGCGACGCAAGCCTGGTATCATTCGCCTTGCTTCGAAAATCCCCGTTTGCCGGGCGAACGGCAACCTCACCCCCGGCCCCTCTCCGCAAGCGGAGAGGGGAGAACAGCAGCAGTTCCCTACTGCGCGAGAAGTGCCGTTCGCCTCTCCCCTCCCGGAACGGGAGGGGTGGCCCCGCGCAGCGGGGACGGGGTAGGGCCGTCGCCTTTTCATC
>CAYWBK010000479.1:0-4827 GCA_964455745.1 uncultured Armatimonadia bacterium
AAGGACACCGTGGGAGCACCGACGCCAAGGTCGCCCCGCAGGGGCGTTAGTTCTTCGTTCAGCGTTCAGAGTTCCGCGTTTCCTTCAGGCTCTCCCAGGTACGCCTCGATGACGGCGCGGTCGCGGGCAATGTCCTGCGGCAGTCCGGACGCGATCTCGCTGCCGTAGTTGAGCACCGTCACACGGTCGCAGATGCCCATGACGAAGCGCATATCGTGTTCGATGAGCAGAATCGTCGTTCGGTGATCGTCGCGAAGCCGCCGGACCAGTGCCATCAGCCGCGTGGTCTCGGAGGGGTTCATCCCCGCTGCAGGCTCATCCAGCAGGAGCAGTTTGGGCTTCGTCGCGAGGGCACGCAGGATCTCGATGCGCCGCTGGTCGCCGTAGGGCAGGCCACCGGCGAGTTCCTCCGCGCGGTCGCCCATGTCGAACATGGCCAGCAACTCGGATGCGGCGCGTTCGATCGCGGTCTCAGTAGACTGCCACGAGCGGCTGCGTATCGCCGCCCTGAACATGCCGTAGTCGCTGTCCTGGTGCATGGCGGCGCGCAAGTTATCGAGGACGGTGAGGCCCTTGAACAGGCGGATGTTCTGGAACGTGCGAGCGACGCCGAGGTTCGCGATCCGGTAAGGCGGCAGGCCCGAGATGACGTGCCCGTCGAAACGGACTGTGCCCTCGGTGACCGGGTGGACGCCCGTGATCGCATTGAAGACGGTGGTCTTGCCGGCGCCGTTCGGACCGATCAGCCCCACCAGTTCACCCGCCTGCACCTGCAAGGAGAGGCTGTCCACGGCCGTGAGGCCGCCGAACCGCACGGTGCAGCGCTCAAGGGATAGGAGTGGCGACGTCTCAGCCATGAGCGCCGCCTCCCGCTCGTTTGCTGCGGAGGGCCTTCGGCACCGCATCTCGCCTGAGAAGCATCACGCCGATCAGCAAGGCCGCGTAGATGACCATGCGGGGGTCTGTGGTGAGATGGAAAACGTCCTTGACCTGCCGCAAGCCCTCCGGCAAGAGCGTGACGCCGATGGCGGCCACGATGGCTCCGGTGATGGTGCCGCCGCCGAGGACGACCATCAGCACCAACTCGATCGACTTCATGAAGTCGAAGCTGCGCGGGACGATGTATTGCAGGTAGTGGGCGTACAGGCATCCGGCGACCCCGGCGAAGAACGCGCCGATCACGAATGCCGCGGTCTTGTAGTGGGCGCAGTCGATCCCGAGCGCCTCGGCTGCGGTTTCGTCCTCGCGCACGGCCAGGATCGCCCGCCCGTGGACGGAACTCATCAGGTTGCGGATGACAATGACGGTGACTGCGACCGCGCCGAGCACGAGAAACACATTGGTGAATTGAGGGATGTCCTTGAGGCCCGTCGCTCCGCCGACTGCGGGCGTATTCAGGAAGATCACCTTGATGATCTCTCCGAACCCCAATGTGGCGATCGCCAGGTAGTCGCCGCGCAGCCTGAGTGATGGAAGGCCAACGAGAAGCCCGGCGATGGCTGCCACCAGGCCGCCGATTATCATGAGGCCGACCAGGTATAGCGATGTCGCAATCGTTCCGTAGGGCGCGGTCGTATAGGGGGCAAGCCACTTATCGCCCACAGCCACGGAGATCTTTGCAGTCGTATAGGCGCCGATCGCCATGAAGCCGGCATGACCGATGGAGAACTGCCCGGCAAACCCGTTGACAAGGTTCAGGCTCACCGCGAGAATGACGTTGCATCCGGCGATGACGGCGATCTGGATGAAGTAGGCGCTGACGCGCGGAGGCGCAACGAGAGCGCTGATGCCGGCCAGGACGGCCGCGGCGGCCATCGCGGTGACCAGCGGACGCAGATAGTGCGCGAATATCCCGCGACGCTCGACAGTGGCGCTCACCGGCTCACACCTTCTCCCGGCCCACGCGACCGAGGAGGCCGGTGGGGCGCACCAGAAGGACCAGGATGAGCACAGCGAACGCGACACCGTCGCGCAGGGTCGAGCCGGTAAGGGTGACGGTCGAGGTGATGTGCCAGGTGACGCTGCTGACGCCGGTCTCGACCAGGCCGACCAGTAAGCCGCCGAGCATCGCACCCGGGATGCTGCCGATTCCGCCCAGAACAGCGGCCACGAAGGCCTTGATGCCAGGCATGAGGCCCATCAGCGGGTCCGCCTGTCGGCAATAGATGCCGTAAAAGACGCCGCCCACCGCGGCGATGGCCGAGCCAAGCGCGAACGTGAAGGAGATGACACGGTCGATGTTGATCCCCATGAGTTGCGCGGCCTGACGGTCTTCGGAGACGGCGCGCATCGCCTTGCCGATCCGCGTGCGCGAGACGATCAGGTGCAGGATCAACAGGACTGCCCCTGTGGCCAGGACAATGGCCACCTGCTGCAGGCTCACGACCACTCCCAGGTGGTCTTGCGGCCAGGAGACTGGATCGGAGGAGATCGGTTGGGGGTAACTCCTGGGGGCGGCCCCCAGGAAGATGACACCGAGATTCTGCAGGAGAAGCGACACGCCGATGGCCGTGATCAGCGTCGATAGCCTCGGAGCATTGCGCAGGTGGCGATACGCGCCGCGCTCGATGGCCACTCCCAGCAGTGCTGCCGCGGCCATCGCGAGGAGCAGCGCGCCAACCAGAGGCAGGTGCAGGACGGCCATCGCGCCGAGTCCAACGAAGGCGCCCACCATGAAAACTTCGCCGTGAGCGAAGTTGATGAGCTTCAACACTCCGTAGACCATCGTATACCCCAGTGCGATCAGGGCATACATGGAGCCCAGTGAAATGCCGTTGACGAGCTGCTGGAGCATAGCCCTCCTGTGGTACCCCCGACCGCCTCGTTGGCGAACGACGCGCTACGCGGGCGGCATCGACTGCACGAACGTCTGCTTGCCGTCCTTGATCGTCAACACCGTCGCCGGCTTCCTGGCGTTGCGGTTCTCGTCGATGGTGATCTTGCCTGTGACCCCGTCGAAATCTTTCGTCTTCGCCAGGGCGTCACGGATTGCGGTCCGATCCGGCGTCCCGGCGGCCTTGATGGCGTCGACCACGATCCGCAGGGCGTCGTACGCGCAGGCTGCGAGGGCGTCGGGTACTTCTCCGTACTTGGCTTTGAAGTCGGTGACGAACTTCTGGACCACCGGGTTGGGATCGTCCTTGCTGTAGTGGTTCGAGAAGTAGCAACCGTCGGCGGCCTTGCCTGCCACTTCCACCAGCTTCGGTGAATCGAAGCCGTCCCCGCCAAGGACCGTCGCCTTCAGTCCGAGTTCCTTCGCCTGGGAGAGGATCAGAGACACCTCGTTGTAGTAGCCGGGGACGTACATCACATCGGGGTTCAGTTGCTTGAACTTGGTGAGTTGAGCGCGGAAGTCCTTATCGCCCTGGGTGTAGGATTCCTCCTCCCCAAGAATCTTGCCGCCGCCGGCGGTGAACACCTCGCGGAATACCTGGCTCAGGCCCTTCGAGTAGTCGCTGCTCACGTCCGAGAAGATAACCGCCGTCTTGGCCTTGAGTTTCTCGCTGGCGAACCGCGCCATGACTTTGCCCTGGAAGTCGTCGGTGAAGCACACCCGGAATATATAGTCGCCGGTCGCGGTAACAGCCGGGTTCGTCGAGGAGGGGGAGACCATTGGGGTCTGGTTCTTCTGGCAGATCGGGGCTGCCGCAAGGCTGTTGGAGCTGGCGACTTCGCCGATGACGCAGGCGACCTTGTCCTGCTGGATCAGCTTCTGCGACGCCGTGGCGGCCTCTTCCGGCTTGCACTGATCGTCTTCAACGACCAGCTTGATTTGCTTGCCCAGAATCCCGCCGGCGGCGTTGATCTCATCGGTTGCCAGGCGGATCGCCTTGACCGACGACTGCCCGAAAGTGGCGAATCCTCCGGTGCTGCCGAAGTATGCGCCGAGAACGATCTCCCCTCCGGCGGCCGCCGGAGAGACCGCAGGCGTGGCCGAGGGTTGCTCAGAGGCCTTGGGCGTGGGGCATCCGCTGAGGCACACAGCAAGAACCCCGACCGCAACGGCCAAGAGTAACGAAGTAACGAGATATCTCATCGGTATCCTCCATCGGCAACCGGGTCTGCGGCCCGGAGAGGCTGGGAGTTTAGTGTTTCGCCAAATGTAGCCTGTACTCGTTTCCGGCTGATGAAGCTATGGACTCCTCCAATGCCTTGGCGCCCCAGGTCCCGTGCACCCTCACTCTGGGCATGAGGAACATCCGATCCGCGCGCATTGTTGCCCCGTGTTCGGTGGTGACGGCCCCCTGGTAGCCGGCGCGCTTCGCCTCGGCTACAACCTGATCGCTCTTGCGCCCGCTTGGATATGACAGGAAGGTGACGCCACCGATCTCCTGGTTCAGCCTCTTGCGCGAATCGTACAGCTCGTCTCTGAGGCGCGGCAAGGTCAGGCTCGGCAACTCCAAGTGATGGACCGTGTGCGACTCGATGTCCATGCCGGCCCCGTGCATCTCGCGCAAGTCGTCCCAGGTCACGTGAGTGCCATTGCCGACGACGCCCGTAATGATGAAGAACACGCCGACCATTCCGTGGCGTTTGAGGGCCGGGTAGACGACCGTATAGTTGTCGAGGTACCCATCGTCGAAAGTAATACACACGGGCTTGGCTGGCAGCGGGCGTTTCTCGCTGAAAAAGGCGTGAATCTGTTCCAGAGTGACGGTGTTGCAGCCGAGCTTCTCGAGGTAGGACAGTTGCTCTTCGAAATGGGCGGGGGAGACGGTGAGATCACTCTCGAGCGACGATGCCTTCGCGGGCAGGTCGCGCACGTGGTGGAACATGAGGATTGGGACGATGACCTCCGGGGCCGGGGCGATGGTGCCTGCGGCGCGG
>CAYWBK010000480.1:0-4825 GCA_964455745.1 uncultured Armatimonadia bacterium
AGTAGAAGGTAGCGATGCGCTCGCTACCCTTATACTTGCGCACGAGGAGGGTCATGCCGGTGGCGGTGTAGGTTTGCATGTGAGGTGCGGGATGCGGGGTGCGCGCGGGGCAGGCGGTCCGCCTCCCTTGTCTTGCATGTGGGAGCGCGGTTCACCGCGCGATTCGCGCCATGAATGGCGCGGCCACTTGATGCCAAGGGGGGATGCCGAGAGCCCGCTTCCCGGCCCTCGCGGGCGAGACGCCCGCGCCACGCGAACGTCAACGGCGCGCTATGCCTTCGTCCCCTCGGCCAGGGATTTCACGAACTTCGCCACCGCGTCGATCACGCAGACGCACTTGCCCTTCTCGGCGATGACCTTCACGAGGGCGCTGCCGACGATTGCGCCGTCGGCGATGCTGCACACCGCACGCACTTGCTCGGCATCGCTCACGCCGAAGCCGACCGCGACCGGCTTCTCCGTTGTCTCGCGAATCCGGGCGATGAGGTCGGACAGGTCCTCGGGCAGCTCGGTGCGCGCTCCCGTGACCCCTGCCCGCGCGACTGCATACACGAACCCCGTCGTGCGGTCGGTCGCGAGGTGCACGCGCTCCGGCGGGGTCGTCGGGGCGACCAGGAACACGGTGGCAAGGTCGTGCGCCGCCGCGATCTGCGTCCACTCGCCGCTCTCTTCCGGTGGCAGATCGGAAATCAGTACACCGTCGATGCCCGAGGCCTTCGCCTGTGTGGCGAATCTCTCGGGGCCGAACTGCAGGATCGGGTTGTAGCAGGTCATCACCACGAGCGGGACCTGCGACTTGGCGCGGATGCGGGCAGCGCATTCCAGCACTCCGGCGACCTTCGTGCCCGCCGCCAGGGCCCGCTGCCCCGCCGCCTGGATCACCGGGCCATCGGCCAGCGGGTCCGAATATGGGATGCCCAGTTCGATGATGTCCCCGCCGGTCTCGGCGATGGCCAGTGCGATGTTGTAGGTGGCCTCGAGGTTCGGGTCGCCCGCCGTGATATAGATGACGAGGGCTCCCCGGCCCGCGGCTTTCGCCTCTGCGAACTTGTCTGCGATGCGGTTCATCAGTGCGCCTCCCCGCGCGCGGCCAGGATTGCCTGGATCTCCTGCGCGTCCTTGTCACCCCGACCGGAGATGTTGATGACCACGATGTCCTCCGGCGCGAACTCGCCTTTCATCCGCAGGGCCAGCGCAACGGCGTGGGCGCTTTCGAGCGCGGGGATGATGCCCTCCTTCTCCGAGAGGTGGCAGAAGGCATCGACCGCCTCGTCGTCCGTCACCCCCAGGTACGTCGCCCGCCCGGTGTCCTTTAGGAGGCAATGCTCCGGTCCGACGCCGGGGTAATCGAGGCCCGCCGAGATCGAATGCGCGGGCAGCACCTGGCCGTCTTCATCCTGCAGCACGTATTCCGCCGCCCCGTGCAGGATGCC
This sequence comes from uncultured Armatimonadia bacterium, assembly GCA_964455745.1. Taxonomy (GTDB): domain Bacteria; phylum Armatimonadota; class Zipacnadia; order Zipacnadales; family CAYWBK01; genus CAYWBK01. The sequence goes on from CAYWBK010000480.1 coordinate 1,434, forward strand.
GAAGGTGCCTTTCTCCAGCGTCGCGGCGTGGCGCGGGGTATCGAGGCCCTCCCCCGCCGCCTCCGCGCCGTAGAGTTCGACGCCGGCGTCCGGAATGAACTCATGGAAGATACCGATTGAGTTGGAGCCGCCGCCGACGCAAGCGAAAATCTTCGTGGGGAGACGGCCCTCCTTGGCCAGGCACTGTTCCTTCGTCTCGCGCCCGATGACGGCCTGGAAGTCGCGCACCATCGTCGGGTATGGATGCGGCCCGGCGACCGAGCCGATCATGTAAAAGGTGTCGCGCACGTTCTCCATCCAGTCGCGGATGGCTTCGTTCATCGCGTCTTTGAGCGTGCGCGTCCCGCTGGAGACGGGGATCACTTCCGACCCCAGGAGCCTCATGCGGAAGACGTTGAGCGCCTGACGGCGCACGTCCTCCTCGCCCATGTAGACCGCGCACCTCATCCCGAACAGCGCGGCGACGGTCGCGGTTGCGACCCCATGCTGGCCCGCGCCGGTCTCGGCGATGATGCGCGGCTTGCCCATCTGCCGGGCGACGAGCGCCTGGCCGAGGCAGTTGTTGATCTTGTGCGACCCGGTGTGGTTGAGGTCCTCGCGCTTCAGGTAAACCTTGCAGCCGCATTCCTCGGAGAGCCGCGCGGCGAACGTCAGCGGCGACGGCCGCCCGGCGTAGTCGCGCAGGTAGCCATCGAACTCGGCGAGGAACTTGGGCGTGTCTTTGAGGCTGTCGTATGCTGCTTCCAGCTCGGCGAGAGCCTGCATGAGCGTTTCCGGCACGTATTGCCCGCCGTAACGCCCGAAGCGTCCTTTGGTTATCGTGGTCATGGGGACTCCTTGTGTTACGACGGTGGTCACCTCACCCCCCGGCCCCCTCTCCATGCGTACCTGTCTAGCGACTGCCTCCTTCGACCATGTGGCGGCACGATTTATCGCGCCAGATGCAGGCCCAAGCTGCTCTCCGCCCATTACACCGCTGACACGAGCAAGCATCCTCTTGAAAGCGAAAATGTTGGCAACTATGCGACGCGATCCGCGCGATAAATCGCGCTGCCACATAGTCTGGAAATGGTCTGAGAGAGATGTCGCCAAACACATACCTCCATGCTGCCCGCCTGCGGCGGGCCCGGAGAGGGGGCCGGGGGGTGAGGTCAAACAGGCCGCGATCTCGCTCCTCGCTGGCTGTCCACGGTCGTGAGTGGCTTCAGTGCTCTCCCCGGATCGCCCGTTCTCATCAGTGTGGTGCCGATCAACGCGGCGTCGATGCCGCACTGTGCGAGGCGCTCGATGTCCTCGCGGGTCTTGATGCCGCTTTCGGTCACCAGGATTCGGTCAGGTGGCACCAACTCCGCAAGGGCCATCGTGGTCCCAATATCGGTCTTCATAATCTTGAGATTGCGGTTATTGATGCCGATGATCCGCGCGCCCGAATCCAGCGCGCGCTTCAGTTCGGTGGCGTCGTGAGACTCCACCAGTGCGGCCATGCCCAGTTCGCGCGCGATCTGCAGGTATCGGCGGATCTGAGCGTCGGTCAGTGCGGCAACGATGAGCAGTATCGCGTCTGCGAGCAGAGCGCGAGACTCGTAGACCTGGTACTCGTCAACGATGAACTCCTTGCGCAATATCGGCAGGATCTGATACCCGCGCGCGCGTCGGACGAAATGCGGCTCCCCGCCGAAGAACCTCTCATCGGTAAGCACACTGATCGCCGCGGCCCCGTTCCCGGCATACTCCTGGGCGACGATACGCGGGTCGAAGAGCCCGTCCGGCACGATGTCGCCCTCCGAGGGGCTGGCACGCTTGATCTCGGCGATGATCTTCACCTTCGGGCCGCGAAGCATCCCCGCGAAGTCTCTCGTCGGGCTAGCGTCTGCGATCCGGCGCTCCAGCTCGAACATGGGGGCCGCAAGCATCGCCGAAGCGACTTCTTCGCGCTTGTGGGATAGGATTTCGTCGAGTATGGTGGGCAATGCCTTACCTGTCCTTGCTCGTATGTCACTGTCTCCATGCTACCCCCGCCGTTGCGCCTGCCATTCCCTGATCGGGCGTGGCCGGAAGCAACGGAGGGATTGACCACGAAAGCACAAGGACACTAAACGGTCAAGTTGCACCTGATGGGGTCTGCAACGTCGTTTCGTGTCTTTGCGTCTTCGTGGTCGATTTCGCTGTTCTGTCCCATAGTCTATGCCCATTGAACGCGAATCGGATCATAGGGCGTTATCCCCCAACCCCTGTCTTCAGCGCCTCCAGCTTCCCTGCCGCCGCTCCGCTGTCGATACTCTGTGCCGCCATCAGCATTCCATCGACCAGCGTCTCGGCCAGGTCGGCGACGCAGATCGCCGCGGCCGCGTTCACGAGCACGATATCCCGGCACGGGCCTCGTTCTCCGGCGAGGACCCCGTCCAGCGTTAGCGCGCAAGCGTCCGCCTCCCCGCCGAACAGGTCCTCCAGCGTCGGCTCCTTGACACAGAAGTCCGCCGGCGAGAGCGTGTAGGTGGCGACGCGGCCCTCGTGCAATTCGGCGACGAAGGTCTCACCGATCGTCGAGATCTCGTCCATGCCGACAAGGCCGTGGACGACCATCGCGCGCTCGGAGCCAAGGTCTCGCAGCGCACGAGCCATCGTCTCGGCAACGTTCGGGTCGAAGACCCCCAGCACCTGCCGCTTCGCCCCCGCGGGGTTGGTCAGCGGGCCGAGGATATTGAACACGGTCCTCAGGGCCAGCTCCTTGCGCGGGCCGATAGCGTGCTTCATCGCCGGGTGAAGGGCCGGGGCGAAGAGGAACCCAATGCCGATCTCGTCGATGCACGCGCCGACTCTCTCGGGCGGCATGTTGATGTCCACACCGAGGCGCGCGAGGACGTCGGCGCTGCCGCAGGAACTGGAAATGCATCGGTTGCCGTGCTTGGCGATGGCGACGCCGGCCCCGGCAGCCACGAAAGCCGCCGCGGTGGAAATGTTGAACGTGTCCAGCTTGTCGCCCCCGGTACCGCAGGTGTCGACCAGCTTCTCGCGGTGCGTGGGGATATGCACGGCCTTCTCGCGCATCGCCGTGGCGAAGCCGGCGATCTCCTCGGCGGTTTCGCCTTTCATCAGAAGCCCAACGAGAAACCCGCCGATCTGCGCTTCGGTGGCCTCGCCGGACATGATGACATTCAGCGCGTCGTGCGCTTCCTGCCGGGTGAGATGCTTTCCCTCGGCGATCTTTGCCAGTGCCGATCTAATCATACCAAAGGCTCTCCTCTCCACGCCGGCTCCGTCAGCGCCCCCCGGCGGATACGAGAACGCCGCGGGCGCTTTGCGAGCTTGCCCACGGCGTAGGATACTTCGGGTCCCAACTATGCACGCACGGGAATGGGGGCAGCTCGCCGCTATGGAGAGCGCCACCAGTA
>CAYWBK010000481.1:0-4815 GCA_964455745.1 uncultured Armatimonadia bacterium
ATCCAGTACTGACATTTGCCTTCCGCGCAGTTGCCGAACTCGGTGATCCGCTCGACGGTGGCCTCGCAGCTCGCGTAGAATACCTCGACATCCAGCGTCCCCCGGTATTCATCGACTTCCACCCCGATGTTCATGTGCCCGCAAGGGTGCTCGACGAGGGTCGCCCGCGCCTTGCATCCCTCGCAGGCCCCTGGGACGACTTGCGCGGTGGTGTACCGTCGCTCGCGGATCGCCACACTGCAGAAGGTGCGGCCCAGCAAGATGTACCGGTACGGGCAGAAACTGCTCGGCTCCATCACTTACACTCCTTGGCTGCTGGTGTGCCGTTTGCTCGCCGGGTCGCCCCCTGCCCCAGTGGCCGCGACAATCCTGTCGCGGATCGCCGTTTGCTCGCGGGGCCGCCCCTTCCGTGCCGGGAGAGGCAAACGGCGACTTTCAAAGCAATCGTCATGCCGGGTTCCGGCACTCTGAAACGATGAAAATGACGGCGATGGCGGGCGAGACGCCCACCCCACGCGCGACAAGATTGTCGCGCCCACACTGTTTTCAAAGCCGCCGGGGTCGATTCCCCGCAGTCACGAAAAACCCTCGCTCGGTAGCGAGGGCTTTCGTATGTTGCTGCAGTCTTCTCAGCCGCCGCCGGATCGCGGGCGAATCGCGGCTGTTTGGTCGTCAGAATGACGACGTGTACTCCACGCGCCCCTCCGTGTCTGGCTGAATCCCGGAATACGGCAGGCCCGTCGTTCGCTTCAGGGTCAGGCCCAACTTGCCGTCGCCGCTAAGTTGCCGGTTGAAGCTCAGATCCAGCGTGGACTGCATGAGCGTCTGCCCGGCCTGCGGCGTGGGCACGAAGTCGCCGCTGAGGTAACTCAGCTTAATCTCGCCGCCGCCTTTCACATTCCCCCCGGTAACCTGGATATTCCCGAAGAGGTCGTCCTGCGGCTGCGCCTCCAGATTGCAGTAGCGCAAACCGAGGTTCAATTTCACGGTGCCGAAGACCTGGCGCTCGATGTTGGCGTCGTAAAGCTTCGCCAGGCGAATTACTCCGGGATTGCGCGGATCGGCGGAGTTCTCGCTGTACCCGAGTTTCATGTTGCCGCCGAGCGCCGCGAACTGCAGGCCCAGATCGCGCTCGCGGGTAGGCACCCCGGCAGCCTCGACGCACTTGAACTGAAGGGCCATGTGAGCCGGGTCGCCGGCGGATAGCGCGATGTTCATCACAGGATTCGTCAACGGGACGATATTCCCGGCGCTGTCGACGTCGACTTCCTTGTACTGGGCGGCCAGGGTGAGCTTCTTGCCGTCGCCCAGCTTCGCCGAGGCCTGCCGTGCCGTATCCGGGGCCGCGCCGTTCTGGACCCACGAGATCACACCGCCGCTGACCTCGATGCCGAGTTTGCTCTTGGGCTTCGCCGTGAACAGCACGCGGCGATCGACGGTTGGTGACTGGTTGGCCGCCTCATTCTGCAGATAGCGGGCATTCAGCGACAACTGGCTTGAGGGCGTGTAAGTGCTCGTGATCGTCCTCGTGAAGCCCTCGGTCGCCGCCCCCGTGTCATTCGTCTGGAAACTGCCCTGCACAGTCAGCGGCTTCGCTGGCGTCACCGCGACATCGACGCCGGTCACCTGCTGGGTCGGCGCGTCGGTGGTCTCGGTGCGCATCATCCGGGCGCCGATGCTTGCGTGCTTGTCGAGCAGCGCGAGTTTCGGGGTCACGATCTGGGTGATCGCTTGCGTCGTATCCGTACCCCCGGTGTCAGTTGTGATGGTCTGGTGCTCGATGCTCAGCGCCTGCCCCAGCATCGGAGCCTTGATGGTCACGGTGTCCTGCGACTGCCGCGATGTGGTGGTATCCTGCGTCGCGGTCACGAAATCGGTCGAGATCGCCCGCCCGAGCAGGTTCACCGGAGTTGCCAGGTGAGCCGTGCGAGTCTCGGTGTCGGCGCCCGTCTGGGTGTGCGTAACCACAGTGTAGTCGGCGGTCGCGGTCTTGCTGAGGAACGGCAGCGGCCCTGCTACCTTGGTCGTCACGTCATCGACATCGACGCCGCTCGCATCGGTGTTGACATCATGGCGCTCGAACAGGTAGGTGTGGTGCTGGAACGCGAGGGGCAGGCTCAAATCGAACTTGGACAAGCTCTGCCTCACGCCTGCCGTAACGGTGTCGGTCGCCGTAAAAGCGATCTGCCCCGCCCCACCCGTAAGCTTCAGGGGCAGAAGGAACTTCGTCACGTCCGTTGCCGTTTCGACGCCGTTCTGCGTCTGTTCGCTAATATGCTGCTCGATATCAGCCTTCTGTCCTGCGAACTTGAATGGGGCCGAGAAATCCATCGTGGTGCCGAGCGTGCGCACACCGGCTTGTGTGTAGTCCGACTGACCGAAGGCGAAAGTGCCCGCTCCGCCCGACATAGACGCGGCGAACTTGGTCGTCCAGTTCTGCCCGATCGTGCCGCTTCCGTCCGACGAGCTTTTCGTCGTGAACGCGGTCGTGTTCGAGAGCCCCGGGCGAAGGTTCGCATTCAGGTTGACCACCTGCGTGATCTCATCCCGCGGCCCGTGGTTCGGATCGTTCGTGGTGACTGTCGTGCGGCTGAACCCCAGCACACCGTTGGTGACACTCGAGCCGAACCCCTGCTGGAGGCCCAGCACATTGGTCGTCGTGTTGCTTAGCAAATCTTGGTTGAGGTTCGTGAGGGTCTGGGTGCTGGTGGAGAAACTTAGCTTCGTGCGGCCGAACAGGGTCATGCCGGCTTCGGTGGACTCGTTCGACAAAAGCCCGAAGTTGAATGCGTTGCCCGCCGCGGTGACGCTCTGCTGGGTGAGGCTGCGCTTGAGGCTGAGGCCGTCAAACGCGTTCGACAGGTCAACTTCCGTCTTGGTGGGGGTGGGGCTGAAGAACTGGCTCAGAGTCGCCGCATTGCCTGCGGGGTTGACGCTCAGAAGACCGTCGGACGTGGTGTGTCCGGGCATTGCCGATTCGAGCAACGCGCGATCGGCAGTGGCATCGCCCCACGCGGTCGCAAGACTCAACGCGCTCGCGCACCCCAGCGCGAACAACCCCAGAAGAACCGAAAACCGTGATGAGCGCACGATTGACATGATAGCCTTACCACACGCAGATAAGCGCTGACTGCGGACTGTTACTGATAGACGTTCTTCAACGGCAAAAGTTTCGCCGTCAATGCGAATTCGGAGCGCAAACCTACCCTATTCCACAGGACAGTATACTCCGCCCGCCCGCGCAAACACAAGACTAAACGCCACTCAACTGGTGGGAATCCTGTGCCTGTGCCTGTGTGTGACCGCGTCTCTCGCGGCTCAGTACCCGCCGTATCTCTTGCAGGCCTCGTACATCGCCGCAACATGCTCCGGCGGCGTGTGGGGCGCGAGGTTGTTGCCCTCGCGGAAGATGAATTTGCCGCCCTCCGTGACCCCCGATTGCAGGATGCGCTTCGCCTCGGCATCGATCATTTCTGCCGGTCCACGACGCAGAACCTCGACATGCGGGCCGCCGTTGATCGTCACATCCGGCCCGAGTTCCTCCCGCAGCCACGCGAAATCGACCGGGAACCCGGTGTCGAAAGCGTTCACCTTCAACTCGTCTCGAATCGTCTTGAAGTGCCGAGTCGCATCTCCGCACAGGTGGATCGAGTTGGGGCCGTCCGCGCCGAACTCCGCGAAGTACCGCTTGTGGTACGGGAGGACGAATTCGCGATACGCCGCCTCGGACAAAAGCAAGATGCTGTCATCTGCATAGCCCAGCGCGCGACTCTCCACCGGCTGTCCCAGGCGCTTTCGGTATGCCTTGACGCGCGCGATCGTCGCTTCGAGGATATAGGTCATCAACTCGTGGTAGTAATCGGGGTCGGTATACATATCGAGGCAGACCTGCGTCGCGCCCCGGATGTTGCAGGCCACTGTGAAGATTCCGTCGGTGCCACAGGCCGTCGGAGCCCCCGCCTTGACAGGCCGGCCCATGAACTCGGTATCCTTCGCCCGTTCGGCGAAATGATCGAGATACTCCCAGTTCTTCGCCATCCAACCTCCGAACGGATCGGGGATGCCCCGGTCGAACAGCTCCCGCTTATTGTCATCCTTCAGCAGCGGCACCGTGTCCGGGCACTCGCCCTCCATGAACTTCAGCTCGCACCCGAACCACATCGCCTCATACGAGTTCTGGAAGTCCACATTCACGGCCCACTCGTCGGGCAGGCCCATCGGGTGGTCGGCGATGAGGTTGTGCCGGATCCACCACTGGTGCTGAAGCTGGTGCTCGAACATCACATCGGGGTTCAGGAAATAGTCCTCGAAACTGATCCCCTTCGGGTTGGCATCGCGGCCGAGGATCGTGTAGCGGGAGGATATCCCCAGGATCATCGGAACTCGCGAGGGGCTGCCCGCATGGTACGCCTTCCAAACCTCATCCACCTCAGCGTTGTGCTTCTCGAAATCCATATTCAGCGCCATCGGCGTCTCCGTCTCTCTATGTGATAGTATCATCAGATTCGACCTGCGTTCACGTCGCACAGGATCGCAGGATGGCCCCGCGATTCCGGCCACGAAGACACCAAAGCACGAAACGACAGTGCGGCCCAGACAGGCGTGGTTCAGCCGTATAGTGGCTTCGTGTCTTGGTGGCCAATTCCTCCCTAGCATTACTGCGCCGCTTTGGCAACCGGCAGACGAAGCGCTCGGAGTGTTGTCAGAGGCTGACCGTACCACAAGATGAAAGGCGAACGGCGTTGAACCACAGAGACACAGACTCATTTTCCGCACATTGACAGTTGATGTTTCGTTTGAGTTGGTCCCGTCGGG
>CAYWBK010000482.1:0-4814 GCA_964455745.1 uncultured Armatimonadia bacterium
CCTCCCTACGAGGGAGGGGACAGCCGCCCGCAGGGCGGCAGGGGTAGGAAGCCGTCCGCCCTCACCCCCTCGCTTCCGCCATCGCCCCCTCATAGTCCTCCTCGCCCAATACTCCCCGCAACATCGTAAGGACATTCCCGGGCGGCGTGCCGACCTGGATTGCGTGTGAGGGGGCCGCGATGTACCCGCCTCCGGCCCCCAGAACTTGCACGAGCCGCCTGCACTCCGCTTCCGTCGCCGCCTCATCCGCGCGGGGAAGCAGGGCCTGCACGCTGATGGCCCCGTGGAAGCTCAGGCGGTCGCCGAAGGCCGACTTGAGACGCTCCGGCTCCATACCCGCCGCGTCCACCTGCACGGCCTCCAGCACCTCGACCCCGGCGTCGATCAGGTCGGGGAGGATGTCGAAGACCGCGCCGTCGCTGTGGAACATCACCTTCGCGTGTGGCGCAAGAGCCTTCGCAGCCTCGAAGAGCCGGCGATGGAATGGCTGCAGTATCTCCCGGTAGAGGCGGTTCGAGATGAGCAGCCCCTGTTGGCTGCCGAGGTCATCGGCAAAGAACAGCGTGTCCGCCAGGTCGCCGCACGCCCCCAACGCTCGCTCCAACCTGGCCTCGAAGAAGCCCGTGATGCGCTCCAGTGCCGCGACAACCACCTCGGGCCGGGTCAGCAGATTGAGCAGCGCCTCCTCCAGCCCCGTCATCCAACAGTAGATCTCGAACGGATTCCCCGCTGACATACGGGTAGCCTTGAGGCGGCCCGGATTGCTTTCGGTAATCGCGTCTCGCAGGCCGTTGTCGTCATAGGCCGTCGGATCGGGCCAGAGATGATCCGCGATCTGCTCCGGCGTGGTGACACCTGCGAGAGGGTAGTGCTCCATCTCACCGTAAGCCCCCGCGCCGTAGCTCACCGGTTTGTAGCGGATGCCCCAAATGTCCGTTCGCTCGGGAAGGACAGGCCCGGTATACGCGGCCCCGACCCACAGGATGTCCTCCGTGGCCGCGCGCAGACGGTGCCAGTCGAGACCGCGCGCGCCGAGGTACTCAGCCAGTGCCGCCGCCATCTCGCCCGTTGGGCCAAAGCCCCACGAGAAGGGCACCCGGTCGGGCTGCTGGTGCGATAGGGCCGCGAGAATGCGCTCCCGCGGTGTCATGCGATTGCAGGGGAATGCGTTCGTCACTGGCATCGCGCCTCCGAGTATCGACTGCTCCCGCGCCACTGCGCCGTTTACCATTTGACAGCACGATCCTTGTTGGAGTATCCGCCCGGCTGAAAGCCTCGTCGAGCACTCCATGCTTCCTTGCGCGTCCCCAGTCACCTTCACCACGGGTGGCGTAGGGCCGTTCGCCTCTCCCCTCCCGGGACCCGCCGCAGGCGGGTATCGGGAGGGGTGCCCCGCGAAGCGGGGCGAGGTAGGGCCGTCCGCCTACCTCACCTCCACAAAGCTGATCGAATGCGCCGGCAGCAGCACCCGCGCCTTCCCGCCCTGGAAACTCACGACCGCCTGCGTCTCGACACTTGCCGCGTCAGCCACGACGGGTGAGGCCGTCAGGTCCTGCGACAGCGTCGTCATCATGCCCGTCGCACTCAGCGGCCGACCGCGAACGCTCAGCGTACACGGCACGGCTTGCTGCCGCGCTGCATTGACGAGCACCCAGTGCAGCGTGCCGGTCTTCGTGTCGCGCGTGCAGACCGAATGCACGACCGGCAGGCGCTCGAAGCCGATCTCCAGCATCGGGCCGGCGACCCTGTCGGCCAGGACAGTGTCCCCGGCATGGCGCGAGAGAAGCTCTGATAAGTACCACACGAGCGTCCTCGCGCCGACGAAGTCTCGCCAGAAGAAAAAGCTGAAGCCCGGGTCGCTCGGGGTCGGCGCGTGCGACTGCCACTGCATCGCGCCCTCGACGAGGTCCTCGCGCAGATACCACACCTGCCGTATCGCCCGGTGGATCGCCCCGATGATGTTGGTGCCGCTGGGGTTCGCGTCCGTCCCCACGCCGGACTTCAGGTCGCCGACGCCCGCCCACTCGGTCACTTCCAGCGGAACGCGCTTGCCGCCGTTGGCCGCGCGGAGGGCGGCCAGATCGCGGCGGGTCCAGTCAAAGGTCACCCAGCAGGTCGTGAGGGCGCTCTCGTAGTACATGTCCGGCCCGAAGCCTGTTTGCCCGGCGTAGTAGTGCGGGCAGGCGAAATCGTAGAACCCGACGGCTTGCCGCATGAGCGCCTCTCCCCACCCCGGCTCCGTCGAGCAGATCGACAACCCCACGCAGGCCGCGGGGTCGGCGGCGCGGATGGCCTTTGAACAGACGATAACATGCTGGGCGTACTGGCTGGCGATCTTGAAGTAAGCCGTCTTGTCCCAGGCGCTGGCATACGGCTCGTTGGTGATCTCCCACAACCGGAACCCGAGCTTCTTCCGCCGGCTGTACCCGACGGCTCGCCCCCAGACCTCAGGCTCGAGAATGGTCTTGGCCGACTGGTCCTCCAGCTCCACGACCACGGTACTCGTCGCGACGCCAATCAGGTCGCAGAAGTGCTTCAGCCTCTCCAGCGTCTCCTCCACCGGCCACGGCTCGACCCCCACTGCGTAGACCCGCGTGCTCGGCAGGTGCAAGGGCCGCATGTTCGCAACGACGACGGGCAGCGGCTCAGCGTCGCCCGCGAGATACATCGGCGAGTAAACGCCCCCGTCGCCGCCGTTGACGCGGTGGAAGGCGATGCCGAGGACCTTGCGATTCGCGGGCCTCGTGCGCTGGGGATCGACCTCGCTGAGGGCCTCCGGCGAGGCGGCGATGTGCGTGGCACCGTTGACCGCCTCCGGACCGTCTCCTTGTAGTTCGTTCTCATCAGCCGGGAGGGGCGTGAAACTCACGTCGTCGAGGTACAGGGTCGCCTGTGGGTTGCCGGTAAGCTTGTCGAGGTCGCCGGGCATCACCGGCTGGAAGCACAGATACAGGATCGGGGCCGTGATCGACGACGCCGGAAGACGCGCCGAATACTCCCGCCATTGCCGCCCGGCGTCGAGGGTCGCGGACAGGATCTGCCCCGCATACTCAAAGTTCGGGGCCAGCGACTTGTACTGGCCGACCCAAAAGCACATCGGGTGGGGCAGGTCGGAGCGCATCCAGAAACGCAGCCGGTAGTTGACGCCCGGTTGCGGCCGGAGCCAATTGTCATCGCGGCCATTGATGAGGTACTGCCGAGTCGGCAGAAGCTTCATGCAGGCCTGCCCGGAATGCGCGCCGACGGTGACGCGCTGGAACTGGCCGATCACGTTATCCCCGCCCCAGGCGCACCACCCGGCAGCCTGATTGGCGTCGGCAGGCTCCTCGAAGCCACCGTTCTTGAGCAGGTTCGGTGCCGGGTCCGCGTGACCGAACACGCCGGCGATGAGAAGGGGGGCGAAGGTCAAGAAAAGCCTGATGCGCATGTGCTTGTCTCCTTTCCGGGAGAGCCGCAGCCCAGGTATGACGGCTGGGTGAACCACAGAGACGTCGTATCGGCGCAAGCGCCGATGACACAGGAAACGGCACACAGTACGGCGCACGACACGGCATGCAGTACGGCGCCGACACGGCAAATGATACGGCGACGGACGACTTTCGGGCCGTTGCCGTTACCGCCGTTCTCTGTGCTATCGGCGCTCGCGCCGATACGACGTCTCTGTGGTTTCCAAGCCGTCCCGCCCGCCCTACGCCGTCCTCTCCGTCCCCCGCAGGTGCCTCCCCCCGTCGACGAAGATCGTCTGGCCGGTGATGAACCGGCTGGCGGCCAGGAACACGACCGCCTCGGCCACGTCGTCCGGCTCGCCCTGGCGGCCCATCGGCACGCCTTCCAGCAGGCGCCGCATCGCCTCAGGTGGCGCGCCATCCGGCGCGAGGATCAGCCCCGGCGCGACCGCGTTGACCGCGATCCGCGGCGCCCACTCGAGGGCCATCTGCCGCGTCAGCATCGCCAGCACCTGCTTGCTCAGCAGATAGGGCATGTGGCCGGGGGTGTAACTGACGATGTTGCTATCTAGAATATTGACGATACTCCCCTCATGGACGGCGCCGGCGAATGACTTGCCTATTATGAAGGGCGCCCAGGCGTTGATCTGTAGGCTCGCGGTCAGGTCCTCTATAGACGCGTCGCGCATCCGTCCGGGAGGGAAGATCGAGGCGCTGTTGACAAGGATGTCCAGCGAGCCGCTCAACTCCAGGGCCCGGGGGACAAGCCCCTCACACTGTACCTCATCGGCGAGGTCGGCCTGCAGCGGCCATGTCCGGACGCCGAGCGCCGCCAGCTCGCGGCAGACTTCGACCGCTTCGGCCTCGGAAGTGCCGAAGTGCACGACAACGTTCGCGCCAGCTTTGGCGAGATGCGTGGCGATCGCTCGCCCGACACGTCGGCCTGCTCCGGTGACAAGAGCCGTTTTACCGACGAGGCGTTCCTGTGCTGTTTCTGAAACAAACGCGGACATTGATGAGACTCCTATGAACAATAGCGGCGTTTCAGCGCAGTGAAGTCGAGTATAGGGCGTCCAGGGGAATCACAATTGGCAGGGTGCGTCTTTCAATTGTAGGTAGTATTACCATGCCGGTTGTGCGGCCTTGTTCGGCAATGAGATGCCCTGCGGGGAGATGGACGGCGATGGACCACAGAGACACAGAGGACACAGAGAACGTCCCTTAACGCCTATCACGCAGTAGGGAACTGCTGCTGTTCTCCCCTCTCCGCTTGCGGAGAGGGGCCGGGGGTGAGGTCGCCGTTCGCTCGGCAAACGGCGATGGACCACAGAGACACAGAGAACGGCAACGTCCCTTAACGCCTATCGT
>CAYWBK010000483.1:0-4810 GCA_964455745.1 uncultured Armatimonadia bacterium
CATCGCGCCATTTGTGCCGCCCCCTTCGGGGGCTGTTCTTATCCAAGGAGGGGCTACTTTCCAGGCTCTTGCGAGCCTGGCTAAATTCTTTCGGCCCTTCGGGCCTTTTGGGGCAACGGCCCGTGATTCGCACGTAAGATGTGGGTAAAGCATAGCAGCCTGTGAAGAGGGGCCAGGGGTGAGGTACCTCTCAGAACCCCAGCCTCTTCAGCCACGTCTCGCACAGGTTCGTCCACTCGTGCACATGCGGATCGCTTTCCGCAAGGCCCATGCCGTGCGGGCCGGACTGGAATATGTGCAGCTCGAAGGGCACCTTGTACTTGCTTAGCGCCTCGGCGAACAGCAGGCTGTTTTCGACCGGCACGCCCTCGTCATTCGCCGTATGCCATAGGAATGACGGCGGCGTCTGCGCCGTCACCTGTAGCTCGTTGCACAGCGACAGTCGCAGCTCCTCCGGCGGGTTTTCCCCGATGAGATTGACCATCGAGCCGTGGTGGCCATAAGGCCCGAAGCTGATGACAGGGTAGCAGAGGATCAGCGCATCCGGCCGACACCCCACGCGGTCGATGGGGTCTATGGCCGCGGGGTTGCCCTGGTCGAAGTGCGTGCCGACGGTGGACACCAGGTGCCCGCCTGCGGAGAATCCCAGGATGCCGATATGCTTCGGGTCGATGTTGTACTCCTCGGCATGGAAGCGGACCCAGCGGATCGCTCTCTGGGCGTCCAGCATCGGATAAGGGTGTTTGTACGGGGCGACTCGGTAGGCGCACACAAACGAGTGAAAACCAGCCCGGTTCAGCCAGCGCGAGATCGGCTCGGCCTCGTGTGGCGCCCGCCCGGCGTACCCGCCACCGGGGCAGACGATGACCGCCCCGTGGACCTTGCCGTCTTCCAGCAGGTACGGCGTGATCGTCGGCGTCTCCTGCGGCGTGGCGGTGTCAAGCCCCGGGGCGCCGTTGCGCCACAGCGGAATCGGAGCGCTGTGTGTGAGGGTGTCGTTCAAGGCAATCGTCTTTCCTTTCGAGTCTTTCTGGGTCTGTCCGGCGTCCGAGCGCCCGCGGCGCTGATCGCCCATCGCCTCCGCCACCAGCATCCAGTACGCTACCGAGGTCATTACGCCGGATGGCGGCAGGATCGCCACATCATACCCCGGAATCTCGACCGCCGCGTCGCCAAACGGCCAGCAGGCGACGATATTGATGTCCGCGCCCATCTGCGTCGCCGGGCGGTCGGGCTTGCCGGAGACGAAGCTGACGATTTTCGCTCCGGCGTCGTGGGCCGCCTTCGCGATGTCCGGCGGAAGCTCGTAGTAGCCGATGTACAGCACGACGTCCCCCTGGCGCACCACCTTCGTCAGCGACTGCCCGTTGGTGTCCTGTGCCAGCTTCTCGAAAACGCCCGGATCGGCGGCCAGCGCCGTCTCGTAAGGCGGCAGGTGCCCGAAGGGGATGACGTAGACGTGGTGTCCGGCCTGCTTCGCCTCGCGCGCCAGCCTGCCCGCCTCCGCGAATTTCCCGAGTTGGGTGGCCTGCAGTGCCCGCAGGTACTCGCCGAGGCGCGCGAGATACGTCCGCCCCAGGAAGCCCTGCTTCTGCGCCGGCGGGCAGGTTGGCTCCCACTGCAATTCCAGATGCGTCTTGTTGCGCTCGATCCCGCCGGGGACCAGGACGCTTTGGAACATCGGCGTCATCTTCCCGCGCCGGGTGCAACCGCCGGCGATCTCCCCTGTCAGCGCCCATAGCGTCATGATGTCACCGACCGACGCGAGCGGCAGTGTCCCCGCCTCACGGTCGGCGGTCACGGCCTTGCACGGGACGGTCAGGTCGATCTCCCCCGGAGAGGCCTGTCGCCCGCCCGGGCCGATCCGCACCACCAGCGCCCCGCGCTTTCGCGCTTCATCCGCCAAGGCGACATCCTTCGGGTCAGCAGCTTCCACCGTGCCGAGCAGGAGTACGTCGCCTGCCTTCAGGTCTTCGGCCTTCTTCAGCCATCCGGCCTTCATCATCCCGCCGGCGCGGTAGTACCCCTCGACGATGAAGCCCTCGTATGAGCCGCCGAGATAGAGGCTGTGTCCCGCGACCATGCGCGCGGCGATGGTGTCTCCCGCCTGCGAAATCGCGCCGATGGTGGACTCGATCTGCTGCAGCAGCCCCAACGCACTGCCGACGTATCGCCCCGCAGGCGAGAGGCCGTCAGTGGCCAGCGCAAGGGAGGCGCAGCAGGCACACAACGCACAAACCAACACTGCCAAACGCGAAGCAAACATCGGACACCTCGTGTGATCGGACCGCCCTCGACCGCCGGGCGAACCTACTCTTGTCGTTTCTCTCGGTCGAGGTCGTCGAGCAGACGCTCGCGTTCGGCCTCTTGTCGCAGTTCGTCCTTCCGCTCCAGCAGCACATCCTGCCAGATGTACGCCCCAGCGGTCAGCCCGGCCCCCAGGAGGGCTTTCAGCGCGCTGAGCGGCCCCAGCTCGTCGAACACGAAGAGGACGCCTACGAGCATCACGATCAGCCCGCTGATCCGCAGGCTCCGCGGCTCCCATTCCTGCCAGTAGGCGAAGCTGCGCGCGAACACCACCATCGCGCCCCCCACCGCGAAGAGGATGAAGATGCCCCGGACTGCGTAGTTTTGCTCCACTCGCATCACCTCCGGGCACTCCGGGGATGTCGCGTAGGGCGGGAGTTTCGCCCGCCGCCGTTCGTCGTTTCCCCCCCTCCCTACGAGGGAGGGGGGTAAGGGGGGTAGGAGGCCGTTAGCTGTTAGCCGTTCCCCTCCCGGTACGGGAGGGGTGCCCGCGAAGCGGGCGGGGTAGGGCCGTTCGCCGTTGCCGCTCAGAACAGCCTCATCAACTCATCCACAAACATCCGGTGCCCCCGGTCATCTGGGTGATTGATGCCGTTGTATTCGTACGTCACATACGGAATGCCCTCAATAGACAGGTGCTCCCAGCGCTTCGAGGTGTCCGCGAGGCCGATGCCCTTCTGCTTGGCGAACTCGCGCAGGAACGTCACCGTCGCGCGCGACTCGGGCTCCCAGCCGGTCTTGAAGTTCGGCATCCACATGGGCATCACGAAGTGCGGGGTGATGAGGATGACCTCGCCGCCCGCCGCGCGAATCTGGTCGATGGCCGAGTTGTAGTGCTGGAAGACGGTGTCGCGGTCCATGCCCATGTCATTGACGAATTCAATGGTCACCAGGTCGGGCTTGAAAGCGATGACTTCGGCTTGGATGTCTTTCAGCCGCCCCCAGGTGCTGCTCCCGCCGATTCCCGCGTTGATGAGCTTGATGCGCGCATCGGGGTACTTGCCGCGCAGCGTGTTGGCGAAGAGCAGCGGGAAGGCTTTCTCGGGTGAACTCGCCGAACCGCCTGCCGTGACCGAATCGCCCCACGTGACGATGGTGACGTTCTCGCCCTTGCGCAGCTTCTCCAGCGTCTTGGGAATGGTCGCCCGCTGAGCATCGACCCAGTCGACGCCCGGGCCGCGGAAGGCCTCCCCGATGGGGTAGATCTGGTCATCGGTAAGGCCTTTGCAGTGGTAAGGGATGTAGACGTTCGCCAGGGCGAGATGATACTCATCGGCCCCGGCCGGAATGGGGGTGGTCTTGTTGGAGATTCCCTGCCGCACCTGCACATCCCCGCCCGGCCCGACCTGGATCGTATCCACCCGCTGAAGCCCGTGCGTGTAGGAGACGTACACCGGCTGCCCGGCCTTGATGCGCCCGTCAGCGACCCGCCCCAGCCCGCCCCAGACGTGCTCGAGCAGATAGTCTTTGCCCTCGGTATACACATCCCCGCCGCCGAGCGCGGAACGCACCACCACGGAAGTGGGGTCGATGCAATCATGGCACCCGATGCCCTCGATGGTGCCGAACTGCAGCCGCGTGCCGGCGTTGTAGCTCTCCGGTTTGGCGTCGCCCAGAATGACCTTCTCATCGACCACCGGGATTTCGACCGGCGGGCTGATCGCGACCGTCTGGTCCTTCGCCACAACGACATTGCGGCCATCGATCTCGCACTCCCCGGCTGTGACGGTAAGCTGCCAGTTCCCGGCTGTCTTGATCTCGAGGCCTTTGATCACATCCGGGCTCACGCCTTTGCGCTGATTCACGGGCTGTACTCCTCCTTCGACATCGAGCACGATATTGTCCCAGTACAAGACGGCCCCGCCCTGACCGGCGACCTGGCCGTCCTCGTAGAGCTGAATGCGGATGAAGCGGTCGGACTTATTCTGGAACTCCACCTTCAGCGGCACCCACTCGTCGGTCTTGTCGGTGGTCGCCGAGGCGAGGATGCCCCAGTCCCGCCGGTTCAAAGACAGACACGGCTTGACCTTCTTCGCCTGGTTGCCCGGCACGTAGACATACCCGGTCAGCGTATATTTCGCGCCTGGTATCGCCTGCATTTCGAGGAAGTACACGGACAGGCCGTGCTCGTTCTCGACTTCTTCCTTCAGGCAATACTTCCCGTCCTGGGCCCGCTCGTCGGTAATCTTCGCCGGCCCCCAGGATTTCTGCCACGAAAACCGCGAAGGGTCCTCGAACGATTCGCGGACGACGACCTCAGCGCGCACACCGGCGCACAGGGCAATGGAAATGGCACAGACTGAGACAAAGTAGCGCATTCGGTAGGGCCTCCCGTTCTGGGATGATAGAGAAAGTCGCGTAATGCGGGCGTTTCGCCCGTGGTTGCCGTTCTCCCCTCTCCACTCGCGGAGAGGGGCCGGGGGTGAGGTGCCGTTCGTCGTTGCCGTTCGTCGTTGCCGTCCGCCGTTCCCCCCTCCCTACGCGCTCGAAGAGCGCAAGGGAG
>CAYWBK010000484.1:0-4797 GCA_964455745.1 uncultured Armatimonadia bacterium
GTGGGGTCCCCGTCTTCACCTGCTTCGCCGGTGAAGACACCCCACAGCTATGTGAGTAGTATCGGCGCTAATCCAGCTTGCCATTGAGCGCCCTTGTGGCACTGTCCGCCCACTCGGCCTTTGGCTGCGCGGCGAGAGCCTCCTGTATCTTCTTATAGCCTGACGGGTCGCCCGCCCTCAGTAGCGCCATTCCAAAGTGATAGCGATGCGTTGGAGTGGCCTTCGGCTCAGCGGCCACTTGCTTGAGAACCTCCAAAGCCCGCGGGTATTCGCCCTCGGTGTATAGCGCCCACCCTAACGTATCCTCCATGTGCGGGTCCCCGGGCGACATGGCCACAGCGAGTTCCGCGAGCTTCACCGCCGCGGGGAGGTTGTTGTTCGTCGTCGCATAGATATATGCCAGTTCGTTGAAGGTCAGTGGGTCGACCGCACCCGCAGCGATTGCCTTCTCGTAGGAATCCGCGGCTTTGGCATACTGCCCCTGCAAGGAGTAGACGGTCCCGAGGGTGCGGTGAGCTTCCGCCAGGTGAGGGTTCACCGTGATGGCCTGGGTGAGCGCAGGCGCTGCGGCTTTGGGGTCGTTCCCCAGCAGGTCCAGCTCGCCCTGGAGCAGCTCCGCCAGCCCGGAACCCGGGAACTTGTCTTGCAGCAGTTGCATTTGCTCCTGCGCGCCCCCGGTGTTGCCTGCTCTGAGGAGGTCGACAGCGTAGGCGTGGCGGATGACGGGATTGCCCGGCAGCTTGGCTACGACGGCCTTGAGGACCGCGCAGGCTTTGTCGGCGTGACCGGAGTGCGCGTAAAAGTCCGCGAGTGCGATGTCCCCTCGTGGGTCTTGGACCGCACCGACTCCCTGGCGGAGGATGGCTTCAGCCCCGGCCGCGTCTCCCCGATCCGACCGCAGGGAGGCGAGGAAAGTATAGGGCTCGGGGTTCTTCGGGTTGAGCCTTATGGCGGCAAGTAGCTGCTTGTCGGCGGCCGACACGTCGCGCTTGGCGGCGTACAGCATTCCGAGGCAGATCGCGGCGTTTTGGTCTTGGGGCGCCGTGCGGGTCGCCTGGACGGCCTTCGCAATTGCTGCGTCCAAATCGCCGTTGGCAAGGTTCGATTGCACGAAACGCAGATAGTACCCGAGCGCAGTCGTGGACATCGGACCGGGGGCCTGCTGCCCCTCCTGGCCGGGTATCGGAGTGCCGGCCTTTGCGGCTGCAGCACGCATCGCCCGGTATTCGGCGCGCCCTTCGGTGACGATACCCTTGGCTATCACGGTCATAATGCACACGAGGGCGGCCCCTGCAGCGATGAAGCCGATGCCCCGGATCAGGGAGCGTCCGGCGGATCTGGCCGCGGACCGCCCCTCGGCATCCCGCGCCTGAGCTTCCTCTTCCGTTTCCACGGTCAGATCGGGGCGCTGATCGCAAAGCACCAAGTCGACATCGTTGGGCTCGACCACCTCGGACATGAACGCGGTGACGATGGGGTCGATGTGCGACAGGGCGGGAGAGGTAGCGACGATGATAGTGTTGACGTACCCCGTTCGGGCGGCCTCCACCAACGCCCCCAGAGCCGACCTCGACCCGCCGTGCTCCAGGCCTGACCACCACGTATCTCCACCGCTAAGCCCGTCATCGTAGATCGCGACGTCGCTTTCTGAGAACCCCAGGCGCTGCGCCGCCCGGAAGCACCGGGCGATTTGGGCCTCGATGCTCTCGGCAGTGCCCACACGGCGCGAAGAACGCACGTAAATGGCGCAACGGCGCTTCATCTCCTCAGCGTCAGGGATGGGCAGCGCCTCGTAAGGCGGCGGGGGCGGGGGACCGGCTACCACAGCGCGCACGCCCGCGAAGAGCCGCCCGATCGCGGAGGGCGGCCCCGGCTGCTTTTTCCCGCCGCGTTTCCTGGTTCCGGGCTTTCGGGCAGTGACCGGGCGGGGGGCTTCGGGGCCCTTGCCGGCCCGTGGCTTCCCGACGCGCCATGCTTTGGGTTGGGAGCTTTTGGACGGCTGGGCGCGTCGCTCCGGAGTAGCGCCGACCCGCCACGCCTTGGGAGTGGACGCGTCGTCGGACGTGGCGTCCTCGTCCAGTCCGTCTTCAGGAGCGCACAGCGCCAGCTCAACGCCGTACTCCTGGAGCTTCGCGGCGAAGGCGTCCCATATCTGGGGCTTATTGGCGATTCGGCTCCTACCGTAGGTGATGACGGTCGTTATCTCGTGATCGGCGGCGGCCTTGAGCAGCCTCGCGAGTTCGACGCGGCTGCCGGAGCCTGCGGGGCCCCCGCCCCGCCACCAAGTGTCGCCGCTGCGTCGCCCCTCATCGAACATGATGATGTCGTCGGGCCCGAAGCCCAACGTCTCGGCAAGGGCCATGCACTCCTCGAAGTGCCTCGTGGAGGACGCCTGCGACCTGACTGCTCGGACATATATGCCGCACTTCAACGTAGTTGTCTCCTGTGGTGCGAGGTGGTGATCTACGAACGTGAACGGCAGGCCGGATATCTTGACCGCCGATTCGGCAATGCCGCCGTTTCCGCGCGACGTTGACGTTTCCCCCCTCCGCTTGTACCTGTTCAGCGACTGTTTCCTCGGACCATGTGGTAGCGCGATTTATCGCCCCAGATGCGGGCCGAACTGCCCTCCGCCCAGTACGCCGTCAACTGCGAGCAAGCACTCCGTCGAAGTCGAAGCGTTGGTAATCATACGACGTGATCCGCGCGATAAATCGCGCTGCCACATGGTCTGAAGGAGGTGTCGCTAAACACATACCTCCGCTTGCGGAGGGGTCGAGGGTGAGGTCGCCGTTCGCAGGTGGCGAGTTCCTCCGAAAGAGCGGCGCTGTTCAACTGCCGACATCCCACATTTCGGCATTGACCAGGAACGTCGGGCGCTCGCTGGCTCGATGCGCCGAGAGGGCCTCGATGATGTTGGCGCAGACCAGTTGGTTGACAGCAGCCGCGGTCTCTGTGGTACAAGAGCCGCAATGCGGCGTGATCAGGCAGTTGGGCAGACGGAGAAGCGGCTCGTCTCCCGGCGGCGGCTCGCGTTCCAGAACGTCCAGCCCTGCGCCCGCGATCCAGCCCTCCTGCAATGCCCGGGCGAGCGCAGCCTGGTCTACTAGTGCGCCTCGGGCTGTGTTGATCAGGTACGCGGAGGGCTTCATGCGGCGAAGCTGAGCTTCCCCGATCATGTTGCGGTTTTCGGGCGTGGTTTTCGCATGCAAGGACACGAAATCGGACGCCGCGAGGACTTCGTCGAGGCTGGTCAAGCGCACATTCAAGCCCACGAGAGCCTCGTGATCGGGCATCGGGTCGCAGCCCAGGCATGTCATCGTGAAGCCGCCGGCGCGGCGGGCGACAGCGCGGCCGATGGCCCCCAGGCCCACGATGCCCAGAGTCTTGCCACAGACGGAAACGCCTTCGATTTCTCCCCAGCCTCCCGAACGGACGCGATCGTCGGCTTCGCGCAGACGCCGCGCCAGTGTGAGCACGAACATGAAGGCGAGGTCGGCTACGGCGTCGGCGAGGACGCCGGGAGTATTGAGGACCATCTTGCCGTGGCGCGTGGCTGCGTCCAGGTCGATGGCGTCGACGCCAACGCCCCAGCGGGCGATGGCTTTGAGTTGTGGGAGCGACGCCAGCACGCGGTCGGTATATGGCTCCATGCCGGCGACCACTGCGTCGTAGCCCGGCAAGAGCGCGATCAACTCATCCTCGGTCAGCGGCCCGGCGGTGGGCGCGTCGATGAGCTCAAAGCCGGCGTCGATGAGCGGTTGGCGGGCGGAACCCGCCTTCTGGAACAGCCCTGCGATGACGAGTACCTTCGGTCTCACTCTCAGCTCTCCTGTTCGGGGCGACGGATTGCATCCAAGTCGCGGCGGCTGTTGGTAATGATTAGGCCCGCATCGGAAGAATAGCACACAAAGCGGGCTCCGCGCGAGACCCAGCGGCGAGCGCCCTCGACATCGAACATGTGCATGCCCGGGGCAACACCCAGCGCTTGCGCTGTTTGGAAGGTGGCGTCGATGGCGGCGACGACCTCGGGGTGCCCCAATTCACCGGGGTGGCCCATACTCAGGGCGAGGTCGTTCGGCCCGATGAACAGGGCATCAACGCCGGGCGTGCCGAGGATCTCCTCGCGGTTGGCAACCCCTTTGGCGGTTTCGATCTGCAGCGCAAGAAGGATGTTGTCGTTGGCCCACCGAACGAACTCGGCAGCCGGGGGCGGGGCGAAGTCATCGTGCGCAATGCCGTTGCCCAGGCCACGTGTGCCGGTCGGCGGGTACTTGATCATGTCGACGATGGCTTTGGCCTCGTCGCCGCTCTCCACCCTCGGGATGACCAGGCCGGCAGCGCCCAGATCGAGATACCGGGTCAGCCACTGGCCCTGGAAGGCGGGGGCGCGCACGATTGCCGGGAGGCCGATGTCGCGCGCGGCGCGCAGGAGCCAGGCAATTGTCTCGATGCCGCGCCAGGAGTGCTCGGTGTCGAGGATCAGGAAGTCATAGCCGGATTGACGGGCGATCTGGCAGGTTCCGGGGGAGGCGATTTCCAGGAACATGGTGCCGAAGGCGATTCCGCCTGACCGGAGTGTCTGGAGTACCGGGTTAGGGGTCATGGTTTACCTTTCGGATCGGAAGCAGTTGTCATGCCGGGTTCCGGCGCTTTGAAGCGATGAAAAGGCGACAGCCCTACCCCGTCCCGCCTGCGGCGGGCCACCCCTCCCGTACCGGGAGGGGAGAGGCAAACGGCGGTTTTCGAGGCGATTGTCATGCCGGGTTCCGGCGCTTTGAAGCGATGAAAACGATG